>JBDTUA010000169.1:0-10542 GCA_040007995.1 Gemmatimonadota bacterium | reverse complement strand
GCGCGCGCGCTCGGCGCGCCCCGCGTTTGAGCCGCCGGTCCTCGCCCTATCTTGCGCGGCATGACTCCGCTCCGCATGTCGCCTCCCATCTCGCGGGTGCTGGCGCAACTCCGTCGCTTGGGTCCAAGAGGGGAGCGGGCGGCGCGTGCGTTGCGTGCCGCGGTCGTGCAGGCGCGTCGGCGGACCAGGCGGCTTACGTTCGGGCCGCGCCGCGCGGCGAGTGGTGGCTGGGACGAGTTCGTCGAGTGGTTCGGCACGCTCAACATGAGCGAGAACGCCGTCCTGCTCATCTTCGCCGTGATCATCGGAGTCGCGGCCGCACTCGCGATCGTCGTCTTCTACACGCTCGTCGACTTCACCGACGCGCTGTTCATCACCTGGCCGGGCGAGCGGGTGCCACAGCTCCGAAACCCGGCGTACCGACCTCTCCTGACCGCGCTCGGCTTCGTCGCCGCCTCGCACGTGATGCGTCGCTGGGCCCCACGCGAAGACGGCTTCACCGTTCCCGATCTCAAGCGTCGTGTCGCGCACGACGGTGGTGTCGTGCCGCCGCGCCCCCTGATCGCCCGCAGCGTGGCCAGCGCGATCACGCTCGGCGCCGGCGGATCGGTCGGAAGCGAGGGACCGGCGGCTGTGCTGGGTGGGGGACTCGGGTCAGCGCTCTCGCGCACCTTTCGCTTCTCGCGCGATCGAACCCGCCTCCTGGTCGCGGCGGGGACGGCGGCCGGTATCTCGGCGGCCTTCAACGCACCGCTGGCCGGTGCCTTCTTCGCGCTCGAGGAGGTTTTGGGCGGGTTGCAGGTGGCGGCCTTTCCGACCGTCGTCGTGGCCAGCGTCGTCGCGGCGGCGATTTCGACGGCGGTCTTCGGCGTGAGCCCCGCTTTTCCCGTTCTGACCCTGCACCCGTCGCGCTCCTGGTTCGAGTTGCTCGCCCTGCCTCCACTGCTCGGCGTGGCCTGCGGTCTCGTGACTGTCGTCTTCGTGAGGACGTACTTCGGGGTAGGCGAGGCGGCGGACCGCTGGAAGGTCTCGCCTCGCATGCGGGCGGCGAGCGGCGGCGCGGCGGTCGGACTGCTCGTCTGGCTGTCGGGCGGGTTGCTGCTGGGGGGCGGGCACTTCTCGATCCCTGCGCCCGTCTTTGGCGATGCAGGCTGGTACGTGATCCTCGCACTGTGTTTCGCCAAAATCCTCGCCACGTCACTCACCTTCGCGAGCGGTGGCTCGGGGGGACTCTTTGCGCCCGCGATGTATGTCGGCGCGGCCACCGGTGCCGGACTGGCGGGACTTCTCGCCGCACTCCTCCCGTCGCTCGCTATCCAGCCCGCAGCGTGGGCCTTCGTGGCGATGGGCGGGGTGGTCGGC
Source organism: Gemmatimonadota bacterium (assembly GCA_040007995.1). GTDB lineage: Bacteria > Gemmatimonadota > Gemmatimonadetes > Gemmatimonadales > Gemmatimonadaceae > SCN-70-22. Next base: position 9,180 of record JBDTUA010000169.1, on the reverse strand, counting down.
GCAGCCACCGGCGCTCCCATCACCGCAATTCTCCTCGTCTTCGAGCTTACCGACGACTACGCGCTGATGGCCCCCCTCATGCTCGTCACGGGGATCGCGTTGGTGATCGCTCGCCGGTTCGAACGAGACGACCTGTACAGCGGCTGGCTGCGGAGACGCGGCTTCGCCACCCACGAGGTGAGCGAGCGCGACGTCCTCAATACGCTTCGGGTGCGCGATGCGTACGACAAGGCCCCGGTCATCCTTCGCGAACATGAGGCGGTGGAACCGGTGTTACGCCGTGTGGCATTCGCCGCCCAGCCTTTGTTTCCGGTCGTCGACGTCGAGGGGCGGTTGGCGGGAGTGATGTCGGTGCGTTCGTTGGCGCTGGCCTCACGCAACCGGGAGGCGCTTCCCGGATTGATCGTCGCCGATCTCGTCGAGGCGACCCCCGCGGTCACGCTCGACATGCCGCTCGACCAGGTCCTGCGGCGGCTCGGGCTGCGGGATCTCCCGGGACTCCCGGTGGTTGCTCTTCCGGCCGGTCACCTCGTCGGCCTCGTCACGCGCGATCACATCACCCGCGTGGTCGAGCGCGCGCTTCTGCTCGACGGGGGGGCGACGACGGCCGAACGGGTCTACGATCCCGACGTGGCTGCGGGTTCCGGACAACCTCCGACCCCCGCGGCGCGCGGCACCGGATCGTCGCAGAGCTAGCAGGCGGTCGCGCGCAGCTCAGGACCAGCGCCGTCCCAGCATCGTACCGGCGTACATGCCCACGCCGAAGCCGACCATGCTCACTATGAAGGCGGTCATGACACCGAAGGGCGCGCCGATCCACCATCCGATGGAGCTACCGATGGTGGTTCCCACCAGCACGAGAAGCTTTGTCATCTGTCGCGTTGTCTGAAGAACAGGGCGGGTCGAGATCGCGCCCCTTGCTACAGACCAATGAGAGGGGATTAGGAAACGTCGCCGCGCTCCCAGCACTGCGCCCAGCAGCGCTGTTCACGACGCTCTCCCAAGTGCGCCGACCGCGGTACTGTTGCGCCGGACCGCGTGCCGCATGCCGTCCGCGCGCGTGATCTCCGTTCGCCGAAACGTTAGGCGGAGGGGGGGGCTTCGCTCGCTGCCGCACGCGCCTCTGCGATTGTGGTCGCCGGCCACTCGTCCACAAAGTCGTTGTGCGCGGCCCGCAGCGACTCCAGCGCTGCGCGCAGGACGCGCGCGAGGTCTGGATCGGCCAGCACCTGCGTGGCAGCCAGCCGACGCCCATCGAGTGAAACACAGCCTGGCTCGAGCGCGACCACACGCGCCGACATCGTGCGCAGGATTTCGGACAGCGCGGCCGGCGCGTGTACCGAATACCGCGACGTCATCAGTACGGCGATCGGCTTTCCCGGGATCTCCGGGCCACTCACGAGCCAATCGAGCGCGTTCTTGAGCGATCCCGGAACGCCGTGCGCGTACTCGGGGGTCGAGATGAGCACCGCATGTGCGGCGGCGATCCGTGCGCGGAGGTCGGCCACCACCGGCGGTATCACGCTCTCCGGGCGGTCGAGGTCCGGATTGAAGTGCGGTAGGTCACCCACACCTTCGTACAACGTGACGAGGAACTCGTCAGGGGCGAGCATGGTGGCGGCCCGCAACACCTCGGCGTTCGACGAGCGAGCGCGAAGGCTTCCAGACACGGCCAGTATGCGGAGTGGCTTCACGGGCTCTCCTTCGGGTCGTTCGAATGTTAAAGTGACGCCGTCGCCATCGACAACCGCTCACGCCCAGACCACGCGAGCCCGCCAGGATGCACTCAGCCGAAAGTCGCGCCGAGTACGAGCAGCGTTTGCACCGCGTGCTCGCGCACATCGATGCACACCTCGACGAATCCCTCGATCTCGTCACGCTCGCGGGCGTCGCGAATTTTTCGCCGTTCCATTTTCATCGCCTCTTCACGGCGCTGATGGACGAGACACTCGGCAACTACCTGCGTCGCCGCCGGGTCGAAATAGCGGCGCTCCGATTGATCGCGCAGCCGCGCGTGAGCGTCCTGCGTGTCGCACTCGGAGTCGGCTTCGGTTCGCCGGAGGCCTTGACGCGAGCCTTCAAGGCGCGTTTCGGGAGCGCGCCGAGCGTCTGGCGTGTCCTGCATCGGCAGCAATCCGGGGGAGGCGACAAGGAGCGCAATCCTGGTCAGGTGCTTCGCAACGTCGATCAGGACCAGCGCGCCGCATCGCGGAAGATTGCCACCTCCCGATCACATTCTCCGGAGGTTGTCATGCAGGTAAAGCTTCTCGATCGCGCCCCCGTCACCGTCGCCTACGTGCGCCACGTTGGTCCGTACGGCGATCCCATCCTCGAGTTCTGGCAGCATATCTACTATCCCTGGGCCGTCAGCAATGACCTGCTCTCCGCGCCGCGCTACGGTATCAGCCACGACGATCCGAACATCACGTCTGCTCTGCAGTGCCGGTACGACGCCTGCGCCGAGGTGACGGCCGACCGGGTCGTCTCGGGTCCGGCGCTCAAGACGGTCATTCCGGGCGGGCGGTACGCAAGCGCGCGATTCGAGGGAACGAGCGAGACGATAGGGGCGGCCTGGCGCTCCCTGTTGCGCGACTGGCTCCCATCTAGCGGATTGCAGCTGGACGCCCGTCTGAACTTCGAGTACTACCCGGCGGGATCGCGCTTCGACCCGGCGACCGGTGTCTTCGACTGCGACATCTGCATTCCGGTTGCCCCCTTGTAGTTCGCCGGCGGTCGGGCGCAGCGCGTGGCCCGAGGGTGGCCGGCGGATGGCCGGCGGATGGCGACAGTCTCCGGCCGGTGGGAGTTGCAGCTGGAGACGCGTCGGCGCCACCTGGCGCCAGGACTCCTCCAGCAGGGGCGTCAGCTGTGCCGCGCGCACGACCGGCAGCCGCACGAGCACATAGGGGTAGTTGCGATAGTGATCCGTGAGGAAGAAGACCGCCGGTTCGGTCGCGATCAGGTGGTCTCGCACGACGAACGGGAGCTTGAGGACGAGCGTTTTGCCGTCCTCCCACAGTCGGGCGAACAGCTTCCCCTTCACCTTCAAGGCGGGCGTGCCGTAGCTGGTCCCGACTTCGCTCCCCGGGAGTCGCTGCGCTAGGCGCACCACGTCGTCGAAGTCCAGCCCTGCGCGCTTGCGCGTCATGCGATGCGGATGGGAAGGGAGCTCGAACTGGCACCCCGGCGCGTGCGACTGGCTGGGTGCACGCACCGGCGTACATCCTGGCGCGACATCGATCGGTCGACTACAGCGTCGTCGTCCATTGTCGGAGTTCGTTGGAGCAGCGACGCGGCATCCTCGGGCCTGGCACAAAGGCCACCACGACCATCAGTCCTGAATGTCGTGACGCGTACGTTGGAAGGTATGGGAGGAGGAGTCACACATCGAGCAGGAGGTCGGGCCAGCTGTCGCCGCTCGACGGACGCAGCATGATTGTCAAATGGCATCCGGTCGATCATTCCGTCGTCGCCCAGCGGCGAGTGACCGCCGTCACCTCGAGCAGCGTCTCCGCGACGCATCTTCCGCAGAAGCGAGCCCGACGAGAAGTTTCGGTGGTCTCTCGTGACGACGGCGCCCTCGGTGCAGGTGACGGGCGCGCAGCGATGCGCCACCCTTTCCGCCAGCTAAAAACCAATGCCGTTCCACCGTTCCGCGTCGCACCGCGCGTTGTCGTGCACGCCGTTCCGCCTCGCGTGCCCGGCAGAGTCGAATCCCTCGCGACGTCTGCCGCCCCTCGCCGCGCTCACGTTGCTGACGCTCGTCGGGTCGGCCTGCTCCAACCCGACCGGCGTAGGGCCGCGTGATCCGTCGAGGCAGGCGGTCACCCCGTTCTCCACCGTCTCGACGACTGGTGTCACCTACTACGTGAGCCCCACGGGAAACGACACGTACGCGGGGACAACCCTCGCGAAGCCGTGGCGCAGCATCAAGAAGGTCAATGCCAAGAGGTTCGCCCCCGGTGATCGGATTCTCTTCGAGGGCGGTGAAATCTTCAATGGCTCACTCAAATTCATCGCCAGCGATCGTGGCTCGGCCATCGCGCCGATTGTGATCAGCACCTATGGCAGCGCGCGTGCGACGATCAACAGCACAGCGGAGACCGGGCTGTCGCTCTACAACACCGCGGGCTTCGAGGTGCGCAACCTCCGGCTGCGTGGCGCCGGGCGCACGACCAACAAGGGGAGCGGGATCAGCATCTACAACGACTTGGCCGGCGGCATCAAGCTGCCGTACATCCGTATCGACAGCGTCGAGGCCTACGGATACGGGCGGTACGGGGTGGTGATCGATAGCTGGAACGCTTCAAGCGGCTTCGCTGACGTCCGCGTCACCTACTCTTCGGCGCACGACAATGCACTGGGCGGCTTCTCCACGTATGCGCAGCTCCCCTACACGCACCAGAACATCTATTTCGGACACCTCATCGCGTCAGACAACCCAGGTGTTGCCGGCCTCGCCACCAATTCGGGCAGCGGCATCACGCTCGCGGGCGTGGCGGGTGGCATGATCGAGCGTTCGATCGCCACCAACAACGGAGCGCTCTGCGACGCGGCGGAGGGTCCGGTCGGCATCTGGACCTACGACTCCGACGGCGTGGTGATCCAGCAGAACGAGTCCTATGACAACAGGACCAACGGGCCGGCCGACGGTGGCGGCTTTGACCTGGACCAGAACACCCGCAACTCCGTCGTCCAGTACAACTATTCGCACGGCAATGCCGGCGCCGGCTATCTCATGGCGCATGCGCCGGACAACACCAATCACTCCGGCAATACGATCCGCTACAACATCAGCGAGAACGACGGCCGCAGGAACTCGGCGGCGGCAATCGTCGTATGGGGGCGAACGATCAATTCGGAGATCTACAACAACAGCGTCTACATCACCCCGTCGTCGTCGGGAACGCCCCGCGCGGTGCATGTGCACAATGCCACGATTAGCACGCACGACGTGCAACACCTTCACATCCGGAATAACGCGTTCTACGCGACCGGTGGGCTCACGGTGCTGATCGTGTCGTCCGGCCAGTTGAAGGGCGCGGTGGACCTGCGCTTCGAGGGAAACACGTACTACGCTGGGAGCGTCGCGCCGTCGTTCATGTGGGGCGCCTCCACCTATTCCGGACTCACAGCATGGCGCTCGGCGACCGGACAGGAACTGCTCGGCGGCACTGCCGTCGGGCTGCAAGGCGACCCCGCGTTCGCGGCGCCGGGCGCGGGTGGGACGATCGGTAACGCCGACCAGCTGGCGGCGCTGACGGCGTATCGCCTCACGCCGATTTCCCCCTTGATCGACCGGGGCCTCAACCTTCGCTCGCTCTTCGGGACCAGCGTCGGGCCGGTCGACTACTGGTCGCAGGCGCTCATGGCTGGCGCTGCTTACGACGTCGGGGCGCACGAATGGCGTTAGGCGGCCGCGCGTCGGCGTAGCGCCCTCCGGCGCGGGGCTCAGCCCGGCGGCGAGGCGACGGACGCGATGCCGCCAGCCTCGGCGAGTCCCGCTGCCCTCCGTACGCGTCGGTCATGTGCGTACGTCGCACGCCACGCCCACGGCGCTTGGACGGCGCCGATCCATTCCTCCAGCTGCAATGGCAACGGCAACCGCTCGCGCCGGCGCAGGCGCCGCGGTATCCGGCCCAGCATCCACCCCAGCCAGGTTCCTACGGCGTAGCGCAGCACCACGCGTGGCGAATGCAACCCGAGACGCCATCGCGTGAGCAGGTAGACGCCGAACGCCCGGCCGTTGTCCCGCAGCTGCCGCCGGAGCGCGGCCATCGAGCGGCGGTGGTAGTGCCGCACGATCGCTTCCGCGTCGTACCGCACCACCCCTCCGGCCGCGAGCGTACGATGCAGGATGTCCAGGTCGCCACCGCCGTGCGAGGGTGTTCCGACGTCCAGCGCGGTGTCGAAGCCGCCGAGACGCCGGAGCCAGTCACGTCGGAGCGACAGGTTGGCGCCAACCCCGACGTGGTGCGCCCCGATCCGCGCGCGCTCGTCCATCCAGTGCTGCCGGAACTCGCGCGACCGCATTCCCTTGCCCATCCCGCCGTAGAAATCCTCGAAAAAGACCTGCGCATCGGTTTCCAGCTCGCCCGGCACGACGAGCCCCGTCACGCATTCGACCTCGTCGTTCGCGAACCCCTGTCCAATCGCGCGCAGCCAGTCGCGATCCACCCGCACGTCGTCGTCGGTGAAGGCGATGATCGCATGCCGAGCACTCGACGCGCCGCGATTGCGCGCCCAGTCGAGGCCGGGGGTCGGCTCCACCACGTGGAGCAGCAGCGCGCGGGCGCGGCAGTCCTCCTCGCACATGCGGGCCACCAGGCGCGCGGTCGCATCACTCGAGGGCGCGTTATCGACCACCACGACCTCAAACTCCGGATAGTCGAGTTCCAGCAGCGACGCCAGGCAATGCACCAGCGAGTCGGGTCGGTCCCGTGTGCAGACGACGACAGTGATCGACGGTGCGTGCACAGCGGGCCGCGACGAGGCATCCATCTGCTGGCGGAGCACCGCACGTTGCACGGCGCCCGCGAGTTGCTGCTGCAGCGCCGCGCGCAGCCGCGACTCCCAGTCCTGACCGTTGTCAGGCCCAAGGTAGAGCCATCCGACCGGTCGGCCGTGGAGACGAACGAGGAAGCGCACCGCCAGGTAGCGATCGGTGTCACCTATCGACGGCACCGGCGCGGACAGCTCCCACTCGAAGACGCCGATCGGTGCGACGGTCTGTCCGCCGTCGCTGGAGCCTGTCGGGGATCCTGCCGGGGAGGCGGTCATTCGTCCAGCTTCGCGAGGAGGCTTCGGACGTCGTCTTCGCCCGTGACCTCGATGCGGGGGAGCGCGAGCCATGGCGCATTGCGACGAGCGGGACCGCTGCGCACCGAGAGTCCGAACTGAAAGCCGGCGGCGCCGACAACGTGCCGAGTGACCGGGTCCTCCGCCCCATACGGATAGGCGAAGGTGTCCACCGGCAGCTGCAACTCATCCTCGAGTCGTTGCCGCGACCGTGCGGCTTCCTCGAAGGCGTCGGAGGGGGAGAGCACGGTGAAGCGGCGATGGGTGACTGAGTGCGCCCCGAACTCGACGCCCTCGTCACGCAGCCGACGGATCACGTCCCAGTCCATCAGGGGCTCCGTCGTTGCGTCGGCGTCCCAGCTGTTGTGCCGCCCTACGCTCCCGGACACCAGGAAGGCCAGCGCGCCAAAGCCGTGGCGCCGGAGCAAGGGCCACGCATGATCGGCGAAGTCGGCATAGCCATCGTCGAAGGTGAGGAGGATCGGGCGCTCGGGGAGCGGCCGTCCCTGGTCCATGGCCCGTTGCCAGTCGGCCAGTCGTATGGTGCAGAAGCCTCGCTCGGCTAGCGCCTGCATCTGGCCCGCGAAGGCGGTGGGCGTGACGCGCCACCGTGCGCGCTGCGACGGTCCCGTCATCGCGACCCGGTGATACATCAGGATCGGAAGTCGATCTGCCGCCGACGCCGGACCGGCCGGCGCCGGTGTGTCCGCGTCGAAATCGTCCTCGACGCGCTCGTCGTGTCCTCCCGAGAACGAGGAGATCGCGCGAACCATCGTCGGCGTCCCGACGTGGCGCCATCGGAGCGAGGGGAGGTAGAGCGCGCCGTGCGGCGGGGGCGACGCTCCGTTCGGCACGACGTGCGAAGGCGGAGTCGGCTCGATGACGGGCGTGCCACCCTCGCGCTCCAGCTGCAACGCCAAGTCCAGCCCCGAGGCCGCAATTGCGTACGTGCGGTCCCCGCTTCCACCAATGAAGCGCCGGTCTCGTCGTGCCAGTACCGTCACCGTCCACTCGTTGCCTGCGCGGCGGCGGATCTCCTCGAGCCACCCGGGAGCCAGCGACGGGTGGGCGACGCGAATCGCATCCTCCGCCGCGTCTGCCGCTCCCTCCACGCCTGCAGCCTCCGCCCCGGTCGCCGCCAATTGCAAACGTGCACGAAGCGAGAGCGTCCCGGCCCATCCACGTCCGACCAGCGCTTCACGCACAACCGCCCGACAGAGCTCGAAGCCAATCGCATCACCTATGCGCTGCGGAAGCTCAGTCGCCGGTATCACGTCCCCCTCGCCTTCCAGCCGAAGCGTCGCCACCGAGACCCCTCCCACCTGCACCAGCACGTCGGCGACTCCGTCCGATAGCTGCAAGGCGCGCCGAGGGGCGCTCGCCTCGAAGACGGTCCACTCGCCGATCGCCACGGGCGTCGCGCCGTCAGCGGCGTCGGTCGGCGCCATGTCGTCCTCCCCCTCGTCCCACAGGTCGCGCAGAAATATGTCCCAGCCAAGGGCGTCGTGCAGCGCCAGTCGTCGCGCCTCGACGTCGGCCGGCAGTCCCGAGGCGATACGTTCACCATCTCGCCAGGCGGAGTAGCTCTCGTCGTCGTCGTGAAACGAGCACCTCTGATAGTGGGTGTCCTCGAAGAAGCGGCCGAGCAGCGGCCACGCCAGAGTGGCGGTAATCACGTCACGCAGCACGCTCGCCCGGACCATTCCGTCGATCACCGGAAGCTCGACCACTCCGAGCAGATCGCCTCGTACGAGGACATGAACGGCGTATCGTTCGCAGCCGGCCGGCGCCACGCGATCGACGATCGCCTCGGTGCACTCGCAGAAGTCGACATGGTGCAGGCCGAGCGTCATCGGTGCTTCCGTCACGTGCAACGCCACGGCGCGCTCCATGGCCACCCGCGCGGCCCGTGCGTAGCCAGGCATCCCGACGTGCCGCTCCACCGCCGCGAGGAAGGGCTCCAGGCGCGGCAGCAGCGCATGCCAGCGTTCGGGCCACTCTTCGGGCACGACGCCAAGCGAATGCGGAACCGATCGTACGAGACTCTCTGCGATCCACATCGGGGCAGGGGGCGTACGCGTCGGCGGCACCACATCGAGCAGCGCTACCGCATCGTCACCGCGGCCGATGAGCATGCCGGCGATCCAACAGATATAGTGCAGCTGCGCCCCCGCCATCTCGTGCGACGGACGCCCGGAGGCGTGCACCGCACCGGTAATCGCCAGATCGACGCCGTGCCCGAGCGCGATGCAGCGCAACGCCTCGCGCAGGAGCGGAAGCGGGTCGCTGCTCAGTGAGTCGGGCCGGAAGGCATAGTAAGCCAGCGTGTCGGAGACGCGCCCGAAGCGCGCGCCGCGGCGGGCGATGCGCTGCCAAAGCACC
>JBDTUA010000168.1:0-10566 GCA_040007995.1 Gemmatimonadota bacterium | reverse complement strand
AGGTGGCAGTTGAGTCGCCCAGCCACTCGAGTGCGATGATCGTCTTCGTGCACCCGGCGGCGACGTCGCGTCTCAATCGGTATGCGTGGCTGAACGCGCATGGTCCGAAGGCGAACGACCCCCGCGCGCGCCTCGACCCTGGCACCGTCCTCGGCGGATTGACCGATCGGGATATGTCGCGCCTCTTCCGTCGCTCATATCCGATCCAGAACAACCAGTCGGTCTACATCGTCTCGTAACGCGTGATGGTCGACGGTCGCGGACTATTCGTCCTCCTCCTCCTCTCCCGCGTCGCGGAAGGGGACGTCGACTTCCATCCCGTCCCTGGCAATGCGCGCATCGGGAAAGACGCTGCGCGCCTCGCGTTCGAGATCGCTCACGTCGCGGGTGTATCGCGCTGAGAGGTGGGTGAGGACAAGTCGGAGGGCCCCCGCCTCTTTGGCGAGCGTCGCGGCCTCGCGGGCGGTGGAGTGGCCGGTTTCCACCGCGCGCTCAGCCTCCTCATCGCCGAACGTCGACTCATGCACCAGAAGGTCGGCGTCCCGCGCCGCAACCTTGGTCGCATCGCACGGGCGCGTGTCTCCAGTAAGCACGATGCGGCGGCCTGGGCGGCTCACGCCCACCAGCTCCTCCGGTCGCACGAGCCGACCATCGGGAAGCGTCACGGGCTCGCCCTTGTGGATCGTCCCCCACAGCGGCCCTTCCGGGATACCGAGTTCGCGAGCCCGATCGGGATTGAATCGACCGCGACGGATATCCTCGACCAGCGCCCAACCGAGTGCGCTCGCTCCGCGATGTTCCGCCGAGATCGCTTGAATCTCAAAGTCTTTCCGCCGCACAATGTCGCCCGGGGCAAGCTCCCGGACCTCGACCGGAAAGGAGAGCCGGTCGGCACCGAGCGTCTCGCATTTTTTCATCGTCCGAAGCGCGCCACGGGGACCCCAGCAGCGCAACGGCTCGGTGCGTCCCTGCAATGCCATGGTGCGCAGCAGGCCGATGATCCCGAGATAGTGGTCCGTATGAAAGTGCGAGAAGAAGACGTCTCCGAAATTGAAGGAGACGCCGTAGCGCATCATCTGGCGTTGCGTACCCTCGCCGCAGTCGAAAAGCATGGTGTCGCCTTCGCGCACGAGGGCGATGGACGCGACGCCGCGTTCGACGGTCGGGCGTGAGGCAGAGGTACCGAGAAATCGGAGGGTGAGCGGCATGGGCGACTTAAAATAGCGGCTGAGGCTGGTGGGCTGTGCTTGCCCCTGTGGTGGAATGGCGACGAAACGAACTCCACGTTAGGGTACGGAGTGTGACATAGCTCGCTGAGGTTGGCACATTCCGTCCTCAACGTTAAGCACACACCCGCGCCTCGAGCGGGCAGGACCATGTCGCCCGTCCGGGGACGGGATTCGCTGTATGGCCGAGTTTGCTTGATTTATCGGGCACATCGGTGCGAATCATGGGAATGCTTTCCCGCACTCGTGCGTTAGGACGGAAGGCGAGAGCACCAGCTTCGTCCGCCGTGCCGAGCTCGGACGTTCGAGAGTGCGGCTCACGTTGTATCGCTGGAGAGGGAGGAGACCATGGGAAGCAAGAGCAAGCGAGGGTTCGCATCAATGGACCCGGATCGTCAGCGGGAGATCGCGAGCAAGGGCGGTCGCGCCGCGCATGAGAAAGGGACGGCACACGAGTGGTCACGAGACGAAGCCCGCAACGCCGGTCGAAAGGGTGGCGAGGTGGTCAGTCGCGATCGTGCACACATGGCGGCCATCGGTCGCGAAGGTGGGGAAGCGCGCGGGCGCTCGACGGCCCGTCTGCGCCAGACACCGTTTGCCGATCGCGAGTCGTCGATGCCGGTGGCGCGCGAAGCAACGCCCGGTCACGGATCGACGGGCGACCGGCACGCGACGCCGGCGCAGGGAGACGAGGCGACTCGTTAGGTGTGGAACGGAAGCTGGGGTTGCGCGAGCATCGGCGAGCGCGACCATCGGCGGATGTATCGGTCGGCGTCCCATTTCTCCCGGGCCCGCTTGATGGACATGGGCCGGATCACTCCCAGTACGGGACGGTCGTAAAAGGGACGATCGAACTTTCCGAAGCACCACTGGATCCCGCCGTAACTCGAGGGGTCGCGGCCATCCAGTCCGAACTTGTTGTTGAGGTGTACGAGCCACGCCAGCGCATCGGCGTAGTGCGCGCTCCAGAGGATCAGGGTCTTGCCCCAGAGCATGCGCACCACGTTATGCATCACGCCGGTATGAAGTAACTCGCGCTGGGCGGCATTCCACAAATCGTCGTGAGTTTCGGCGCGCTCGAACTGATCGAGCGTGTAGGTGGCCTCACGGACATCGCCGGCGTGCTTCGCCATGGCCTTGTGTACCCACTCGGGGAGCGCTGCGAGCGTCCCGTAGTCCGGGTTCCGGAGGCAGAAGTTGAGCGAGAGCTCCCGCCAGGTCACCAACTCGTCGATGAACTTCTCCGTCTCGGCCGCATGCGCCGAGGTGAGAGCGGCGCGTACCACTTCGCCAGGCGACAGCTGACCGAAGTGCAGGTACGGCGAGAGTCGGCTCGTCCCTTCGTCATCGTTGGGATCGGACCGGCGCTCGCTGTAGTTGGCCAACGCCCCGTTGCAGAAGTCCGCCAGCCGCTGGCGGGCGGCCGTCAGGCCGCTCGTCAGCGGCACTGGCGCGACGCTGTGGTCGATCTCGCAACGCGCGATCTCTCCGGCGAGATCTGCACGGGCCAGGTCGAGCAGATCAACTTCGTTGGTCTCGAGCAGCGATCGTGCGAGCGTTGCCGACACCGGGCGCCGTGCCGGGCGCTCCTCCACCGGCTCCAGCGAGAGCGGCATCAGTTTCCGCAGCTTCGGTCGTATCGTGCGGGCGGCGTATTCGGACTTCTCGATCGCTCCCGAAGGGATCACGCCATGGGACTCGATCGCTACCACTCGGCAGTTCACTCGCTCACCGAAGCGATGCGTCCGCTCGGCGATGCCGCACGTCGGAAAACGGTCGGTCACGACGAGGGCGGCGCGCGAAGCCAGCCGATCGAGCACGCGCCGGTCGTCGTCGCGCCGATGACGCAAGACGAATTGGTAGTGCAGCCCCATCGACGCGGCGCGTAGCGCCAACTCGCGTGCGTTGTGGAGGATGAAGCTGTGGATCCGGTCGTTGGCGTGCTCGTAGGTCGGGTCGAGCCCTTGATGAATGATCAGCGGCTTGTTGAGGCGGTCGGCTTCGATGATCGCGAATCGCAGGGCCCAGTTCTCCTCCAGGCGGTGCGTGCTCTGCATCCAGTAGAGGATGTACTCCCCCTCGGGCTGGGTGCGTTTTTCGTTGACCCGAATGCCGCGCAGCGACAACTGGTCACGAGCGAACTGACTGCCGAGAGGGTGGGGCGGGGAACTCATGCGGGAGCTGGGGACTAGGTGGTGAAGGCAGTGACGGAGCTGTGACGGCGGGGTGACCTTCCCGTAGTCAACGGGGCCCCAAGTTGTCGTTGTTCCAGAGGTTAGCTTCGGTAGGTTGGCTTCGATCGGCTTGACTTCGCGAACGCGTGGGCTAGGTTTCCCCGCCGACCCGGACCCTGCTTCGTAGGGGGACTGTGTTGCGCCGGAGTGCGACCGTCGTCAATAAGGTGGCGCGATTCTGGCAGTCAGGGGCTGTAGCTCAGCTGGGAGAGCGCTGCAATCGCACTGCAGAGGTCAGGGGTTCGATCCCCCTCAGCTCCACTGGTGCCGGGAACAAACCGGTGCTCTCGTGGATATAAGGGTTCGTGAAGTCGTTTTGCTTCGGCGCGACGTCGTGTCGTTCCTGGTGAGGAATACAGGAGCCGCGGTTCGCCCGCCGAATAGGGTTTTTGCCAGCCGTTGTCCGGTAGGACGGAGAGTTCCAATGGCAACTGGCTTGGCGATCCCCTCGGGGGCAGCCGCAATCTGATCCAGGGTCGCCGATAAATCGGCGGCCCTTATTCGTTGTACGGGGCTGTGCCTGATGGAGCCGTCGCCGATGGCGCCTTCCCGGCTCACGGCGAGAGCGCGGCCACATCCTCCCGAAGCACGCCGAACAGTTCGGTCAGGAAGCGGTTCTCTTCCGCTTCGGATCGCCCGGAGAAGTCGCCGTACGCGGTCGAGCCAAGCCCTCCGAGCCAGCGCACGATCGCGCTCTCCTTCACGGCCGTCCGCACCTGTCGTTGGCTGATCGCCTGGCGACCCATGTCATCGCGCACCGTCAGGCGCAATTCGGTCCCGCGTCCCTCGAACGGGCGCCGGAGCGCGCTGCGGATCAAGCGGTCCACAGCGAGCGGAAAGTCCCACTCCGGCTCGCGCTGGAAGCGCAGGAACCAGCCCCGCTCATGCTCGCCGCGCTGCACGATGAAGTCGCCGCCGAGGTTCGTGTAGCCCACGCGGAAAAGCGACATCTTCATCGACAGGTCGAACCGGACGCGCATCGAATCCGGGCGGGGGCGCGGGACGCCCGCCAGCGTGACCAGCCTCCCGTCGCGCGCGCGCAGCCGCGCGGTGAACAGTCCCCGGTCGAGCGTGAGGTCGAGATACTGTCCACCCTGACGGTCCGTCAGCTGCATTCTGGCGCGCGTCGGCATCACGTACTTGTCGAGGTACGCAGCAAAAGCCGGGTACTTGCCACGCAGCGAGTCGGGAGTCACCAGCCAGGAGAGGAGGAACGTGGTCGAACCGTCGGTCTGCGGAGTCGATCGCAACGCGGTAATGCTGAAGAGCTGGTGCATGTGGCGGGCGGTGCGCGAGAAATGTTCGCGCAGGTCCGCCTCGACGGCCGGAGCGGTGCGTCCCTCGTATGCGGTGAACAGCGTGCCGAACACGGCACCGATCTCCGGAGCGCGCACCGGTCCCACCGCGTGATCGACGGTGGTGAGCCACTCGTACTCGCCGTCGCCCAGCTGCGTGAGCCGCAAGGAGTGACGCTCGTCACCAAGTCGCTCGGGAACGCCGACCGACGATCGCGCGGAAAAGTTGTATCCCTGCTGGGTCATCGTCCCGTGCAGGTACAGCGTACGCGAGGAGTCATCGGGCGTGACGACCGACCAGACCGAGGTGTCGTTGAAGATGCCGGAGGGGACGAGCGCGTAGCGCGCCATGCGTGGCCGCGCGGCGGTGAACTTCGCGTCGCGCTGCACGTTGTAGAAGCGAAACGCCAACGCCGCGAAGGCGTTGTCCGCATTCCGCTTCGCGGTCTCCATCGACGCTCCCCAAGGTGGTACTGAGGCACTGCACGCGCCAAGCGAGAGCGCGAGCAGCACTGCGAGGGAGCTAAGGCGGGACATGCGGCGGAGTTGAGGGGTTGCCCGGCGTGTCGCTGCACGGGTATTTTCTCCTACGCCTTCCATCCACCGGAAGGTCCAACTGCCCCTTGGTGTAACTGGCAACACGTCTGACTCTGGATCAGAAGAGTCCTGGTTCGAGCCCAGGAGGGGCAACTGTTCGCGTCGGTCAAAAAGCACGGCACCCTACTCGGAGCCCCGGCCTCACGCCGGGGTTTCGTGTTGTCCGCACGCTTTCGAGCGAGGGCTTCTTCGCTCCGGGCAGCTCGCGGATCGGTGCGCCTCGAGGTTGGGCCGGGTGCCGTTCATTTTGATTGCCAAGGATACACGCGACGACTAACATTCCTATGGCGAATCCCGCGACGCGGCCCGGGAATGGTTCCGCAGACTCGGAGGGCCGCCTGCCGACGGCGAGCAGGCCCGACGCATATTCGGAACGATCGTCAGTACTCGGCCGCGAGTGGCACACCGCGAGGAAACTGAATGAAGGAACAAGCAATCGAGCTCGAAGGATCGGTGTCGGAAGTCCTCCCGAGCGCAATGTTTCGGGTGGATCTGGAAAACGGGCATCAGCTGCTCGCTACGACGGCGGGAAAGATGCGGAAGTTCCGCATCCGGATCCTGGCCGGTGATCGCGTGACGGTGGAGGTTTCACCGTATGACCTCACCCGGGGCCGGATCACGTTCCGTCACAAGTGAGGGTTCGCCCATGACGATACCCGACCGTATCACCGCTCGCTGGATTGCCACGCTCTCCAACGAAGAACTGCAGGCGGTGGAAAAGACACTGCACGGCTCGTTCGACGCGCAGGACTCCACCGAACGTACGAGGCGTGGCAGCGAATACAGCCTGATGAAGGCCCCCGAAAATCTCACCAACGCCTGGCTCCGGTGGAGCATGGTCTGCAATGCGACGCGCGAGCGCGGCTTGCGGACGTCGTACCGGCGGTAGCGCAGGAGTCGACAGGAGTACGGGGAGCGGGCAGGTGCCGCTCCCTGCCGTGTTTTCGGCCGTCCATCCGCGAGCGCAATGCCCGGACCGTTGCCGGACGTCCGACCCGCCCACAAGTGTAGTCGCAGCTTTGCCGGCACTTCGCGTCGTATGACCACATCGGTCGTCTCAGTTCACGAGTGCACGCCCACCGCGCCCACCGCGCCCACCGCGCCCCGCTCGTCCGGTGAAGCGCCGCGGATGCGTCAACGCATGCGTCAGCGAATGCGACAGCCCAGTCGGGCGTCGGTAGTCCGCTGCACCCCGCTGGTACTTCGACGACAACTCGTCTGGCTCGCCTGTGTCTGGTCCTTGGTCGCCTGCGGCGGCGGTGGGGGAAGCGACGCGCCGGCAACGGCACCGAGCGCAACTCCTGCGCTGGCGACCCTGACCGTTACGCTTTCCCCCTCGACCATTCGAGTCGGCGAGCGCGCCACCGCAGGGGCCGTCGGGATCGACGCCCACGGAGGTATCGTCGCCACCAGCGCGCCGACGTGGACAAGTTCCACGTCCTCCGTGGCCACGGTTGACGGGGCCGGCGTGGTGACCGCTGTCGCGCCCGGCAGAAGCACTGTCACGGCATCGGTAGGCGAGAAGGAAGGACATATCGTCGTCAACGTTCTCGATGTGTCTGTTGCCGGTGTCTTGCTCTCGGCGGATACGCTGCGACTCGCCGCCGGAGAGACGCGCTCGCTTAGCGCCTCACTCGTTGATGCTCGCGGAGACACGATCAGTGGTCGCACCATCACCTGGAGCAGCGATCGTCCGGCGACGGCGACCGTGTCGCCCATGGGTACGGTGTCGGCCGTGGCAAGCGGGGTCTCCACGATCGCGGCAACGAGTGGCGGCGCAACGGCAACGGCGACCGTGATCGTCACTGGAGAACCGGGGGATCCGCTCTATCTCGAGCTGACGTCGGAACGTGCCAGTCTCGTCGAGGGGGACACACTGCAGCTGACGGCTACCCTGTTCGACGCGGACGGAAACGAGGTCGACGGCAAACCCGTCACGTGGACGGCGACCGCGGCGATCGGGACGGGCGTGGCAACCGTCTCCAACACTGGACTCGTGACCGCAACGTCCGTCGGCACGGTCATCGTTGAAGCAGCCAGTGGCGCGGCCCGCGGCGCGGCCGCGATCGTCGTACGGAAAGACGCCGACGAATCGATCGTCGTAACCTTCGGCCAGCCAGTCATTAACGCGACGGTTGGCGACTCGCTGAAGGTCTTCGTCTCCGTCCAACCCAGCGCCGCGGTCGTCTCCGTGGTGGCGACGGTGGGCAACACGTCGCTCGACCTCCCGAAGATCACGGTCGGCGCGTTCGGGACGCAATTCGCATGGGCGGGCTTCCTTGACCTGTCCGACCTGCAATTCGGACCGTATCTGCTCACGGTGACTGCCACCGATGCGACGGGTGCCATCGGGATCGCTGCCATCACCTTCAAACGCGACACGAAGGGCGCCGGTGGCGGGTCGACGCCGCGACCGAAGAACAAGTGACGTGCACGCGCTCCGCGATCGGTGGATCGCGCCGACTCCAATAGTTCGCAGCGCATCCACGGAGAAACGCCCCCCGCGTTCCGGCGGTGTGACCCGGTGCAGCGACCTCGTCCGGCTGGTTGCGCCAGGTATGTGCGATGCGCCGGCGTTCGCCGCGGGTACATCTCCTGTGCCCGCCGTGCGATCTTACGTCGACGTTACGTTGCCGCCGAGGCACCCATCCTCGCCGAGCGCCCCTCCTCCCCTTTGTGCTGATGTCCCGAATTCGGTTGTCCGCCTGGCTCCCGCGTCTGCTCGCATGCTCTGTGTTCTTCGCCGCCCTGTCGCTCCCGTTCACGCCCGTTCGCGCGCAGTCGGGCGCCAGGAAGGCGACGAAGGCGCGCGTCGATACCGTCAAGAAGAAGGCGCGCGTTGACACGGTTCGCAGCGACAGCGCGCGCCGCGCGCGCCCATCGGGTTCGCTGGGGAGTGCTGCGGGGGACCGGCATCTCGCCTATCGTGACATGGGGAGCAGCCTCGACTCGCTCTGGCCGCCGAAGATGCCGTCCGCGCTTCCGGGGTCGATTCTTCCCGCGCATCGCATCATCGCCTTCTACGGTAATCCGCTCTCGCGCCGCATGGGGATCCTCGGCGAATTCGATCCTCCCGAGATGCTGCGGAAGCTCGACGTCGAAGTGGCGGAGTGGAACAAGCTGGACCCCACCCATCCGGTGCAGCCGGCGTTGCACCTGATTGCGGTGGTGGCACAGGCGGCCGCGGGGAGAGACGGCAAGTACCGCGCACGCATGGACAGCGCGATGATCGAAAAGGTCTACGGATGGGCGAAGGGGCACAATGCGATCCTCTTCCTCGACGTGCAGGTCGGACTCAGCACGCTGCAAGCCGAACTGCCGATGCTCGAGCGATTCCTGAAGCGCCCGGATGTGCACCTCGGCATCGACCCGGAGTTCTCCATGAAGGACGGCACGCGTCCCGGAAAGCGGATCGGTACCTACGACGCGGCAGACGTCAACTTCGCCTCGCGCTTTCTCGCCGGACTCGTCGACAAGTACAAGCTCCCGCCGAAGGTGCTGGTGGTGCATCGCTTCACGCAGCGCGGCGTGACAAACGTCAGCAGCATCAAGCTCGATCCGCGCGTGCAGATCGTGATGCACATGGACGGCTTCGGTCCGCCCTGGCTCAAGCGGGACTCCTTTTACTCGTACGTGAAGAAGGAGCCGGTGCAATTCGCCGGGTGGAAGCAGTTCACGAAGCCGCGCAACGATTCGCCGCCGACCGGGAAGCTCGAGATCCTTCGTCTCTGGCCGGCGCCGCTCTACATCCAGTACCAGTAGCACCGCCCGGCGACTGTCGGCTGGGCGGCGTTCACGCGCCGCTCGCCTGCACGACGGTCGTCTAGGCGCGCGCGTCGCCGTCAACTTCCGGCGGAAGGATCGCCAGCAGGTCGGTGTATCCCCGGCGCTTCGCCCAGGCCTGCGGCGTCGCCCACGGCGGGTCGTCGGCATTGGGGCATGCGGCGCCACGCGCCAGGAGCAACTCGACCATCGCCGCGCGCCCGAACTTCGCCGCCCAGGCCAGCGGCGTCGATTGTAGCTCATCGTCCCGCGCCTCGAGTTCGGCGCCGCGATCAAGGAAGTACGCGGCCATAACGACGTCGTTCACTTGGGCGAAACGGTGCAGCGGCGTGACGCCTAACCAGTCCCGATGCGACGGGTCCATCCCGTGCGCGAAGAGCACCTCCGTCAGGCTGGCATCCGCGGCGGCGGTCCCGACGCGCGTCGCGAGCGCCGGTGCGTGGCGGAGCAGGAGCCGGACGAACGGTTCGTGGCCTTGCTGCGCAGCGTTGGACATCGCCTCGGCGTCATTGGCGCGCGAGCGATCCGCGGCGAACACGGCGGCGGCCGTGGTCACGTCGCCGTCGAGCGCCAACAGCGCCACGGGCCGCGCTGCGCCGTAGGACGACAACAGCTGGACCATCTCCCGATCTCGACGCCGCAACGCCACAGTCAGGGCGTCGGCCGAGTGTGCCACTGGCGGATTGGGATGGGCGCCGTACTCCAGCAGGAGCTGCGCGATCTCGTAGTGGCCGATCGAGACCGCAGAGTAGAGCGCGTGTCCGTGGGGAGCGATCCGTTCCTCCGGAAGGTTCGGGTCGGCGCCGCGCTCGAGGAGCAGTCGCACGACGGAGAGGTGTCCGCCCGCCGCCGCATTGCGCAGCGGTGACCCGGATGGCGGGTGATGTCCCACGTATTCCGGTGCCTGATGCACCAGCGACGGCTCGTCCTCGAGCAACCGGGCGACGCGTGCGACCGCGCCGAGATAGGCGGCACATGCCATGTCGATCGAGGCGCCGCGCCGTCGCAGGTGCGCCAGGGTATCGTCCGGGGAGACGGCGAGTTGCGGCGCGACGTCTTCGGTCGCGCGATACGCATCGTCGCCATTCGTGAGGTGGATGGGGCGCGCACCGTCCGGGCGACGCATCGCGAGGTCGGCGCCACGCACCACCAGCAGGTCGATGATCGCCGGCGCATGCACCATGACGGCCCAGTGGATGGGCTGGTTGCCGCGCAGGTCACCGACGTGCAGCAGGTGCGGTGAGGCGTCGAGCAGGTCGGCGACCACATCGAGGTCGCGCGCGCGAATCGCCGCGGCGACCGGCTCGCCGTCTGCCGAGATGTTGTGTACCCGTTGCAGCGTGGCCTGCAACATCGCCGCAATCGCCGTGTGACCGCGATCGCGCGCGACGTCGACGAGCGAATCGTCGCCGACGCGCCCGAGCGGATTCG
>JBDTUA010000167.1:0-10636 GCA_040007995.1 Gemmatimonadota bacterium | reverse complement strand
GGCATCGATCCACTTGTTGTAGAAGTTGAAGAGGGCGCAGACGGTAATGGCGTCATAGATCGCCTCTTCACTCCACCCCGCCTCCTTCACCGCCCCGATGTCCGTCGGCTGCAAGGTGCTCGACTCGGCGTTCATGCGCTCAAGAAAGGTGAACAGCGCCTTCCACCGGTCATCGATCGGCGCCGAGCGAAAGTCCGCGAGCACCGCGTCCACCAAGTCCCGGTCCCCAAGCAACGTCGCCGCGACCGCGGCGTGCGAGCCAATTCAAAACGGGCAGTCGTTGCGCCGCGACGTGAACGCGGCGATCAACTCGCGCAGCCCCGCCGACAGCGGCGAGGGTCCGCGCATGACGCCCTGCGTGAACTGGGCGAGGAAGTCGGTCCGGTCCGGCTTGTACGCGAAGAGATGCCAGATCTGCGGAACCGGCATCCCCGCTGCTCGCATCGACGCCAGCTTGTCGCCGTACGTCCCGCTCGACGGCGCATGTTCGACTTCCGGAAGGAACATGGGATGCATGAAATCCACTCCGCTGCAGTGATGAGTAATAGAAGGAAAGCTACGCGCTCCTCCCCCGTATCTCTTCCCTCCCCCCGGCACCCTCGTCTTCTCGTCTTCTGCCCTTAAAAGATGCATCCCGTCCGCCCCGGAATCGTGACGGAGATTCCCCCCTGCGCGGGCCGCCCCGGCGCGCACACGCCGAGTGCATCCGCCGGTAGCGATGCCACCGGGATCGTGACGGTCGTCTCCGCCGCGCCGTTGTTGATCGCGATCGTCGTGGCGCCGCGTCGATAGACGTAGACCTGCTCAGTCACCAGAAGCTGCTCCGTGCGTCCCGTGCGCAACTCCTGGCGCGCGGCGCGGATCGTCAGGAGCCGCTGCAGGTGCTGCCAGACAGACTGCTCAGCCGCACTCCGCCCGCCGGCATCGAAGGCATTGTGCGCATCGCCCCGCCAGCCGCCGGGGAAGTCGCGCCGGTTGTCCGGGTCGTTCCCTCCGGGAAGCGCGATCTCATCACCGTAGTAGATGAGCGGGGTGCCGCGGGCCGTGGCGAGGAAGGTGAAGGCAAGCTTGAGTCCCTCGGGTGTGGCGCCGGGTTCACTCATGAAGCGCGACACGTCGTGCAGGCCGAGGAAGGTGACGAGGTTGTTCGGGTCGCGGTACAGGTGGTCGCGCGACAGCATCTGCGCCAGTTCGCGTATCGAGCCCCCCTTGGCGAAGGCGTTGCGCACCGGATAGTAGAGCGGGAAGTCGAAGAGCAGGTCTACCTTGTCGTCGACGCCGTCCCACTGCATGCGCCCCCCCTCGAAGAAGGCGATCATCGACGGGTCACCGTCGAACACCTCGCCAACGACGCGCAGCGACGGATACTCCTGCTTGATGGCGGTCATCCAGTCACGCCAGAACCAGCGGGGGACGTACGGCCAAGTGTCCTGCCGGATCCCGTCCATCCCGCTCATCCCGACCCACCAGAGGGTGTTCTGGATGATGTAGCGGGCAACCTCGGGATCGTCCTGGTTGAGGTCGGGGAGGATGTTGATAAACCACCCATCCAGCGTCGCCTCGCGCATCGCCGGCGTGCTGTAGGGATCGGCGAGCGTCCACGTCTGCCAGGTGTTGTCCGGGTGCGCATGCTCAGTGCCGTGAAACCAGGTCGGGGTGGGAGGATCGACGACCCACGGGTGGTAGGGCCCGGCATGGTTGGCGACCATGTCGAGGATGATCTTCATCCCCTGCGCGTGCGCGTCATCGACTAGCCGCGTGAAGGCCGCCACGTCGCCGAGATGCTCGTCGACGGAGTAGAAGTCGGTGGCGCCGTAGCCGTGGTAGTCGGTGATCGGGAGGTTGTCGTACATCTCCCGGCGATTGAGCCCGTTGTTGTTGTCGTAGACGGGGTTGAGCCAGATGGCCGTGACGCCTAACGACTTGAGGTACGGCAGCCGCTGGCGCACCCCGGCGAGGTCGCCGCCGTGGTAATAGCGTCCCTTACCGCGGTCGAGCAGCCCCTTCGACACAGCGGGATCGTCGTTCGACGGATCGCCGTTCGCGAAGCGGTCAGGCATCAACAGGTAGAGGACGTCTTCGGTGCCGAAGCCCTGGAAGCGCCCGTGTCCGGCCAGGCGCGGGGTGATGGTGAAGGGGACCGTCGCGGCACCGCCGCTCGTGCGCAACGTGATCGGCACGCTCCCCGCCGTGGCGTCGCGCGGGATGGTGACATCGACGAAGGCGTAACTCCCGCGTTCGTTCACCCGCGCGTTCGCGCAGACGAGCCGCCCGCACTCGAATCGCGCCCCCGCCAGCTTCGTCCCGCGCACCAGCACGCGCACCGGATTGACCGACGAGTTGGCCCACCAGTTGGGCGGCTCGACCTTCGAAACCGTCGGCGCCTGCGCCAGCAGAGGAGCGACCAGCGGCGCCGCCAGCCACAACATGGCCGCGGCACCGCAACGCAGCGCGACAGGCCAAACCCGCGGGCTCACACTCACGCTATCGCTCCCCAAGTTCATCTCACGCTCCGCTTCAATCTCCCGTCGCCCGTCTCCTGTCCCCCGTCCTTCTTCACGTTGCCGCCTCCCCGGGATCGTTCACCCGTAGGACCAACACCGCCGCCAGTGCCAGGAACGCCCCCCCCGTCACCACCGCGGCCATCCGGTTGTTGTTGAGCCAGTGGTTCATCACCCAGCCGAAGCCTAACGACGCGACGATTTCCGGGATCACGATGAAGAAGTTGAAGATCCCCATGTAGACCCCGATCTTCCCCTCGGGGAGCGACCCCGCCAGCATCGAATACGGCATCGACAGGATGCTCGCCCACGCGATCCCGACTCCCGTCATCGAGAGCAGCAGCAAGGTCGGGTTGGAGATCACCGAGACCGAGAGCAGCCCCGCCGCCCCCGCCAGCAGGCAGATGGAATGCGTCCCCTTGCGGCCGAACGAGCGCGCCAGCGACGGGAGGAAAAACGAGAAGCCGAAGGTGACGGCCGAGTAGACGCCGAAGCAGACGCCGGCCCACTCCACCCCCTGCTGGTACAGCGGTGAGCTGGCGTCCGGCGCCCCATACACATTGCGCGCCACCGCCACCGGGAAGTACAGCCACATGCAGAAGAGGCCGAGCCAGGTGCAGATCTGCACCACCGCCAGCTGCCGCATCGTCTCGGGCATCGCCCGGATGGCGGCGATGATCTCGCGTGTTGCCGATCCGATTCCCTTCGCGTTCGCCTGCGTGCGCGCGAACTCCGCCAGGTCGGCGGGAGGCTTCTCGGCGGTCGTGAGGATCGTGTAGAGCACCGCGCCGAAGAACGCCGCCGAGCCGATGTAGAAGGAGAAGCGAACCGTCGTCGGGATCGTCCCCGGCGTGGACGCCCCCACCCCGAACCAGTTCGTCAGCATCCACGGCATCGCCGAGGCGAGCACCGCCCCGAGCCCGATGAAGATGCTCTGCATCGCGAAGCCGCGCGTTCGCTCGCGCTGGGGGAGCAGGTCGGCGACGAAGGCGCGGAACGGCTCCATCGAGATGTTGATCGACGCGTCGAGGATCCAGAGCAGCCCAGCCGCCATCCAGAGCGTCCCCGCGTTCGGCATCACCAGCAGTGCAAGCGAGGCGAGGATCGCGCCGACGAGGAAGTAGGGGCGCCGGCGGCCGAAGCGCGGCGACCAGGTATGGTCGCTCATGTGGCCGATGATCGGCTGCACGATCAGCCCCGTCAACGGAGCCGCCAGCCACAACATCGGGATCTGGTCCGCGCTCGCCCCGAGGTACTCGTAGATCGCGCTCATGTTGGCCATCTGGAGGGCCCAGCCGAACTGGATCCCCAGGAAGCCGAAGCTCATGTTCCAGATGGTCGAGAACTTCGTGCGCGAGTCGGTCATGTCCCCTCGGCCTAACGATCGTACAGGTCGACCAGCGCGCGGAGTCGGCTGGTGATCTCCGGCGTGACCTGCTCCCAGGTGAAGCGGAATCCCCAGTTGCCCGACTTGCGGCCGGGAAGGTTCATGCGCGCCTCGCTCCCCAGCCCCAGCACGTCCTGCATCGGCACCAGCACCGTATTCGCCACCGACGCCAGGGCGGTCCGGATCAGGACCCAGTTCATCTCGGGGGCGTCGGTCCCCAGATAGCGCCGGGCGTAGGCCTTCTCCCGCGCCACCTCACCGGGATCGCGCGTCGAGTCCCCCTCGCCCGTCGACGTCCACCACCCCATGGTCGTGTCGTTGTCGTGCGTCCCCGTGTAGACCACCCGCTCGCGCGGAAAGTTGTGCGGCTTGAACTCCGTGGCCTGCCCGTCGCCGCCAAAGGCGAACTGCAGGATGCTCATGCCGGGAAAGCCGAACTGTTCGCGCAGCGCCTCGACCGCCGGCGTGATCAACCCGAGGTTCTCGGCGACGATCGGGAGCGGCCCCAGCGCTTCTATAACCGCCTCGAAGAGCGGCGCCCCGGGCCCTGGAGCCCAACGCCCACTTTCCGCGGTCTGCGCATCGCCCGGTACCTCCCAGTAGGCCTCGAAACCGCGGAAGTGATCGATGCGTACCAGATCGTACATGCGGAACGCGGCGCGCATGCGGCGGATCCACCAGGCGTAACCCTCCCGGGCCAGCGCCTCCCAGTCGTAGATCGGGTTCCCCCACAACTGACCGGTCGCACTGAAATAGTCGGGCGGAACCCCGGCCTGAACGATCAGGCTGCCGTCGCTCTTGAGCTGGAAGAGCGAGCGGTTCGCCCAGACGTCGGCCGAGTCATGCGCGACGTAGATGGGGAGGTCGCCCATCAGCTGGATGCCGCGCTGCGCGGCCGCTGCCTTCAACGCCTCGAACTGCGTGAAGAAGAAGTACTGCTCGCGCCGAATGCGCTCGATCGAGTCCGCCAACGTGTCCCGCCAGACGGCGAGCGCCTTGGGTTCGCGCTGCGCGGCGCCGGTCTCCCACGCGGTCCACGATACGCCACCATGCTCCTCCTTGAGCGCCATGAAGAGCGCGTAGTCCTCCAGCCAGTCGTGCTCCCGCAGGACGAAGGCGTGATAGGAAGCATCGGGAGTGAAACGGTCGAGCGCGGCACGTAGCAGCGCGTGGCGATGTGGAATCACGCGCTCGAAGTCGACGGCGCGCAGCGGGAATTCGCCCTCTCCGCCGGAGACGTAGATGAGCAGCGGATTGCCGGCGAATGCCGAGAAGCACTGGTAGGGCGAGTCCCCGTATCCGGTCGGGCCGAGCGGGAGGACCTGCCAGATCTTCATCCCGGTCTCGGCGAGAAAATCGAGGAAGCGATGCGCCTGGGGGCCGAGGTCGCCGATTCCGTTGGGCCCCGGGAGGGACGTGGGGTGCAGAAGAATGCCGGCAGCGCGCGGAAACGTCATGAGCAGCTTGCAGTAGGACAGAAGGAGCAGCGCGCTTCATCACAATGTCTGGAAAGGTGATGAAAACGTTCGCACGCTGAGAATCTCGCTCGATTCTACCGGGCAATGTGCGCCGCGGCTATCCCTCGAGTCCCCTGAATGCAAACGTTTTCCGTGGGGTGGCTCAGCACGGCGTTGGTCCGCCGCGCTGGCCGGCGGCGCCGGGTCACCCGTCACGCCAGAGCGCGTCGCGCGGCGAGACCAGAAGCGCGCGTCGCGTCGGAAGCCAGGTCGCTGCCAGTACCACCGCGATGATACTGGCGGCGACCGCGGTGGCGACACCAATCGCGATGAGAGGTGCGATGGGGAAGAATCTCGAGAAGCCGACGCCGACCAGAATCATGGCCGGAAGCGCGACCACGGCTCCGATCCCCAACTGTCGCCCTCCTTGTGCGAGCAGGAGGCGCTGGATGCTCCGATCGGTCGCGCCGAGTGCGCGGCGGACGCCGATCTCGCGCGTCCGCATCCCGATCGAGCGGGCCATGAGTCCGTAGGTTCCGCTGATCGCCAGCAGCAAGGCGAAGGCGAACGACAGCCCGAAGAGTCGCGACACGCCGCCGGCAATGAGCGCAGACTTGGCGAGAATGTCGTCGTACGACTGGACCTGAGCCGGCGCCGAACCCGGGTCGAGGGTACCGACTGCCAGGTGCAATGCGGCAGTGGCGGCGGCGGCGTCGCCGCGGTGTCGGAAGAGCAGGGTGGCTGAGGCCGCATCGTGCTGGCCGAGCGGAACATAGACCGCGATGGCCCGCCGGGGATTCCGCGCGAACTCGTCTCCAAAGGGAACGTCGGTCACGACCCCGACCACGGTGCGCCACTGATCATTGGTCGCTTCGCCGATCCCGGGAAGTCGGATGCGCTCACCGACAGGCGAGCGACCCGGCCAGTAACGCTCCGCCATTGCGCGACTGATCACTGCCACCGCCGGCTGTCCGCCACGATCGCGATCGTCGAGCGCACGCCCCTCCACCCGCCGGATACCTAGCGAATCGAGCGGTCCCAGCACGCCGTGCAGCCAGGCCCGCGGCTGCTCGGCGAGCGGTACCACACGCCCGTCGCCGAACTCGATGGCACCGCGCGCGTCGTCCGCAGTGCCAAGCCGCGCGCGAATGACGGCGTCCTCAATGCCTCCCTGGGTGACGAGCAGTGCCGAAAGTCGCTCCCAGTATGCGCGTCGCGCCTCTTCCGTGGGGAACCGCGCGACGTCCGGCTCCACCGAACTGGCGAGCAGGTTGCGCGTGTCGTAGCCCGTCTCGATGTGGGCGAGGCGGAAGGCGGCGATGCCGGACAGGACGCCGAAGAACAGAAGCACCGTCACCGCTGCGACCTGTGTTGCCACCAGCGCACGCGACACGCGTCCCGCGCGTTGCCCGCCGTCCCGCGCGCCGCCATCGCGCAGGACGTCGTTGAAGCGCGTGCTCGTCGCCCGGGTCGCCATCACCCCGCCGAGGACCGCAATCGTCAGCGTCGTGAAGCCGCCAGCAGCAAGCAGCGTGGGTTGGTCCATCCCCCACGTCCACCAAAAGGCGAGGTTTCCCTCGAGGCGCGTGTGCGCCCAGTGGTTCACGAAGCTGAGGGCGGCGGCGGCGATCGCGGTCGCGAGCGCCCCGCTGACGATGACGAGAAAGACAGGCTCCCACAGCGACTGCATCGCGAGCCGTCCTCGCGAGGCGCCGAGCGCGAGTCGAACCGCGAGTTCGCGCGCCCTCTCGTTGGCGCGCGCCAGCAGGAGGTTGCCCACGTTGATACAGGCGAGGAGCAGGATGAGCGTCGCCATCACGTTGATGATCGTGAAGAACGCCGGTCCATCATCCCCCATCTGCGCCATTGGGAACGTGCGGACCGACACCGTCGGAGCCGGTCCTGCGGTATCCGCCGGCGCCATCGGGCGCTCGGACCTCGTGCGGCGAAGGAGCGCCGTCAATTCCAGCTCCGCGCGCTCCGGAGTCGCACCGTCTACCAATCGACCGAACACATTGACGCTGTATCGCCCGGCTTCCGTCGCCTCGCGCACCGCGGCGCCGAGTGGGACCCACGACTCGGCGGAGACAGGAAAGCCATAGCCACGAGGCATGACGCCGATCACCTGCGTCGACGTTCCGTTGAGGCGGATGACCTGATTGACGATCGTCGAATCGCCACCGAAGACGATCGTCCAGAGGTCATGGCTCAGCACGATCACGGGGGCGGCACCGAGGGCCTCATCGTCCTCGCGAAAGGGACGTCCGAGTGTGGGGGGCGTATGCGTCGCATCGAATACGCTCCACTCCACTGCCGTCACCTGCAACACGCGCTGGGCTGCGCGACCGTCGGCGCCGCCGAGGACAACCTCGTGCGAGCTCCACGTGCCGACGTCCTTGAGCGTGGTGACTTGCGATCGCATGCGCGCAAAATCGAACGCGTCAAATCCGCTCGTCGAGCGCCCTTGCACCTCCTGCACCCTGACGATGCGCGCCCCGTCACTCAGCGGAAGCGGGCGCAGAATCGCGGAGTAGAGAAAGGAAAAGGTGAAGACGCTCACCCCCATCCCCCCCGCGAGGACGACGAGCGTGAGGAGCGTGAAGACCGGACTGCGGCGCAGCAGCCGAAAGGCGTAACGCACGTCCTGCAGGTGGAACATGTCCGAGCGCGAGGGGAGAGACGCCGAGCGGGCGACCGCCGCTTGCGCTATCGTGTCGAGGATCGTGCGGAGTGAGAGCAGTAGCATCGACCACTCGCCGCGCGCGCGTGCCTCGCGCCACCGGTCGGCGAACGTCTCGTCCATGTCGCGCCCGAACTCGTCGCGGAACGCGCGAGGATACGCCCGAAGGAGCGCGCGATGCATCGCGCGCGCGGCGCGTTCGAGCCAATCGGGAGTCGCGCGCGTCATGACGAGCTCCCCGCCGGAATCAGGCGTGCCTTCCGCGCCACGGTGACCAGCCTCGCCATCCGAAGCGCCTCGGCGATCGCGACCTCCCGGCCGAGCGGGGTGAGGGCGTAGTAGCGCCTTCGCTCCTCGCTCGACTCGTCGGGGGAGCGGCGGTCAACCGGCGTCACCAGCGCCGACTGCACGAGGCGCTGCAGCGCGCGGTAGAGCGTCCCCGTCTCGAGCCGCACGGCGCCGCCGCTCCGGGCCTCCGTCTCCTGGATGATCGCGTAGCCGTGCCGCTCGCCGGCCGCGAGCGTGAGGAGGATCTCGAACTCGACTGGGCGCAGGGGGAGGTGCGCGCTGGGTGAGGCAGGTGGCATGCGCGGACTACGTGCGCCGCACACATAGGTTTCACCGAGGGCGGTCAGGTGCGCCCCCCCCGTCTCCCGTCCCCCGTCCCCCGTCCCAGTCTACACTTTCAGATAGCTCCACTCCTTCGAGAAGGGGATACGGCTCATCAGCACAGAGCGGTCGGGGAGCACGATCAGTCGGTCGCTCGGGTTGATCCCGATTCCGGTGCGGGAGTCATAGAGCCCCGGCTCGACCGAGAACGTCATCCCGGCCTCGACCACGCTGTCGTCGCCCAGCGCCAGGAACGGGGACTGATGGCCGACGAAGTTCTGCCCCTGGCCGTGACCCGGGCGATGGTAAATGAACTCCTGCATCCCCTGCTTGATCTGGTAGGCGTGCACCTTGTACGCGATCTCCGAGCAGACGGCACCGGGCTTCGTCTCCTCGACGATCATCTGCACTGTGTCGGCGACCACCTGCCACATGCGGTCGTGTTGCTGGGTGGAGGGGAGCAGGATGTAGTTGCGATACCCTTCGCCTCCGTATCCTCCGAGCAGGATGTCGCAATTGACGTAGAGCGGCTGCCCGCGACGCACTTGGGCGTGAAAGAACTGGTTCGGATGCGGATAGGCGGTGGCCACTCCGGTGCGCACGTAGTTGCCGGTGACGTCCATGCCGACGGCGCTGTGCGGTTTTCCGTCGCGTCGCACGTCGCGCATCATCAGGTTGATGCCAAAGGACGACAGCGCCTGCCCGATCTGGTAGTCGGTCGTCGCGGTCCCGTGCTCGAGGATGTAGTCGCGCGCGAAGGCGTGCACTGTGTCGAAGTAGCGGTACGCGCGCTGGGTGAGGGCGATCTCCTCGGGCGTCTTGATCACCTGCATCGCGAGGCACAGGTCGCCGATGTCGGCGATGGTCGCCTTGGGAATCACTCGGCTCACGGTACGCATGGCCGACGGCGTCAGCTCATGGTCGAGCCCGATCGTCTTCTCGCCGAGTCCCCGCGCCGCCAGCTTGCCGAGCACCCATTCCCAGAGGTCGACCCGATTCCCGCGCGCCAGCTCTCCGCGGTTGGGGAATCCTCCGGCTGCGTGCGGGTAGCAGAAGTAGTAATCGTTCTCCGTGCTCCACCACGAGGTGATCAGGTCGCGATCGATGGCCGGGGAGAACCAGTACACCGTGTCTGGTTCGTCGACCGGCATCAGCGCCCAGGTCGTGCGCTCACCACTGCTGCGAAAGCAGCCCGTGAAATAGACGAGGTTCACGTCGCTCTGGAGCAGGATCGCATCTACGCCGCGGGCCTTGGCCTGTGCCCGCAGTCGCTTGGATTGCGCCTGGTACCAAGCGAGCGGCAGCCGGTCGACCCCGATCGGCGCCGGCGCCGGCTGCAGAGGATTGTTGACCAGGAGGCGCTCCGAACCGCGCGGCTGTGCGTCGGCAGCTTCGGCGGCGAGGGCACTGGCGGCGGTCGAGGCGGCGGCCAGCGAGGCCCCCATGGTGCGGACGAAGGTGCGGCGTGAAGTCATGGCTGGCGTGAGGAGTGTAAGCGTGGCGAGGACGAAGGAGTAACGGCGATCGGCTACAGGGAGTATGATTGCGCGCCCCCGGTTCGTCACGGTCCCCCCGGTGCGCTCCGTCACTCCACGGCCCCCCGCCCAGGCGCTCATGGCTCGTCTTCGCCCCGTCTCCGCCCTCGCCCCCCTCTTCCTGCTCCTTGCCCTCTTTGCGCGCGGTACATCGCTCGGCGCGCAGGAGAAGACGCTCCGCTGGCCGTCCATCGCCGTCGAGGCGCATCTCGACCAGGACGGCCAACTGTACGTGAAGGAGACGCAGGCCATGGCCTTCAGTGGCGACTGGAACGGCGGGGAGCGCCGATTCTCGGTAGCGCTGCAGCAACATTTCGAATTCGAGCGTATGGTGCGGGTCGATAGCGCGAGCGGGGCAGATGTAACGATGGTGGGCGGCGACCTCGATCGCGTTGACGGCTTCGACCTCACAGGCTCGAATACCGTGCGCTGGCGGAGCCGGTTGGAGAGCGACCCCCCGTTCGTGA
>JBDTUA010000166.1:0-10644 GCA_040007995.1 Gemmatimonadota bacterium | reverse complement strand
CCACATGATCCCCTGCGGCGAGCGATCGAGCGTCCCGCTGATCTCGCGCGCATTGGTCCCGTCAGCATTCATCACGTACAATTTGCTGTCGATCCAGGTGGCGTCCGTGGAGTCGTAGCCGGTATAGGCGATCAGCTTGCCGTCGGGCGACGGCGTTGGCTGCTGGTCGGGGCCGTTGCGGCGCGTCAGTTGCGTGACCTGCGCCTTCGCCACGTCGACGGCGTAGATGTCGCTCTGACGCCAGCGATACTCGGCCTCCTCCACGCGATCGGCCGTGAAGACCAGCGTCTTTCCATCGGGCATCCATTGCGGCGCCCCGTGGTCCCATTGACCGGTGGTGAGTTGGCGCGGTGTCCCGCCGTCGGCCGAAACGACGAAGACCTGGTTGTAGCCGCCGTCATTGAATCCGAGGCGATCCTGACGATAGTCGAGTCGGGTGACGACGCGGGGAGGCTCTATCCACTTGGCCCCCTTGGGCGACGCTGGTATCGGGATGTCCCACTTCTCGCGAAACGGTACCTCCATCCGGAACGCGATGGACTTGCCGTCGGGTGACCATTGGAGGTCGCTCGGCGATTCGCTGACCCGCGTCACCTGGGAAACGGCTCCCTCGGCGTCCATCCACCTAACGAAAATCTGCGATCCAGCCGGCTCGCCCTTCGCGATGTAGGCGATACGTTGTCCGTCCGGCGACCACTCGACCGAGCCGCCGTCGACGAGGAAGCGGTTCTTGCTTCCGTCGGTGCCGATGGTCCAGAGCGACGACTCCCAGCGGTCGTTGAGCTTATCGACCCATCGTCGCGTGTAGATGACCTGCTTGGAGTCCGGCGAAAGGCGAGGCGACTGGACGTCCTCCCAGTCGAGGTACTGTTCGATGCCGAGGCGGTCACGAGGCGCTTGGGCCGCCAGCGGAGCGGCTGCGAGCATCGCGAGGGCCAGGGCGCCGAGGGGAGCGCGCGGGGTGAACATGTCAACCTCCGATATGGGGGGGGCGGCTGGCGGATGAGGGCACGCACAGCGCGCACCCGCTCTCTTCTACGCTGCGCTCCCGCGCGGCGCTGCGCGAGGGGGGAGCGACGAGATCCGAGCGGGGGGCGAGGGGAAGCGAGTCTCAGCCGGATAGCGACGCCGCGCCGCTGGTTCGAAGCGGCCCCGGGCGGCCACTACATTAGGAGCCACGTACGCTCCAGCCGACCGCCGTAAAGCCTCCGCGATACGATCTCTACGCGTCGCTGGCCATCGGGGTGGTTCGGCGATTCATCGTCTCGTGCCGCTCAATGACGGTGGCGACCCAGTGCACGCGGTGGTGGTGGGTGGGCTCGTGTATCAGGTCGCCCACGACCCGCTCGCGCTCGGACTACTGGGGCAGAGAGAAGTGATCCCGAACATCGAGGTTGCACTCTTCGCCAGCGAGGTCGTCGACCGCACCGATCGGAAGCTCGCCTCCGTGCGATCGCTCGCGATCCTGTTGGCCGCGCCTGTCAGCCCGTTCGCCTTCGAGGCGAGGGTGGGCGTGCAGCACATGTCCACGACGGTGTCCATCGGCGCTGCGTCGATCCGACGCACCGTTGCCGTCCCGGCAGTGCTAACCAACTCGGCGCCTTCCACTCGGGCGTTGCCGCGCGCCTCTTTCGCACGGTGGCCCCGGTCGGCCTCTGTGGCGTGATGGCGCTGGCGGTCATCACCGGTACTGCCTGGCGCGCTCCCGCGCTGCTCGGCCTGTGACGGGTCGAAGCGACGCGCGATCACGCGGATTCGCCCGCCCCCCCTACGGATAGACGCGGTCGACGCACGGGTCGACGCGCCTATCGACGATCCGGCCAGCTCACGCGAGATCGCGCCGTGACGCACTAACGAGCGGTGGCAGGGAGGGTCAGCGTGGCGACGCACCCCTTCCGGTCCGTCCGATTCTCGAGCTGGAGCATGCCTCCGTGTGCCTCGGCGATCTGGCGGGAGAGCACCAGGCCGATCCCTGTTCCCTGCGGTTTCGTGGTGAAGAACGGGACGAAGAGGTTGGCGGATCCCGCCAGCCCGAGCCCTTCGTCGCGCACGATGAGTTCGATGCGCGCAGCATCGCCTTTCCAGCTGACTTCGACTCCTCCACCGGTTTCGAGCGAGGCGTCCGCGGCATTCCGCACCAGGTTGATCAACGCCTGCTCGAGCTGGTCGTGGTCGGCATGCATGGAGACGTCGGGGCCGGGCACGACATGGACCGGTACCCTTTGCTCGATGGCGGCGGTCCGCTGCACAAGCTCACCCACGCGAACAGTCCTGCGCTGCGGTGCCGGGAGGCGCGCGAGTCGGGCGTACGCGCTCATGAAGCGGGAGAGGGAATCGGCACGCCCGGCGATGATCCCCAGGCCGCGCCGCATGTCTTCGCCCCCTTCGTGGCTGGTGTCGCCTCGTTCAACGATCGATTGCAGGCTGCCAGCGAGTGACTTGATCGGCGCCAGGGAATTGTTGATCTCGTGGCTCAGCACGCGCACGATGCGTTGCCACGCCTGCAGCTCCTCCTCGCGCAAGCTCTTGGTGACATCGGCGATCACCAGCAGCGAGTGCGGCCGCCCATCCTGACGAAAGATCGTGCGTCGGACTTCCCAGCGTCCGGCGCGTTCCGGAAAGGTGAGGTCGTACACTTGCGGCGACGGTCCGCTGAGCAGCGAGCCCAGTCCCAGCGCCGTTGCCTGCTTGCCGGCCAGTCGCTCGCTGGACTGGCTCAGCAGGCGTTCGCCGGCCCGGTTCACCAATCGCAGTGCGTCGGCGTCGTCGAAGGTGAAGATCGCCACGTCGATCTCTGCCATGACGGCGCGGAGGAGCGACGAGGCCTCCATGGCTCCCTGTCGCTGACTGCGCAGCGTGTCGCCGAGCATGTTGATCTCAAGCAGCGCGAGCCCGAGTGCGTCATCGGAGCGCCCCATGCGGGCGCGCAGCGAGAAGTCCCCTTCACGCAAGGCGGCCAGCATGTTGGAGAGCGTTTGCAGCGGACGCACAACGCGCTCGCGGAGCGCGATGGCCACCACCAACCAGATGCCGGCAACGAAGCCGCCGAGCGTCCAGGCGGCCTTGGTGGAGTAGCTCCCGCTCCAGAGGAGCGCGATGGTGGCCAGGACGCCTGGCAGTCCCGCCCCCATGGCGAGCAGGAAGACGCGGCGCTCGTGCGTGAGCGAGAAACGGCGGTGCCGGGGTGCCTCGCCGCGCCCCCCGGGACTGGTCACCGAGTCCTCGTCGTCACGACTCTCCTCCGCTCTCGATGCGATAGTGCTCGAGGCGGCGGTAGAGCGCGCTGCGACTCAGGCCGAGCGCCTTGGCGGCATGCGAGACATTGCCTCCGTGGCGGGCGAGCGCCTTCCGGATGAGGATCTGCTCGACCTCCTCGAGCGGCAGGTCCTCGTAGCGTGGCGAGGACGCGGAGCCGGTGCGGAGCCCGAGGTCGACGGCCCGCACCGCCGCCCCCTGGGCCATGAGGACCGCGCGCTCCACGGCATGCCCTAACTCGCGGATATTTCCAGGCCAGACGTGCTCGAGGAGCGCCTGCATCGCCGCCGGCTCGAAGCCCTCGAGCGACTTGCGGTAGCGTGCCGCGTGGCGGCGCAGGAACTCCGAGGCGAGGAGTGGGATGTCGTCCCGGCGGTCGCGCAGTGGCGGGAGGTGCAACTCGATCGTGTTGAGACGGAAGAGCAGGTCCTCACGGAAGCGGCCGGCCTGCACGTCGTGCTGCAGAACAGCGTTGGTCGCCGAGAGCACCCGGACGTCGACGCGGCGCACCTTCGACGAGCCCACGCGTTCCAGCTCACCGCCCTGTAGCACGCGTAACAGCTTGCTCTGCTGGGACATGGTGATGTTGGCGATCTCATCGAGGAAGATCGTCCCGCCGTCGGCAAGCTCGAAGCGCCCCACGCGATCGGTCCGCGCATCGGTGAACGCACCCTTCACGTGGCCGAACAGTTCGCTCTCGAAGACACCGTCGGAAAGGCCCCCCATGTTCACCGCCACGAACCCGCGGCTCGCGCGCACCGATGACGCGTGCAGCCAGGTGGCGACCAGCTCCTTCCCCGTCCCGTGCTCGCCGGTGATGAGGACGTTCGCATCGCTCGGTCCCACCCGCTCCATCAGCTGCAAGATCGGCTGCATGGCCGGCGACTCTGCCACGAGCGCCGGCAGCGTCGCGCTCGCCGAACGCAGCGCCGAGTTCTCGCTTTCCAGCTGTTGCGCGCGGCGCAAGGCCCGTCCCAGCTCGACCGCATTCCGGACGATGGCCACGAGGCGCGCGTTGTCCCACGGTTTTTCGATGTAGTCGTGCGCGCCGCGTCGCATCGCCTCGACGGCGGTGTCGATGCTCGCCCAGGCCGTCATCACCACGATGGGGAGGGTGGGGTCGGTCGCCGCCACCTGGTGCAGCAGGTCGAGCCCCTCGCGCCCGGACGTCGTGTCTCTTGTGAAGTTCAGGTCGGAGAGCACCGCGTCGAAGTCATGCGCCTTCACCGCCTCGAGGACTTCCATCGGCGAACGCGCCGATTCCACGTGGTACCCCTCGCCCTTGAGTAGCAGACGCAGCGCCTCGAGTACATCCGCCTGGTCGTCGGCGATGAGGAGGCGGGGGGGACGCGAAGAAGGCAAGAGGCCTGGGGGGACGGGGGACGGGGGACGGGGGATTGGCCCGTCTCCCCGGAAAATGGGTCGCGGGACGGTACAGGGCTACGCGCGGGCAGACGCTTGTCCACCGACGATCCGTTGCTAGCGCCCCGTGGTGCCTCCAAGAGCACCGGCACGAAAGTCCCTAAGTCGTCCCTCCCGACATCACCCCCGTCCCCCGTCTCCCGTCCCCCGTCTGCACATCATCCACGATCCATCCGTCGCGCACCGTGACGATGCGGCTTCCATACTGCGCATTCTCCTCGGAATGCGTCACCTGTACGATCGTCGTCCCCTGCCGGTTGAGCCCCACGAACAGCTCCATGATGTCGCGCGCCTGCGACGAGTGCAGGTTGCCGGTCGGCTCATCGGCGAGCAGCAGCGACGGCTTGGCGATCACTGCACGCGCCACGCCTACCAGCTGCTGCTGTCCACCCGACAGCTGCCGCGGATACAGGTCCTTCTTGCCGACGATCTGGAAGCGGTCCAGCGTGTCGGCCACGATGGCGGCGCGCTGGTCGCGCGGGACGTCGCGATAGGACAGGGGGACGTCGAGGTTCTCGGCCACCGTAAGGTCGTCGAGCAGGTGATACTGCTGGAAGACGAAGCCGATGTGCTTGCGATTGAGCGTTAGGCGGTCCTTGTTGGCCAGCGCGTGGACCGCGATGCCCCGCAGGTAGTACTCCCCCTGCCAGGCACCGTCGAACATCCCGAGGATCGACAGGAGCGTCGACTTGCCCGCCCCCGATGGTCCCATGATCGTGACGAACTCGCCGGGGACGATGTCGAGCGAGACGCGGCGCAGCACGTACGACTTACCGGACGGGATGTCGAACGCCTTCTCGAGCCCGCGCATCGACACGAGGGGGCCGGTGAAGACGTCTTCTTCGATGGCGGCGTCGCGCTTGGTGGTGCGGAAGAAGGACATGACGATCAGACGGGAGACGGGGGTTAATCGCCGCGGAGGGCTTGCACCGGATCGAGTCGGGCGGCGCGTCTGGCCGGAAGGTAGCTGGCGAGCGCGCATGCCGACACGAGTACGAGGGTCTGGATAGCGAACGTCGCTGGATCGGTGCTTGTCACGCCGAAGACGAGGTTGCGCAGGAGGCGAGATGCGCCCCACGCGGTTGCGAGTCCCACGGTCACGCCGATGGAGGTGAGAAACATCGCGCGTCGCATCACCAGGCGGATCACCTCGTGTGGGACCGCGCCAAGCGCCATGCGGATCCCCATCTCCCGCTTGCGATGCACGACGGTATATGAGAGGACGCCGTAGATGCCGATCAGCGAGAGAAGGAGGCCGAGCCCGGCGAAGGAGCCGAGCAGGACGGCGCCGAAGCGCAGGCGGCCGAGCGAGGAGGCAACCCGCTGCTCGAGCGTATGTTCGTCGTACACCGCCAACTGCGGACTCATGTTGCGCACCGCTTGCCTCGCGCTGGCCAGCAAAGCCGATGGCTCGCCTGCCGTTCGAAGGAAGTACATGCCCGATGCCTGTGAGGCCTGCGAGTATGCACCGTAGAACGTCAGCGCCGGTGGCGCGCCGACCTGGCCGTAGTTCACGTCCGAGATCACGCCAACGATCTCGGCATCGGCCCAGTTGCTGAAGCCGATTCCCAGGCGTTTCCCAACCGCGTCGCTGTTCGGGAAGAGTCGACGCGCGGCAGTCTCGTTGATCACCGCCACCTTCGGCGCGTCCCACCGATCCGACTCGTCAACGAATCGTCCGGCGACCAGCCGAGCACCGATCGCCTGCACGTACGCGTCATTCACGAGGTGCACGCCGATGTCGGGCCGCGCGCCACTCACCGGAAGGGTCGTCCCGTCGATGCTCAACACGATCGTGCCGCCGCAACCCTGCGAGAGTGGTGCACACCCGTCGGTCCCAACCGTGGAAACGCCGGGGAGCGCCGCCAGGCGGGACATCAACTCCTGCCGAAAGATCGCGGCCCGCGCGCCGCCGTAGAGCGAGTCGTCCGGCGGCTGCACGCGGAAGGTGAGGACGTTGCGCGGATCGAAGCCGGCATCGACCCCGCGCGCCTTCTCGAAGCTTCGCACGAGCAGGCCCGCCCCGACGAGCAGCAGCAGCGAGAGCGCGACGTTTCCCGTCACGAGCAGCGCGCGTGCCTGCCCCCGTCGAAATGTGAGTGCTCCCTCTGCCGACGCCCCCGCGCCGTCCTTGAGTGCGTCGGACAGCATGGGGTTGGACGCGCGCAGCGCCGGGACGAGTCCGCAGAGTACCCCGGTCAGAAGTGACAGGCCCAGCCCGAAGGCGAGCACGCGTTGGTCGAGGTGCACCTGCGAGAGGTCGAGGAACTGCGCCATCTGCGTGCGCATGCCTTCCCCGGTCGCGGGGAGCAGTGTTCGCACTACGTCGACCGACCATGCCGCGACGAGGACCCCCAGCACGCCACCGACGAGCGCGAGCAATACGGTCTCGGTGAGCAGTTCGCGGAGGACCTGCGCACGCTGCGCCCCAATCGCTACGCGAACGGCAAACTCGCGCGTGCGTCCTGCGGCGCGGGCGAGCAGCAAGTTGGCGACATTGACGCAGGCGATGAGCATCACGCAGAGGACCGCGCCGAACAGGATCAGCACCGCCCGCGACATCGTCGGGTCGCGGCGCGCCTCCCTGAGCGACTTGGCGGCGGCGCCCCAGGTGTCGTGGCTTCCTCTCTCCGGCGAAGGGTGCGCCGCGTCGATCACTCGCCCGAGCGTCACCATCTCCTGCATCGCGGACGCCGGGGTGACGCCGTCGCGCAGTCGACCGATCACGTCGAAGAAGTGGTTCCAGCGTTCGGTCAGGAGTTCGGGATAGGTCAGGGTTGGCGCGATCGACATTGGGATCCAGAGCTGCACCTCGCCGCTGAGCGAGGCGAACGACTCGGCGGCCACACCGACCACCTTCATCCGTCCACGCTCGACCGCGATCTCGCGCCCGACGATCGCCGAGTCGCCGCCAAAGCGCCGCATCCACAGCGCATGACTGAGGACGGCCGCTGGCGCCGCGCCGTCGCGATCGTCGCTGGGCTGGAGTGCGCGCCCGATCGCCATCGGCGCGCGGAGCAGCGGGAAGTACTCGCCCGAGACGAACTCGAGGCGCACGCGCTCCGTCCCGTCGGCCCCGCCCAGCAGCACCTCTTGCGTACTGTAGGCCGCGACAGCCTCATACGAGCGCTGCAGCGTACGCATCGTCTCGTACTTCGGGTACGACCAGACCAGCGTGCGCGGTTCGGGGGCGTCGTCGCTGGCGACGGTCAGGGAGAGGTCCATGAGGCGGTCGCTCCCCGTCCACGGGAGCGGGACGAGCATCGCGGCGTTCACCACGCCGAAGATCGTGGTCGTGACCCCGATGCCTAACGCGAGCGTGATCACGACGGCCGCCGAGGTCACCGGGGTGCGCACGAGCGCGCGCAATGCGAGGCGGGCGTGGCGGCGCATGTCGTTCACTCGTGTCGCAGGGCGGTGAGCGGATCGACCCGGGTCGCGCGTCGCGCGGGTACGGCGCTGGCGAGCAGGGCGATCGCGGTCAGGAGCAGCGGGATGCCGACCATAGTCACCGGATCGGTCGCCGAGACGCCGAAGAGGGCACCGCGCAGGAGCTGGGCGAGGACGAGCGCGGCGGGGACACCGATCAGCAGCCCTCCCCCGATCAGCCGCAACGCGCCCCGCATCACCAGCCGTCGCACGTCGCGCGCGGAGGCGCCCAACGCCATGCGGATGCCCAACTCGGGCGTGCGTTGGGCGACGAGGTACGACATGACGCCGTATAGCCCGATGCTCGCCAGGAGCAGCGCGGCCCCGGCAAAGATCGCGAACATCGATCCGAAGACGCGGGGCTGGAACATCCGGTCGCGCAGGATGAAGTCCATCGTGCTGGCGTGCGCGATGGGGAGGGACGGGTCGAGCGCGTGCACCACGCTGCGCACCGCCGGGAGGAGCGCCGAGGGTTCGCCCGACGTGCGCACAACCACCCAGCGCTCGCCGCGGTAGTCGGCGCCCAGCGGGAGCAGGATCTCCGCGCTCCGGTCGTCGGTCACCGAGCGGGTGACCAGGTGCGGGAAGACGCCCACCACGGTGTAGGCGTCGCCGCCGGCGGGCTGCAGCTGGACGCGCTTGCCTAACGCATCCCCGTTCGGCCACTCGCGCTGCGCGAATACGTCATCGACCAGGGCGACCCGCTCGCCCGTGGCCGCGTCGGCCGCCGAGATCCCGCGCCCCTGACGCAGCGGAATCCGCATGGTGGCGAGGTAGTCAGGCGAAATCCGCGCGAACCACGCGTGCGGGCCGGACTGGCGTGGATACTCCTTGCCGGCGGGAAAGTAGGCGACGTGCTTGCAGCAATCGGCGACCAGCTGGTCGTCGATCAGGCCGACGGCCGTCACAGACGGTACGGCACGCAACCGCTCCTCGAGCAGTCGGAGGAAGGCGGTGCGCATCGAGTCGCTCGCATAACGCTCGCCGGAGAGCGACAGCTCGAAGTTGAGCAGGCCGCGCCCCTCGAAGCCCAGGTCGGCGGTCATGGTCGCCATGAAGCTGCGCATCATCAGTCCCGCGCCCACCAGCAGGACGAGCGAGAGGGCCAGCTCGGCCACCACCAGCGTGCTACGGGTGCGGCCGACCCGCGAGGCGGCGCTGCTCCCGCGTCCCCCGGCATCCTTCAGCGTCTCGCCCAGCGAGGGGGAGGAGAGCGACAGCGCCGGCAGGATCCCGAAGGTCAGTCCACTGAGCATCGTGATCGCGACCGTCACGAGAACCACGAAGCGATCCACGTCGAAGCGCATCCAGTAGGGGACCGTCGTCGGCATCATGCGCGTGGTGAACCACTCGGTCGCCCACGTACCGAGCAGGATGCCGGCGGCGCCGCCGAGCGAGGCGAGCAGGAGGCTCTCGGTGAGGAACTGGCGCACGATCCGGTGTCGGGGCGCGCCTAACGAAAGGCGCACCGTCACTTCGCGCTGCCGTCCGGCGCCGCGTGCCAGCAAGAGGTTCGCCACGTTGGCGCAGGCGATGAGCAGCACGAAGCCCACCGCGCCGAGCATGATGAGGAACAGCGGGCGTACCTCTCGGGCGATGAGGTCGTTCATCGGCACGAGCCACGATGACCAGCCCTCGTTCGTGTCCGCGAAGCGCTCGGCGTTGGCCCGCATCAGCGCCGCCACGCGCGCGTCCGCCTGCTCGCGCGACACGCCGGGCGCGAGCCGCCCCGTCACCTGCAACATGCGCATGTCGCGATGCGCCCGCGCCTCGCCCGCGACGAACGGGATCCAGAGGTCGTGCGTCTCCGGGAAGCGGACGCCGCGCGCCATCACCCCGACGATCGTGTAGGGCGCCCCGTCCAGTGTCAGCGTGCGACCGATGACCCCCGAGTCGGCCGCGAACTTCCGCTCCCAGACGCCGCTCCCGATCACCACCACCTTGGTCTCGCTCGTCGCGTCGTCCGGGCGGAAGAACCGACCCAGCGCCGGCTGCAAGCCCAGGGTGGGAAAGAGGGAGGGGGTCACACGGGCGCCGAGGATGCGCTCCGGCTCCTCCACCCCGCCCACATTCCACGTCTCCTCGGTGTGCGCGCCGACCGAGGCGAACACGCCGGGAAGGCGGGCGAGATCCTCGTAGTCCGGCGCGGACCACGAACCGTACGTCCGGCGGGCCCCATCGGTGCGCCACATGCTCACGTGCATGACCGCCTCCGACGCCGGGAACGGGAGGGGGCGGAGCAGGAGCGCGTTGGTCGGGGTCCAGATAAAGACGTTGGCCGCGATGCCGATCGCGATGCACAGCGCGGCGATGGCCGTGAAACCCGGCGATCGCCGCAGGGTCCGCACCGCAAGCCGAATGTCATGCACCAGGGCATCCATGGCGGTCACGCTCCATGTAGGAGGACGACGAGCGTGCTGCCCGTGCCCGTCAGTCGCGGCGCAGGTTCAGCCCCCCGCCAAAGCCAGCGTCGCGCTCGCGGCGAGCGCCGCGAGCAGTATCGTGCCTAACGCCGTCACAAGCAGCACGGCCCCGGCC
>JBDTUA010000165.1:0-10660 GCA_040007995.1 Gemmatimonadota bacterium | reverse complement strand
CGAGAAGACGAGAAGACGAGAAGACGAGAAGACGAGAAAAGGCGCGGGTATAGTCGTCGGGGAAGAGGGGGGTGGGAAGGGGTAGGCGCGGACGCGCGGCGCGCTCCTGTCGGGGATGGGAAATTGAGGACAGATTGCGAGGCATCGCAGCTGGTTGCGCCCGGCCACGCGCCCGCGCACCCTCACCCCATGCCTGAGCTTCTCATGTCCCGTCTCGCGCGTCCGATCCATTTCCTTTTCGCGGCAGTGCTCGCCCTGCCCGTCATCGCGCCGCACGCCGGTGCGCAGCAACGCGACGGGGTCGTGGGGGACCTCATGGCCGACATCCAGCAGGTACGCGAGAAGTTCGTCGCGCTTGCGAAGGCTATGCCCGAGGACAAGTACGACTGGCGGCCAGCGGCCGGCGTGCGATCGGTACGTGAGGTCTTCCTCCACGTCGCGAGTGACAACTACTTGCTGCCGAGCGCTTTCGGCGTCGCCCCGGATCCGGCGACCGGGATCAAGGGCGACGATTTCGGCACGCTCGCGACGTTCGAGCACCAGAAGCTCGGACGCGACGCAACGGTCGCCGCAGTGGAGCAGTCATTCGACCATCTCGCCAAGGCGATGCGCGAATTCCCTGACGACAAGCTGCCGGCGACGTACAAGGTCTTCGGACAGGAGTTCACCGGCCAGCGTATCTGGATCCTCACCGCGACCCACCTGCATGAGCATCTCGGACAGGGCATCGCCTACGCCCGGTCGAACAACGTGGTCCCCCCCTGGAGCAAATAGCCCCCAACGCCCGCGGGCTCGTGCAGCGCGCCGCGGAGGCCGCGTGACTTCCCGCTGGCAACTGCCGCATCCGGTCGTGCTCCTGCTGGTGGGGGTCGCGCTCGCTGCACTCCTGACCTGGCTCCTTCCCGCGGGAGAGTTCGACCGACGCGATGACCCGCTGACTGGCCGCAGTCTGGTGGTGGCGGGGACGTATCATCGCGTGGTCGCGGCCCCGGTAGGACCGGTGGCCGCGCTCGTGGCGGTGCCGCGCGGGCTGGTCGCGGGGGCGGAGGTCATCATCTCGATCCTCTTTGTCGGGGGCGCGTTCGCCCTGGTCGAGCAGCTGGGGACGCTCGCCCGCGGCGCGCAGGCAATCGTGCGTCGCTTCCACGGGCGCGGCATCTGGGCCATTCCGGTTGTCGCCTTCGTCTTCGCGTCGTTTGGGGCGATGGAGAACATGCAGGAGGAGATCATCGCCCTTGTC
This sequence comes from Gemmatimonadota bacterium, assembly GCA_040007995.1. Classification (GTDB taxonomy): domain Bacteria; phylum Gemmatimonadota; class Gemmatimonadetes; order Gemmatimonadales; family Gemmatimonadaceae; genus SCN-70-22. Next base: position 9,420 of record JBDTUA010000165.1, on the reverse strand, counting down.
CCGGTCCTGCTCGTCCTGGGACGGGGACTTGGCGTCGATGCGCTCACCATGGTCTCGGCGTCGCTCGGGGCCGCCGCCGTCGGTTCGGCCTTCGGCCCGTCAAACCCGTTCCAGGCGGGAATCGCCCTCAAGCTCGCGCAGCTCCCGCTCCTGTCCGGCGCGCCGTTGCGCCTGGCAATGCTCGCGATCGGCTGGGTCGTGTGGGTCGCGTACACCATGCGCCACGCGAGCCGGAACCGTACGAACGGTGGCGTGCAGGCGCCGGCTGGCGCACCGGGCGCGATGGCGGAGCCCGACTTCTCCCGACGGGATGCGCTCATCCTCCTCCTGACGCTCGCGCCTCTCATCACGTACGTCGTCGGCGTCCTCCAGTTCGACTGGGGCTTCAACGAACTTTCCGCCCTCTTCTTTCTCGCCGCGCTCGTGATTGGTGTGGTGGGGGGGATGGGACTCAGCGGGGGGACCATCGCCTACCTCAAGGGGATGGAAACGATGATCGGAGCCTCGGTCCTCGTCGGTGTGGCGCGCGGCATCTCGGTCGTCCTGACCGACGGTCACGTGATCGACACCGTGGTGAACGGCCTCGCCTCTCCGCTCGTCGGAAAGCCGCCGGCGATCGCCGCGCTACTGATGATCCCCATGCACGGGCTCATTCACATCGCCGTGCCCAGCGTGAGCGGACAGGCCGCGCTCACGATGCCGATCCTCGTCCCGCTCTCAGACCTGGTCGGCATGTCGCGGCAGGCGACGGTCCTGGCTTTCGAGACCGGCGCCGGGCTGGCGGAACTGCTCGTTCCGACCAACGCGGCGCTGATGGCGGTCCTGCTCGCCGCGCGCATCCCGTATTCGCAGTGGATCGCCTACGTCTTCCGTGGCTGGATCCTCCTGACCGCCATCGGCATCGCCGGCACTCTGATCGCCGTCGCCACCAACGCCTAACGATCGGTCGGTAGTTCCTCGCCTTTCATGGTGCGTCCGACGACGACCGTGATGTTGTCGCGCCCGCCGCCCGCCAGCGCATCCTCGAGCAACTGCTCGCAGACTTCACGCGCCGAGGTCATCGACCGCAAGCGCTCGGCGATACGCTCATCGCTCACGTGACGGGTGAGGCCATCACTGCACAGGAGGTGCACCATCCCCCACTCGTTCTGCACCCCGGTCACGACCGGCGTCGACTGCGTCCCGCCGATCGCACTGGACAGCACGTGCGAAAAACGATCGAGCTTCTGGTCGCCGCGCGTCAGCACTCCGATGTCGATCAGGGCCTGCGCCATGGTCTGGTCGCGGCTCACCTGCGTGAGCTCGCCCTCCCGCAGGAAGTAGTAGCGCGAGTCGCCGACCTGCAGGAGATAGATACGCGGCCAGACGCCGAGGAAGAGCGTGAGGGTCGTGGCCATCCCGCGCCACGCCGGCAGCTGCTGGGCGCGCTCCGTCAGCGCGTCGTGCACGCGTAGCGCCGCCGCCTCAAGCGTCTCTCGAAAGCTCGCATCGTCGCCGATGTCGGCCGTGTAGTACGTTCGCGCGCTGTTGTTGACATAGCTGGCGATTGACTCGACGGCGAAGCGGCTCGCCTCCTCGCCGGCCCGTCCGCCGCCGACGCCGTCGGCGACCACGGCCAGGAAGGCGAGGCGATCGGTCTCCTGCATCGCGGCACCGAGCGACGGCATGCTCGAATGGTGCACGCGAATCTGGCGGTGGAGCGAAGCGATGAGGAAGTGGTCCTGATTTTCGCTGCGCACCTTTCCCGTGTGCGTCAGCCCGAACACGTCGATCTCCTCGTCGCGCGGCTTGCGAAGGCTCGCGCCGACGAGACGCTCATCCTGTGTGGCCATGTCGCTTCTCCGCTCCTTGCCGCCGCCTCACGGCGCCGAACCCTATTCCCGGGGCGACGTGCCGATGAGTGCCTGATACACGAGGGTGGGGAATTTTGCTGGAAGGTCGGTGCGATTCGGAATCTGCTGGATCATGAAGACCACGACCAGCTTTTCCGTCGGATCAACGCGATAGTTGGATGCGTACGCTCCTCCCCAGCTGAAGGTCCCCTGCGAGCTGAGACCGCCAGCGCCGAACCGGTCGACCGTCTCGAAGCCGAGTCCGAATCCCAGCCCGGCACTCGAGTGCAGCGTGCCCACAAGGTTGGTCGTCATGAGCCGCACGGTGGCGGGGGCGAGGATACGCACGCCGTCGATCGCGCCACCGCCGAGGAGCATCTGCAGGAAGCGGGCGTAGTCGCGGGCGGTGGAGAGGAGCCCGGCTCCCCCCGAAAACGAGCGCCGCGGACCGTCGATGTAGTCGCCCTGCCCACGCGGGCCGTCGGGGGCGCGGACCATGCCGCCGTCCGGGGTGCTCGCGTAGACCGCGGCAAGGCGGTCGCGCTTGCCGGCCGGAAGGAAGAAGTGCGTATCGACCATCCCAAGCGGTCCGGTGATCCGGCCGGCGATGAAGGCGTCCAGCGCCATCCCCGACGCCCGCTCAACGATGCAGCCGAGGATGTCGGTGTTGTAGCCGTAGACCCACGCCTCCCCGGGCTGCGCCACGAAGGGGAGCGAGGCCAGACGTTCCATCGTCGTGCAGATCGGCTCGTCCTTGTCGGCGGTGTACCAGCCGAAACCGGCCGCCGGCCCCAGCGCTTTTGCTTCGTACAGTTTGGCCACCAACGGGTCGGTCCCGTAGGAGATCCCTGCGGTGTGGGTGAGGAGGTCGCGAATCGTGATGGCGCGCCGGGCCGGGACGATCGCCGTGCCCGTGTCGCTGCGCACCGCGACGGTCGTGCGGGCGTAGACGGGAATGAAGCGGGAGACGGGGTCGTCGATCGCGATCTTTCCCTCCTCGACCAGCATCATGATGGCGACGCTGGTGATGGCCTTGCTCTGGGAGGCGATGCGGAAGATGGCGTCGGGCGCCATGCGCCGGCCGGCCTCCTTGTCGCTCCAGCCGACGGCGCGCTCGTACACAACGCGCCCGTTGCGCATCACCAGGCCCACCGCCCCGGCGACCTTGTTGGCATCGACGTACTCCTGCATGAAGCGATCGACGCGCGCCAGGCGCTCGGAGGAGAAGCCCGCGGCTGCCGACGTTGCGGCTGACGGAGGCGACGGGCGCCAGAACGGGCGCGTGGCCTGCTGCGCCGGCAGCGTGGGGGTGACGAGCGCCAGCAGCAGTGCGAGAAAGCGGGGAACGCGCGTCATGGGGAAGCCGGGAGGTTCAGGGTCGGGGAGCGCGAAGACGCATCAGTCCTTCCTGCGCGACCGACGCCACGAGCGTGCCGTCTCGCGTATAGATGGAGCCGCGGACGAAGCCGCGTGCCCCCGCCGCGACCGGGCTCTCCACCGAGTAGAGAAGCCAGTCGTCGGCGCGAAAGGGACGATGCATCCAGAGCGCGTGGTCGAGCGAAGCCATCTGCAGCCCTTGGGAACGGAAGGCCACGCCATGCGGCTGCAAGGCGGTCGGCAGCAAGCCGTAGTCCGAGGCGTACGCCAACACCGCCTGATGCGTGATCCGGTCGTCCGGAAGCGGCGCCACGGTGCGAAACCAGACCTGGCGAAGCGCCGGCCGCACCTCGGCGCGGAACGGATCGATGGGAAGGACGGGTCGGAAGTCGAGGGGGCGATCCTGCGTCAGCACCGGGCGCAGCGACTCCGGGATCCGGTCGGCCATTTCGCGAATCAGCTCGAGTTCCGGCGCCAGTTCCTCGGGAGGTGGCACATTCGGCATCGTATTCTGGTGCTCCAGCCCCGGCTCGTCGATGTGGAACGAAGCTGAGAGGTTGAAGATCGCCTGTCCGTACTGGATCGCAGTGACCCGGCGCGTGGTGAACGATTTGCCGTCGCGAAGCCGGTCGACGAAGTAGACGATCGGCGCTGCGAGGTCGCCGGGGAGGATGAAATAGCCGTGGACCGAGTGGGCTTCACGCTCCCCCTCGACGGTGCGGCGCGCCGCCACCAGCGCCTGGGCAAAGACCTGGCCGCCGAACACGCGCCCGGTCCCCAGGTCGCGATTTCGTCCGCGGTAGATGTTCACCTCGAGTGGTTCGAGGGAGAGGAGCGCCAACAGATCGTCGATCGAATCAGACATGCGTGTAGGAGGGGGAAGCGGGATGAGGGAACGGCGAGCGGTCGCGGACGGTCAGCTGGTCGGCGGTGCACACCGTGCGCACACTGTGCCCGGAACTCGGGAACGCGCGAATCGGCGCGGAGCGGAGCGAAGTACCGAGTCGGTATCGATCACCAGCGACCAGCGATCACGCGCGCGCGAGCGCACAACCGAGCTTCGGCGACCTCCGGCACACGCTGGGCCCGCCGAAGGGTCGCGGAGGCTCCACGGGCCACCACACGCAGCGTCGAAGGGTGCGTCAGGGCCAGCAACCAGCTCGTCCGACAGCCGTTCGTCCAAGTCGCTCCCCTCTTCGCCGGCGCGCGATTGGGAGGGGAGGACCAGGACCCGGCGGCGATCGCTCGGTTCAGCGGAGGGTGGGGTGGAGTGCGTCATGCCTGGGGCGGGAGCATCGGCGAACATACGCGGGCAGCCGTCACATCCGCCACAGCCGCGCACCCATCTCGCGTCCCCGTCACGTTTGGAACCGGAGTCCCGACAGCAGAGTAAGGTTCTACACCGTCCCGCCGAACCTTTTGACTACCGCATGACCTTTTCCGTCCGATCTTGTCTCGCCCCCATCCGTCCTCTCTCGAGTTCGCTCGCCCTCCGGGCGACGGCGCTCGTCGTGCTGGCGCTCGTCCCGGACCGAGCTGTCTCAGCGCAATCGGCGCAACCGGCCACCGTCGTCGCGCGTCCGGTCGCGTTCGGCATAGGCGAGCAGATGGTGTACGACGTGAAGTACGGCGTCTTCAACGTCGGCACCGCGCGGATGGAGGTCATTGGCCTCGACACATTGCGCGGACGCAAAGTCTGGCACACCAAGCTGGAGATCGAGGGCGGGATCCCGGGCTATCGCGTGCACGATATTCTGGAGAGCTGGATCGACGTGGAGACGTTCAACTCGCTTCGTCATCGCCAGGAGACCGTGGAAGGGCGTCGCGAGCGCACGAAGATTTACGAGATCATGCCGGAGCGCGGGGTCTACAAGGAGGACAACAAGCCGGAGCGACCCACCGTCGCCCAGCCATTGGATGAGGGCGCGTTCATTTACTTCGTGCGCAACCAGCCGCTCGCCCTGGGACGCACCTACGACTTTCCCCGCTATTTCATTCCGGACCGCAACCCGGTCACCGTCATCGTCGACCGACGACAGAAGATGACCGTCCCCGCGGGAACCTTCGAGACGATCGTCATCAAGCCGGTGATCAAGTCGAAGGGAATCTTCTCGCAGAATGGGCGCGCGGAAATCTGGTTCACGGACGATGAGCGCCGTTTGATGGTGCGCATGGAGACGCACGTGGTTTTCGGGACGATCTCGCTGCAGTTGCGCGAATTCACCCAAGGGATCACGACCCCCTGATCGTCGCGCTCGATCAGTAGGGGAGCCCGACGCGCACTCCCACGGCGCGCGAGGTGACGAGCGGCGTCCATGAGAAACCTCGTTGCGACGCGTCGGGTGCGCTGAGGCCGTGCTCGTTGCGGAGCGTCACCGCCGTTCGACCGCGAGCGACCGTCACCCGCGCCACGCCGCCGCCGATCAGGAGCGCCATCGGGTAGTCGCTCGCCCAGTGCACGCCGTTGTTCACCATCGCGAAGCCCAGGAGCGTCATGAGCGAGTAGCCTAACGGGCGCACGAAGTGCTTCTCGGGGTAGTTCAGCGCGACGATCTCCACCGTCGACATCGCCGCCGCCATGTGTCCCGAGGGCATGGCATCATAGGCGGGGACGTTGGCGTTGTAGTCACCGAGCGGCGGGAAGGGGCGCCAGCGCCCGCGCGGCTCCGTCGCCTCATTGGGAGTCTGCCGTCCGAAGGCGCGCTTGAGCATCTGCGTGTAGACGCCGAGCGAGACGAGGCCGGAGGTGATTTCGCTCGCGGTCGTGCGCGCCCGATTGTCGTCCTTGCGCCACCCCTGCACCAGAAAGCCGCCGGCCACGAGCAGATCGGTCGTGCCATCGCCGAGGAAGTAGATCGCCGAGCCGATCGTAGTGGGAATCGGGAGCTTCAGTCCGGCGAATCGCAGGTTGATCGATGGATGCGTCGGCGGGAGTCCGACGTGTCGGGCGAGGAGACGCGACTTGTCGAGCAGATACTCGTCGGCGCCGTAGAGGGCGAGCGTGCTCACCGCGACGACTCCCCACTCCGGAAGACTTTCCTTCTGGAGGCCGAGGACAAAGGTCTCCGCCACCGTCGCCGGCACTTCGCGGAGCGCACGCAGTGTCACGGGGCGGCGATAGTCGTACACGCCATAGCGCCCCAGGTCAAAGCGTTGCACCTGGCCGCGCATGCGCGACGCACGCGGCGATGTGGTGTCGACCGACGCAGTGGAGTCCAACGACAGGGAGCGTCCCTGCGCCATCGTGGTCCGGGGCGCGATGAGGAGCCCCGCAATCATGACCGACGTGACGCGCGCGATTCCGGCGAATCGCGCGCGAGCGCCATGCGGCCGTCGTCTCATGTCCGCACGCGTACGCCTAACGACTGCTTCCGTTCCAGGAGAGGACCTTCAGTCCGCTGAGCGTTCCGAGTGCTGCGCCCGTCACCACGTCGCTCGGCCAGTGCGCGTTCTGGTACATGCGCGCCAATCCGACCGATCCGGCGGCGCCGTAGAGGGCGCCGCGAATCAGCCATTTCTGGCGCGGGAAGCGCGCCGACATCTCCTTCGAGAGAACGGTGGCCACGGCGAAGGCCGCGCTCGTATGTCCGGAGGGGAACGACGCGCGCGACGCGTTGAAGAAGCCGCGTCCGGGATAGTACTGGTCCGGATCGTCGGGCGAGGCATTGGGGCGGGTACGGCCGATGAGTCCCTTGATCCCGATGGTCAGGGCGCCGCTCAAGAGGACCGCCTGCGTCGACTCCACGCCGAGATTCTGCACCACGTCGTCATGGGTCACCGCGCCGCCGGCCCACATGATCGCCCCGACCGAGAGTGGGACGATCCCACCGAGCGCGGCGCACACAACCGACGCCTTCTGTCCCGCACCACCGGTCGAACGCAACTTGGCGATCTCGCGCATCATCGGGCCGTCACCGAGCGAGACGACGGCCGACGCTCCCGCCGCGATCATCAGGGAGCGGACGAAGCGGGGATCGTTGCGTACCAGCAGCATCGATTTCGCTTGTGGCTCCCGCATCGGCGCCAGAAGCTGCGCTCCGGACCCTATGCGTCTCCCGTCGCGCAACACGCTTTCGCGCTGGAGTCCCGCACTGTCGGCGGTCGAGCGGGGGAGCGACACCCCCGAGACGACGACTCCCTGTGCCTCCGCACCCCGCACGCACGTCACGCATCCGAGCACGAGTGTCGCGAGCTGCAATCGAAGCACGAGGCCTCCGGTGGATGGACAGTCGGGCGCGAACGGGCGAAACGTCGCACCGATCGCCGACGCGCGCGAGGGGCACGCGCCTGTAAGGAGCAATTCATTGAGCAGAGTGCGGCACGGCACACGTGGACGCAGGTGGCACCACACAGGGTGCAACCGCGCCCATTGCCGGGCCCGACGATCGTACAACGGCCGGCATGAACGAGGGCTTAACCGCGTGCCCGGTTTCGCCCGCGGAGCCCGTCGGGGGCGAGGCGGGGTGCCCGCCGTCGCATACGACGCTTAGGCAGTGGGCGCCCGCATCACCCTGATCGCCGACACCCGACAGACGAATCACCCGCACCGCGGGCTACATCCTCCACCACCTCACGGCTTCATCACGGCGAGGACGTCGGAGTAGTCGTCGGTCCAGAGGCGAACGCTGGCCGATGGCGCGAGCACTTCCCATTCGGCGTCGCGCGCGAGCGGCGCGAGGGTGCGTGCGCTCCGGGCGAGCGCGACCCAACGCGATCCGTAGTACAGGCGGGCGCGCTGCGCCTCGGTCACGTCACGATCGATGCTCGCCCCCGCGAGCCGTGCGTCGCGCGCGAGTTCGACGAGCACCGGCCTGAGGTCGAGAAAGCGGTTACTGATGTGGAAGGCGATGATCCCCCCGGGACGCAGCTTACGGACGTACAGCTGCAGCGCCTCTCGCGTCATGAGGTGCACCGGGATTGCGTCCGAGCTGAAGGCGTCGAGCACGATGAGGTCGAACGCGGCATCGGGAGCAGCCTCGATCGATCGGCGGGCATCGCCCATTACGATCCGTACGTCGGGCTGACAGTCGCGCAGGTACGTGAAGAGTTGCGGGGCGCGCGCGATCGCCACGACGAGGGGATCGATCTCGTAGTAGGTCCATCGCTCGCCGGGACGCGCGTAACACGCCGTGGTCCCCGTCCCAAGGCCCACGAGGGCCACCGATCGTGGGGCGACCGAATCGGTCGTGAGGCGAAACAGGTCGCCCAGCGGACCGGCGCGGTGATAGTAGGTGAGCGGCTCGGTCTTGCGGTCGGCGGCTTTGCTCTGGCCCCCGTGGGTTGTGGTGCCGTGTTGCAGGAGGACGTATCCCTCCCAGGTTCGCACGCGATAGACGCCGAAGAAGGAGCGCGCCTGATACAGCGTGTCGTCGGAGAAGCGCGTCGCCGCATCGATCCCGACGAAGAGCGCCGCCGCCGACAAGGCGAGTCGAAGGGGGTGTCGGAACCACACTGCGACCAGCAGGCCGACTCCGCAGAGATACGCATAGAGCGCCCGGTCGGCCCACTTGCCACTGGGAACGGGGAGCTCGTAGCCGAGCGAAACGACGCCAAAGACGACCAGCGGGATGACGAAATCGAGCACGCGCCCGCGCGGTCCGGAACCGCGCGGTCCCCACGCGGGGCGCACGGCGAGGGCGATGATCATCGCGATCGGATACTCGAGGACCCGGTCGTACAGCATCGGAGCGACGAGGACGTTGAAGACGCCGCCCAGCATCCCCCCCAGCGACATCCACAGATAGAACTCCGTCAGGAACTCGGCGCGCGGCCGGCTATCGGCGAGTTCGCGGTGGCAGACCATCGCCGTCACGAAGAACGCCGTCAGATGCAACGTGGCGATCGCGGCGAGGTTCCGGCCCGGCTGTGCACCGAGGAAGATGAGGAGGCCGAGCGTCAGCCCCACCTGCAGCCCCAGCATGATGCGCCGGTTGAGCAGCGGTTCGCGTGCGAAGACGATGACGAAGCTGAGGAGATAGAGCGCCAGCGGGACGACCCAGAGAAACGGGACCGCGGCGATGTCAGTGCTCAGGTAGGTCGTGACGCCGAGCAGGAGCGACGAGGGGGCGAAGGCTAACAGGACCCAGCGCAGGCGCCACGCGTTCGTGGGGATGAGGGTGGGGTCTTGCGGAGCTTGTGCGTCGCGGGCAATGCGGAGGAGCGGCGCGCGTGAAGGCGCCGACCGCGCGGGGAAGGAAGTGGTGGGGGTGGG
>JBDTUA010000164.1:0-10671 GCA_040007995.1 Gemmatimonadota bacterium | reverse complement strand
GGTCACGGGCGCGCGCAGCGCGACGGCGGCCCGATCGAGGAGCTTCGCCCCGGGGACGTCGTCTGGTTCGAACCGGGCGAGAAGCACTGGCACGGCGCGTCACAGACCACGGCGCTCACGCACATCGCCGTCCAGGAATCGCTCGACGGCAAGGCGGTCGACTGGCACGAGCACGTGAGCGACGCACAGTACCTCGCGTCGCCCCCGCCCACTTCCTGACCCGCGCACCCCCGATGCTGGATACTCGAACGTTAGGCGCGCAGGGACTCACCGTCTCGTCGCTCGGCCTGGGCCTCATGGGCATGTCGCAGTCCTACGGCACTCCCAACGAGCGCGACGAGGACGAGTCCATCGCGACCATCCATCGCGCCGTCGACCTTGGCTGCACCTTCCTCGACACCGCCGAGGCGTACGGGCCGTTCCTCAACGAGGAGCTGCTGGCCCGTGCACTCAAGTCGTTAGGCCAGGGCCGCGACCAGCTGGTCATCGCCACCAAGTTCGGCTTCTCGTTCGATGGGAACCGCACGATCGAGGGCGTGAACAGCAGGCCATCCCACGTCCGCGAGGCAGTCGAGGGGTCGCTGCGCCGGCTCGGCACCGATCGCATCGACCTACTCTACCAGCATCGGGTCGACCCCGCCGTCCCGATCGAGGAGGTCGTCGGCACCATGGGCGACCTCGTGCGTGAGGGGAAGGTGCGCTTCCTCGGCCTCTCCGAAGCCGGCGAACAGACGATCCGGCGCGCGCACGCCGAGCACCCGATCTCCGCACTGCAGAGCGAGTATTCGCTCTGGGAGCGCAACCTCGAGCCGGTCATCATTCCGGTGCTGCGCGAGCTCGGCATCGGCCTCGTCCCCTTCGCGCCGTTAGGGCGTGGATTCCTCACCGGCGAGGTGCAACGCGCGGAGGAGTATCCCGAGGGCGACTACCGGCGCGGTGACCCGCGCTATCAGGGCGAAAACTACGACGCCAACGTGCGCGCCGCGTCATCGGTCCGTGACGCGGCCTCCAAGCTTGGCATCACACCGGCACAGGTCGCCCTCGCGTGGCTGCTACAGAAGGGGCCGGACATCGTCCCCATTCCCGGGACCAAGCGCCGACGCTACCTGGAAGAGAACGTCGTGGCCGCCGACCTCAGCCTGCCGCTCGAGGACGTCGCGCTTCTCGATGAGGCGCTCGCTCCCGAGCGCATCGCCGGACCGCGCTACGGCGAGAAGCAGATGGCGCAGCTGGATCGGTGACCCCGCCGGTGCTCAACGTCGCCCTCGTTGGCTTCGGCTACGTCGGCCGCACCTTCCACGCCCCGCTCATCAGCGCGGTCGACGGCCTCGCGCTCCACACGATCGTGTCGAGCCGGCCCGAAGACGTACACACCGACTGGCCCGACACGCGCGTCGTCGCCGAGCTTTCCACCGCGCTCGCCGATCCGGCGATCGACCTGGTCGTCCTCGCTACCCCTAACGAGCTGCACGCACCCCAGGCGCACGAGGCGCTCGAGGCGGGGAAGCACGTCGTGATCGACAAGCCGTTTACGGTCACGGTGGCAGAGGCGGAGCAGGTGACGGCGCACGCCGAGCGTGCGGGGCGACTGCTCTCGGTCTTCCACAATCGACGCTGGGATAGCGACTTCCTCACGTTGCGCGCGCTCATCGCTGAGGGCGCGCTCGGCGAGATCGTCTCGTTCGAGAGCCACTTCGACCGCTTCCGCCCCGAGATCCGAAACCGCTGGCGTGAGCGCGCCGGCCCCGGCTCTGGCTTGTGGATCGACCTGGGGCCGCACCTGCTCGATCAGGCGCTGCAGCTCTTTGGTCCACCGATCGGCATCCGCCTCGACACGGCGATCCAGCGCGAAGGTGCCGAAACCGACGACTTCTTCCACGCCGTGCTTCGCTACGACAACTGGCGCGCAATTCTCCATGCCTCCGCACTCGCCCCCGCGCACGACCTGCGCTACGCAGTGCACGGGCGGCGCGGGAGCTTCATGAAGAACGGGCTCGACGCGCAGGAGCAGGCGCTCAAGGCGGGGCGCACGCCGGGCGACGCCGGCTGGGGGGCTGATCCGCGCCCCGGCACGTTGACATTGGTCGACGGAGAAGCCTTCGGTACGCGCGTGGTGGAGGGCATTCCGGGCGACTATCGGCGCTACTACGCCGAAGTGCGTGACGCGATCGCCGGGGTAGGGGCGAATCCGGTGACGGCGGCGGAAGGGGTGGCGGTGATGCGTCTTATCGACATGGGTGTCGAGAGCAACCGGAGTCGTCGCGAAGTGCTGGTCGCGCGCTGAAGGGCGCCTCGCTGAAGGGCGCCTCGCAGAAGGGCGCCTCAGGGCAGCGCATTCCAGATCTGCCGCGCCACCCGCCACCGCCCGCCCGCATCCTGCACGTAGACGATGAAATCGGTCGACTTGCGGGACTGCTGCGTCGGCTTGTCCCCCACCTTCGTGTAGCTCCAGTTGATCGCCCCTGTTCCGCGCAGGTAGGCCACCCCCTTCGTACCGCTCAACTCGGCGATGCTGCGCGTGAACGCGGTGATCCGTGTGTGCGAACCATCGCCGGGCCACCAGTAGGCGCGGATTGCGGCGAGTCCGGTGAGCGGCCGCGCCCCCGGTGGGAGCAACTCCGCATCGGGCGCAAAGACGCTCATCACCTGCGCAGTATCGTCCCTGAGCCACCCGTCCACAAAGGTCGAATCGAGCGCGAGGATGGCGGCGCGGTCGGCGTCCGACAGAGGAACCATCGCGGGGTGCAACCCCCCGTCGCCCTTGCGGCGCACGTACAGCAGGTCGTACGCCGTCGTCCACGTGCGCCCGCTGTCGGCCGAGGTCTGCGAGAACTGTCGCACCGAATCGGCGCTGATGTGGAAGAAGGTCAATTTGGTGGGAATCCGGCCGAGCGCGCCGCCGGGGGCCGGCGTGTCGCCCTCGAGCGTCATGTCGCGTCCGACCAACCCACCGCGGTAGTCGTGCTGCCCCCCTACGTTGTCGACCCACGTCTGCCGCCACTTGCCCAGCGAGTTGTCGTAGAGGTTGAAGCTCTGCCCTGCGCTTCCGCCAGGCGCAACCCAGTGCTCCATCACGGTACAGCCGTTGTTCTCCTGCGTGACGGTGTTGCGCGCCGCCGGGCCGACCGCCGCCGCCCCGACGGGTCGCACGTCCCAGTCGCCGATCCAGAAATCGAACTCGCGGGCGTGCGCATCGTGCATGCACGGACGGGTGATGGCGTCGAAGGCGTCGAGCACCGACTGCCACTTCGCATGCGATGTCAGCGAGGCAAAGTGTGGATCGGCGGCTATCGCCGCTGCCCCGACGAAGTTGCCGGGCGCCGCCGCGCGCATCAATTCGGCGATCGCCTCGTCGCCCTTCCCCTGTTCGGCAAACGACTCGGCCAGCCTGAAGCGGACGATCGGCGCTGCGATTCCCAACCGTTCACCCTCACGCAGGCTCGCTTCGCCCTCGGCGAATTGCCGTAGCTCAACCTGGGCGACACCTATCCTGAAGCGGGACAGCGCGTGCGTCGGATATTTCCTGGCGATGGCCGAGTAGGCCTCGAGTGCGCGCTGCCAGTCGCCGCGGCCGAAGGCGGCACCCGCCGGCTGCAGCTCGGCCGCCGTCGGTGTGGCCGCGGCGGCCGGAGTCTGCGCGCGGAGTGAGGTGGGGGCGCTCGCCGCGAGCACGGTCAGCACTAGCACCAGCACTAGCGCCAACGAGCGGGCGGCCAGGGGCAACGCAGAACGGGGGAGCACACGCATGCGATACGGTCCGAGCGAAGGGTCTGCGTACAAACAACAGCGGCGACGACGGGCGCGCTTCCACGCCATTGCTCGCGGCGCATGCGTCGCGGCCAACCTTTGGTAGCGGCGTCATCGCGCATGTCGACGTCACAGCGCTCCCCGGTGGATACCGTCGTGTACCAGGGTGGCGCGGTGTCGATCGGTCGCTTCCGCTGCGACATCGCGCACCCACAGTTCCGTGACAGCGGTCCGATTCGCGAGGCGGTGGTCGTCTTCCCGCGCACGAGCGTCTGGATCCGCCATCAGGGAGCGCGGGCCTTCGTGGCCGATCCGAACGTGGTCACGATCTACAATCGCGACCAGTGCTACGAACGATTCCCGATCGATGCCGCGGGCGACCACTGCGACTGGTTCTCGCTCGCCGAACCGCTCTGCCGCGAGCTAGCGCAACGCTACACGCCGGCACACGCCGACGCACGCACCGGACCGTTTGCCTTCGAGCGCGCACCGAACACTGCCGCCCTCTTCTCCCGCCAGCGTGCGCTCCTGCTCCGGGCAACCACGGGCACCCTCTCGGCGCTCGAGGCCGAGGAGGAGGTGCTGCAGATCGTCTCCGAGGTCATGCGTCTGGCGCACGCGCACGCCGGTTCGCGTTCGTCCGCCGGCCGTCCCCCCGCCGGCGAGCGCGTTCACAGGCGCCACGACCTGGTGGAGGAGGCCCGCGCCGTCCTCGCCGGTTCGGTGCAACAGAACCGTTCGGTGAGCGACATCGCGCGCGACGTCGGGACGTCGCCCTTTCATCTCTGCCGCCTCTTTCGCCAGCAGACGGGGCAGACCATGCACGCCTATCGCGTCGGCCTGCGCCTGCGGCACGCCATCGATCAGCTCAGCCTCCCGGCAGCTGCACGACGCGCGACGCTCTCCCAGGTCGCGAGCGCGGTCGGCTTCGCCAGCCACGCCCACCTCGTCCGCATCTGCCAACGCGAACTCGGCGTCACCCCGACGACGCTACGCTCCTGGCTCCTCCCCGCCTAACCCTCCCGTCCCGCGTCCCCCGTCTCCCCGACCTTCCGCGTCTCCAACGCCGGCGCCGCCGGTAGCCCCGTCACCTCGAGGATCTCTTTTTCGCCGAGCGTCTCGCGTTCGAGAAGCGCGGCGGCCAGCGCATCGAGCGCCGGGCGATGACGTTGCAGGAGGCGGGTCGCCTCGGCGTGGCATTCGGTGATGATGCGCAGCACCTCTTCATCCACTGCGCGCGCCGTCTCCTCACTGAGTCCGCTCGCCCCGCCGCCGCCCCACCCCCCCGGTCCGGAGAGGTAAGGATTCTCGCGCCCCGCCAGCTGCACCATGCCGAGCCGGTCACTCATCCCCCAGCGCGTGACCATGTTGCGCGCGAGCGAAGTGGCCTGCTCGATGTCGTTCTCGGCGCCGGTGGTGCGGGTACCGTACACGACCTCCTCGGCGGCCCGTCCGCCGAGCATCCCGACGATGCGGGCGCGCAGGTAGTCCTCAGGGAAGTTGTAACGGTCGGCGTCGGGGCGCTGGTACGTCACGCCTAACGCCTGTCCGCGGGGGACGATCGTGACGCGATGGACCGGGTCGGCGCCGGCGACGACGAGCCCGAGGACCGCGTGCCCCCCTTCGTGGTAGGCCACGCGTTCCCGGTCCTGCCGGCTGAGCAGGAGGGGCCGCTCGGGGCCGAGCACGATCTTCTCCAGTGCGTCGAGGAAGTCGCGTTCGCGCACACTCTTCTGCTCGCGGCGTGCGGCCAGCAGTGCGGCCTCATTCACCAGGTTGCGCAGGTCGGCGCCCGACAGCCCAGGCGTGGCCGCCGCCACCTCGCGTAACGACACGTCCTGCGCGAGCGGGACGAGGCGCGTGTGCACGACGAGGATCGCCTCTCGCCCCGTGCGGTCGGGAAGGTTGACGACGACGCGGCGGTCGAAGCGCCCCGGGCGGAGGAGGGCGCGGTCCAGGACGTCGGGCTGGTTGGTGGCGGCGAGCAGGATGATCCCTTCCCGGCTCGAGAAGCCGTCCATCTCGGTCAGGATCTGGTTGAGCGTCTGCTCCTGCTCGCTCGACCCGCCGAGCGCGACCTGCCCGCGCGCGCGCCCGATGGAGTCGAGTTCGTCGATGAAGATGATGGCCGGCGCCTTCTCGCGCGCCTGCTTGAAGAGGTCGCGTACGCGGGCGGCCCCTACGCCGACGATCATCTCCACGAATTCGGAGCCGCTCAGCGAGAAGAACGGCACCCCGGCCTCACCGGCGACGGCGCGCGCGAGCAGCGTCTTCCCCGTCCCAGGCGCCCCGATAAGCAATACGCCTTTAGGCGCCGTTCCCCCGAGTCGTGTGTACTTCTCCGGGTCGCGCAGGAAGTCGACGATCTCGACGAGTTCGTTCTCCGCCTCGTCGATCCCGGCGACATCGGCAAAGGTGACGCGTCCTTCCGCCGCTTGGTCGAAGCGGCGCGCGGTGCTCTTCCCGAGCCCTCCCGTCAACGCCCCGCCCAGCCCCCCCGCCTGCTTCGACGCCCGGCGGAAGATCCAGACGTAGAGCCCGATGATCAGGAGCGCCGGCGCAAAGCTGAAGAGGAGGCTGGTCCACGTGTTCCCCTGCTGGATCGGCTTGGCGCTGATCTCGACGCCGTGCGCGATCAGGAGCGTCTCGAGACCGGGGTCGGCGAACGACGGGAGTTCGGTCGCGAAGTCGGTCACCGGACCGGGGGGCGTCGCCGTCGAGGTGTCGCGCGGATACTTGACCGGGGTGACAAAGCGCCCCGTGATGCTGGCGCCGCGGCTGTAGATCGCCGAGACGTTGCGCCTGCCGACCTCCTCCTTGAACAGCGTGTACGGGACGGTAACGACCGAGTCGTTGGGGAAGATGGTCCGCACCAGCCAGACGTTCACGAGCAGGATGGCGAGGAAGACCATCCATGCGCGCCGCGACGGCATCGGCGGTGTCGCGCCACCCTTCGCTCCGGGCGCGCCGGTGCCACCGCCCGATGGGGCGGGCGTTGTGGAGCCCGATCCCCACAGGGGTCCCCGAGGAGGTGCCCCTTGCGGCACCCCCGCTCCCTCCTCTTTAGCCACGCGTCCTCCTTTCGGCGCGAAGATGGTGACCGGCCTCCATGCAGCTGGCAGCCGCAGCGATGACTCGGTCCTCCGTGAGTGCGTACGCTACTGCATTCCCGCCTGTTCCTTCACATAGCGCGCAATCTGCTCCGTCGTCGCAAACCAGACGCCGGGTTTCGTCTTCATGTACTTGATCAGCTCCTCGAGATGATGCATCGGCGCCCGGTGCCCCGTCACGTGCGGATGCAACGTCAGCACGAACATCGTCCGCTCGGCGTACGCGCCGTCGAACTCCTCGCGAAAGAGCTGGAAGACCGCCTCGGGCGAGGGCATCGCGCCGCGCGCGCCGAGGTACGGTGTTTCGGTCAGCGTCCAGTCGATCCCCAGCTCGACGAGCCCCGTCGGTTCGCCGTTGGAGAGAATTTCGTACGGCTCGTCCATCGCCTGCAGCGAACTCTCATAGACAAACCCTGCCTTGCGCACGAGGTCAAGTGTGTGTGGACTGAACGCCCACGCCGGCGCCCGGTATCCGACGGGGCGCTTCCCCGTCGCCTTCGTCAGGTAATCAATGGCGCGGTTCATGAGGCGCTCCTCCTCCTCGGCGCTCGCCAGCGCCGGGGGGAACTCGTGGATCCAGCCGTGCACCCCGATCTCATGACGCCCCGATTTCATGATCGCCGGGATCATCTCGGGGTGCAGCAGCGCACTCACCGCAGGGATGAAGAAGGTCGAGGGGAGCTGATACTTGTCGAGCAGGCGAAGGATGCGCGGCAATCCCGACTTGGCGCCGAACTCCGCCGCCGACAGCGTCGTCGGTGACGTGTCGCCCGCGGCGAGCAGATACGACTCGTTGTCGTCGTCGAAGGTGATGCTCACCGCGACGCGGGCGTTGTTCGGCCAGCTCTTGGGCGTCAACCGGCGCCCGGCCCGCGCCGGCGCGACCGCCTTGAGCAGCTGCTCGTCGGTCCACGTTGTCCCCGGCTGTCGCGCCTGCCCCTCGGCCGGTGCCGCGAGGAGAGGTGCGAGGGCACAGGCGAGCAGCAGCGGGAGGTGGGTCGCCCGAGACATGGCAGAGCTCCGACGGGAGAAGGAGAGAGCGAGAGGAACTCGACGTTACCCGACGGCGCTGCCGGTAGCGAGTGGGGGCACAGATCGATATGCGAGTCCTAGCCGGAACGCCCACGTCGCACGATTGTCCTTCCATGCCCGTCCAGTCGGTTTCTCGTTCGCACCGCGCGTACCGTTCCGTGCTCGCCCTTGTCGTCGCCGCCGTCACAGCCTTCCTCGCCCTCTGGATCGTCGTGCCGGCCCCGAATCGCCTCCTCCTCCCCCTCGCGGTGGGAGCGCCGGAGGTGAGCGCGTGGCTGATCGTGGCGGGCATCGTGGCGATCCTGCTCGCCTTAAGCGACGTCGGCGCGCGCGCAACGGCGCGCTTGGCGCTCGTGCTGGCCATCGTCGCGCTCACCCTCGCCGCCTCCCCCTTCTTCCGCTTCGCCACCGTCGCGGCGTCGGCCGAGCGATCGCTCGAGACTGCGTTAGGCAGCGGCTACGCGTCCCGCATCCCCGCCGCGCAGAAGGCACGCTTCACCAGCTCCCCCCTCTCGCTCGCCGTGCTCGCCCGCGGCTTCGGCAACCATGCGGATGCCGTACAGATCACCCGCGGCATCGAAGTGGCGCGGCACGATGACGTGACGCTGACCATGGACGTGTACCAGCCGCGCGAGCCAGGGGCGCACCCCGTGCTGGTGCAGGTCTACGGCGGCGCATGGCAGCGAGGTGAACCCGGCGACTTCTCCGAGTTCGCCACCTACATCGCCGCGCAGGGCTACGTCGTCTTCGCGGTCGACTATCGCCATGCACCGCGCTTCACCTTTCCCACCCAGCTCGACGACCTGCGCGAGGCGCTGCGCCTGATCCGGGACCGCGCCACCGAATGGGGGGGCGACGTGACGCGTCTCGCCCTCATGGGCCGCTCCGCAGGCGCGCATCTGGCGATGCTCGCCGCGTACGCCCCGGATGCCCCGCCGATACGCGGCGTGATCGACTACTACGGCCCGGTCGACCTGATCGAAGGGTATCGGCGTCCTCCCGTACCCGATCCCCTGCGGGTGCGCGAGATCGAAGAGGCCTTCCTCGGCGGTCCTCCAGACGCGATGCCGGCGCGCTATCTGGCGGCGTCGCCGATCTCCCTGGTCACCCGTCAGCTCCCGCCGACGCTGCTCGTTTACGGTGGACGCGACCATATCGTCGAAGCCCGGTTCGGCTCCATGCTCGCCGACTCGCTGCGACGGGAAGGTGGGACCGTGGTGCACGTGGAGATCCCGTGGGCCGAACACGCCTTCGACACCGTTCCCAACGGACCGAGCGGACAGTTGGCGCGCTACGTGACCGAACGCTTCCTCGCGGCGGTGATGCGACGTTAACGGGTATCGACCGCCCTCCCGCCCTCCCGCCCTCCCGTTCTCCCGTTCTCCCGTTCTCCCGTCTCCCCGTCAGCTGGCGATCGGGGCTAGAGCGGTGAATGCGTGTCTTGACACACAATGTTGCCCCACATACATTCATTGCATGTCGACCGACCTGCTTCAGGAGATTCGCCAACAGAAACCCTTCGTCAGTCTGGCGGAGGCGGCCGTTCTCAACGTCGGTCGGACCATGGCAGTGCTCGACGCTGGGCTGGAGCGCGTCCTCAAGCCGCACGGGATCAGCGGGACACAGTACAACGTGCTCCGCATCCTGCGTGGTGCCGGTATCGATGGACTTTGTCGCAACGAAATCGCAGATCGTCTCGTGACCCGCATGCCCGACGTCACCCGCCTCCTGGACCGGATGGAGGAGGCCGACCTGGTGGCACGCCAGCGCGACTCCAAGGATCGACGCCTGGTGACCACCCGACTCACCGATAAAGGACGCGCCCTCGTAGACGAACTCGACGCACCGATCAACGCATTGCACGAGCGACAACTCGGCCACCTCAGCGAGGAACAGTTGCACGCGGTGATCGACCTGATGTCGCTGATTCGCACCTCCGCATGATCTGCTCGCCACCTATACGTGTTATCACACCAGTCGCTGCAACATCAATCGTACCAACTGCCCATCACTTTGAGGTCTTCTCCATGCGCTTCATGACTGCTCCTACATCACGCCAGCTCGACATCGGCCTCTCGCTCCTTCGCGGCGCCACCGGCGCCATCTTCGTCGCGCACGGTGCCCAGAAGCTCTTCGTCTTCGGCTTTGCCGGCGTGACCGGCGCCTTCACGCAGATGGGGATCCCGCTCCCCGGGATCGCCGGACCAGCAGTCGCGCTGCTTGAGTTCTTCGGCGGTCTCGCACTGATCGTCGGGTTGCTCACTCGTCTCGCCTCGGCCGGACTGGCGATCACCATGCTCGGGGCGATCCTGATGGTGCATCTCGGCCAAGGCTTCTTCAATCCGACCGGAGTCGAGTTTCCGCTCTCGCTGCTCGCCGCGCTGCTGACACTCGTTGCGACCGGCGCTGGTAACTGGTCGCTCGACGCCCGCCTCGCGTCCCGTCGCCCGTCGGCGACCGCCGAAGCCGAGGCGCTGCGCCGAGCCGCCTGATTCGGTCGGCCACCCATCGATTCATATTCGAGACCGCGCCCGGCGCCTGCTGCGTTGGGCGCGGTCGGGCAGTCGCAGAGAACCACTCGACACGACGACCATGAGCACCAGCACCTCTGACCTTTTCGGCTCCACCCCGCGTCCGGAAGCAGCCATCCCCGGCAGCTACGGTGCGCCGCCGGCCAACTACCGGTTGCCGGCGTCCACGCGACTCGGTCCCGTGCGCCTTCAAGTGGCCGACCTCGCGCGTTCGCTCGACTTCTATGAAGGCACGCTCGGCTTGCGCGTCC
>JBDTUA010000163.1:0-10740 GCA_040007995.1 Gemmatimonadota bacterium | reverse complement strand
TACTCGATGAGCGTGATCGTTTCGCGCGCGCTCCCCGACGTGCGCGATGGGCTCAAGCCCGTGCATCGGCGTGTCCTCTACGCCATGAACGAGCTGGGACTCGTCCCCGGACGTCCGTTCAAGAAGTCGGCGACGGTCGTCGGTGACGTGCTCGGCAAGTACCACCCGCACGGCGATTCGTCCGTCTACGACGCGCTCGTCCGCATGGTGCAGGAGTTCTCCCTTCGCTATCCGCTGGTCGACGGCCAGGGGAACTTCGGCTCGATCGAAGGCGACTCGGCGGCCGCGTACCGGTACACCGAGGCGCGCCTGACACAGATCGCCGTCGACATGCTGGCCGACATCGACAAGAACACCGTCGACTTCGCGCCGAACTTCGACGACCGCCTGCAGGAGCCGAAGGTCCTGCCGTCCTCCTTCCCGAACCTCCTGGTGAACGGGTCGTCCGGGATCGCGGTCGGTATGGCGACCAACATCCCGCCGCACAACCTGCGCGAGATCGTCGCCGCCACCATCGCCCTGATCGACAATCCCGAACTTGACGCCACCGACCTCCGGCGCTTCGTCAAGGGGCCGGACTTCCCCACCGGCGGCTTCATCTACGGTCGCGCCGGGATCAAGGATTACCAGGAGACGGGACGCGGGAAGATCGTGATGCGCGCCCGCGCCATGATCGAGGAAAAAGAGTCGACCGGCCGCTCCCAGATCGTCATCACCGAAGTGCCCTACCAGGTGAACCCGATCAGGATCGTCGAGAGCATCGTCCAGCTGGTGAAGGACAAGAAGCTCGAAGGGATCAGTGACCTGCGCAACGAATCCGACAAGGACGGAATGCGCATCGTGGTGGAGCTCAAACGCGACGCCATTCCGCGGGTCGTACTGAACCAGATGTACAAGCACACGCAGATGCAGACGTCCTTCGGCGTCATCATGCTCGCGTTGGTCCCCGATCCGCAGACGCGACAGCTGGTCCCGAAGGTGATGCCGCTCCGCGACGTGCTCGGGCACTACATCGCCCACCGGCACGAAGTCATCGTCCGGCGTACCCAGTACGACCTCGACAAGGCGCTCGAACGCGAGCACATCCTCGAGGGGCTCAAGATCGCCGTCGACAACATCGACGAAGTCATCAAGATCATCCGCGGGGCCGACGACACGCCGAGTGCCAGCGCAGAGTTGCGGTCGCGCTTCACGCTGAGCGAACGGCAGGCCGAGGCGATCCTGAACATGCGCCTCGCCAAGCTCACCGGCCTCGAGATCGAAAAGCTCGAGGAGGAACTGGGCGAGGTGCGGGCGACGATCACCGACCTGCGGTCGCTGCTCGACTCGAAGGAGCGTCGCATGAGTGTGCTGAAGCAGGAGCTGACCACGGTCTCGGAGAAGTACGGCGACGAACGACGCACCGAGATCACCAGCGACGACGGTGAGTTCACGATCGAGGACTTGATCGCCGAAGAGGACATGGTCGTCACCGTGTCGCACTCCGGTTACATCAAGCGCACCTCGATCTCCACCTATCGCAAGCAGCGACGCGGCGGCACCGGCTCGTCGGGCCAGGACCTGCGCGAAGGCGACTTCATCGAGAGCATGTATGTCGGATCGACGCACGACTACATCCTCATTTTCACCGACGATGGTCGCTGCTTCTGGCTGAAGGTCTACGAGATCCCGCAGGCCGGTCGGGCCACAAAGGGAAAGCCGATCGTCAACCTGATCAACACGTCGCCCGACACCAAGATCCGCTCGATGGTCTTCGTGCGCGACTTCCCGAAAGATCAGGCGCTCCTCTTCTGCACGAAGCACGGCACGGTGAAGAAGACGGCGCTCAGCGAGTACTCCAACCCGCGCTCGACGGGAATCAAGGCGATCAAGATCGAGGACGGCGATGAACTCATCGACGTCCAGATCACCCACGGGACCAACGACATCGTGCTGGCCACGCAGCACGGCCTGTCGGTGCGCTTCCACGAGGGCGACGTGCGCGAGATGGGACGCGACACGACCGGCGTGAAGGGTGTGGCCCTGCGCCCCGGCGATGCCGTGGTTGGCATGGTGGTGGTGAAGCGCGAAGCGACGTTGATGGTCATCACCTCGAAGGGGCTCGGCAAGTGCTCGCACATCGACGAGTACCGGGTGCAGAAGCGCGGCGGCAAGGGAATCCTGACGCTGAATCGCACCGAGAAGACCGGTGATGTCGTGGCGCTGATGGAGGTACTGGCGGAGGACGAGGTCATGCTCATCACCAAGTCGGGGATGGTCATTCGCTCCCCCGTCTCGCAGGTGCGGGTCGCCGGACGCAACACGCAGGGCGTGAAGCTGGTGAACCTCGATGCCGGCGATGTGGTGCAGGCAGTCGCACGCGTGGTCCCGGAGGACAACGACGATCTTGCGATCGAAGGCGACGAAACCATCGACGAAACCATCGACCAGTCCACCGACGCGAACGAGGCGCCGGAATTGAAGCTCGAGAGCGAAGAAGAGTAGGTCTCACACGAGTCAGCGGAGGTCCGGCTGCTGCGCAGGATGCAAAGCCCGACCTCCGCTGGATCGTGGTTGTGCGCGCTCGCGGTCGTGCTTGCGCCGACGTTGAGCGCGTCGATCCTCGCGGCGCAGGGCATTTCGACGGTGGTGCTCAAGGCGCCGACCGCCGAGCACGAGGAACCGTTGTCGCAGCCGGGCACGATGCTCGCGCTCGGGGACAGTCGTGTCATCGTCGCGGATACTAAGCACCGAACCCTCATGCTGTACGACTTCGCGAGGGGTTCGGCGAAGCGAGTGTCCCCGCCGGGCGCGGGGCCGGTCGAGTACCAGCTGCGTGGTGGCGTGTTCGCCATGGGCGACTCGATCGTCGTCATCGACGTGCTGCTGCAGCGCATGCTTGTGTTGGATCGAAGCGCCACTCCGTTGCGCACACATCGGCTGTTGGCCTCGGGCGACGCATTCGGCGCGATTCTCAAGCTGAGGACGATCCTGGCGGTCGACGAGCCAGGGCGATTCTACTCCGAGAGCCGCGGTGTGCGGCTGGTCGCCGGAAAAATGCCGACCACGAGCGACACCGTCGCGCTGGTGCGATGCGCGTCACTCGGAGTGCGTGAAGACACGGTGGCCGTTCGCGTGGATCCGGCATCGATGCTGAAGCTGAGCGATGGGCAGCGGAAGTGAGGCACTTCAAGCTTCTCATCAGTGCAGCCGCGTGACGCATGGGCCGTCTTCAGCACCGGACGCGTGGCGGTGGCACGCGCGAACGACTACGACACGGAGTGGGGTGGTCCCACGGCGATGGTGTCCGGCCCCCGCGGGCCGTACACGCCGGTCCCGGTGACCGAAGCCGACAAGTCGCTTATCCGGAAGACCACGCGCGAGGCGGCCGAACAGGGGCTCAAGCTCGGCTCCTCGATGGTTGCCGGCAGTGGGCAGAAGATGCCGAAGATCTCGATGGAGCTCGGAGAGCCCCCCGCCTGGCCCAACGTGAAACCACCGTTCGCCGGGGTGCGCGCAGCGCCCGACGGACGGCTGTGGGTGGCGCGCAACCTGGGCGGCGCCGGTGAGGTGGTCGACTATGACGTCATTGCGCCTGGCGGAAAGCTGGAGCGGCGTGTGCGCTTCCCGAACGACGTGACGCTTCTGGGCGTCGAGAAAGGGAATATCTATGCGACGCGCAAGGACGAGGGCGACCTTCGCTATCGGCAGCGCTATCGCCTCCCCTGAGCAAGATCGTCGGTCACATTGGCCGAATCGAATGTTGCGCGAACATGCAGTGCACCTCGCGCGTATCACCACCTGCTAGATTCCCACGTCACGCGACTCGCTGGCCCGCGCCATGCGTCCTGAGTCGTAAGACGTGAGTCGTCCCCGAGTATCCCCCCGCCGCAACGTTCGCCCCGCACGCGTGACCATTTCCAACGCCCTACGTCCGCTCGTCACCCTCGACGACCTGCGCGCCGCCGCCACCCTGCTGCGCGGTGTCGCCGTGCGCACGCCGCTCCTCCCGTTTGACGCGCTGAGCGACCTGACGGGCGCCGAGGTGTCCATCAAGCCGGAGATGCTGCAACGGGGCGGAGCATTCAAGTTTCGTGGCGCCTACAACTACCTCTCGAAGCTCTCCCCTGCCGATCGCGCCCGCGGGGTCATCGCCCCGTCATCGGGGAATCATGCGCAGGCGGTGGCCTACGCCGCGCGCCTGTTCGGCGTCCCCGCCACGGTCGTGATGCCCACCACCGTCACGTCCGCCAAGCGCGGAGGCGCGGAACGGTTGGGGGCGAAGGTGGTCCTCGCGGGAACGACCACGGGCGATCGCATGGAACGGGCGCTGGAGCTGGTCTCCGAGCAGGGGCTGACGCTGGTCCCGCCGTACGACGACACCACGATCATCGCCGGACAGGGGACCGCGGGGCTTGAGATCGCCGAGGACCTCCCGAAGCTGACCACGATCCTCGTGCCGGTCGGGGGAGGGGGATTGAGCGCCGGCGTTGCGGCTGCAATCAAGTACACGCTGCCGGCCGCGCGCGTCATCGGCGTCGAACCGACCGGCGCGCCCAAACTTTCGAAAGCGCTCGAGGCAGGCGAGCCGGTCGCCCTCGGGAAGACCGGCAGCATCGCGGACGGGCTGCTCGCCGTGCGCATCGGCACCACGACCTTCGCTCACCACCAGGCCTTCATCGATCGCGTCGTCACGGTCGAAGACGCCGATATGATCCGCGCGATGCGTCTCCTCCTCGATCGCGCCAAGCTGGTCTCGGAGCCGAGCGGGGCCATCACGGTGGCGGCGCTGATGGCCGGCGTGGTGACGCTCAGCGCAGGGGAACGCGCGGTGTGCGTCCTGAGCGGCGGCAATGTGGAGTGGGACGGGTTGCAGGAGCTGCTGGGACATGGCTAGCGCTCGCATCCTGATCGCCGACGACGATCAGTCGATCGTCCAGACCATGACGTGGGTGCTCAAGGAGCATGGCTACGACGTGGTCTCGGCGCATCAAGGCGCGAAGGTGCTGGAGTACATGGAGGAGCGGACCCCGGACCTCGTCCTCCTGGACGTCATGTTCCCCGATGCGGACGGCTACCAGATCCTCGAGCGGATCAAGGGGGACGACCGATGGCGGGACGTTCCCGTGATGATGATCTCGTCGCTCCCGCCAGAAGAGGCGGCGGTGCGCACGCTCGGACTCGGCGCGGCCGACTTCGTGAAGAAGCCGTTTCGGGTGAAGGAGCTGCTCGCGCGAATCCAGGCGCAGCTGCGCATGCGCGCGATCCTGCGCTCGGCAAACGATACGCTGCGTGACATCGAGGCCGAGCTGGAACGCGTGCGCGAGGAGGCGGAGAACCGGCGCAAGCTGGTGGACATCCTTCACGACGTCACGGATGACCTGTCGTCGGACGAGATCTACCACCTGCTCGCGCGCCGCGTGGCGCGCGCGCTCGCCCTGACGCACTGTTCCGTGATCCTGGCGCGCGTGGGCGAGCGACCGCGCGTCGTGGCGACCGCGTTCGAGCAGGCGTCGGCGCGTGGATTCGAGCTGGATCTCGATCGCTATCCCGAGATCCGTGCGGCGCTCGATTCCGGGCGCCCCGTGCTGGTCGAGGACGTGATGACCTCGCCGCTCTATGCTGAGGTGCGCCAGCGCTGGGTGCGCGACGGTACCATGGTCACCATCCGCTCGATCATCGCCCTCCCATTTGCCCTGGAGCCGACGCAGGCCGGTGTCTTTTTCCTGCGGCGCTCCCTCAACGAGCCCCCACTGACCGCCGAGGACATCGAGTTTGCTGATACGGTGGTGAAGGCGGCCGTCGCGGCGGTGCAGCGGGCCAAGA
Organism: Gemmatimonadota bacterium; assembly: GCA_040007995.1. Classification (GTDB taxonomy): domain Bacteria; phylum Gemmatimonadota; class Gemmatimonadetes; order Gemmatimonadales; family Gemmatimonadaceae; genus SCN-70-22. The sequence continues at coordinate 4,935 of JBDTUA010000163.1, read as the reverse complement.
TTCTCGAGACCACCATGGCCGACAATCGACGGCTTGAGGTGCTCGCGCAAACGGACCCGCTCACCGCGGTGCTCAACCGCCGTGCGCTGACCGAACGACTCAACTCCGAGCTGGACCGGGTGAAGCGCTACGATTCCACGGTCTCGATCCTCCTCATCGATATCGACCACTTCAAGCGCGTCAACGACAACTTCGGACATCTGGTCGGCGACGACGTGCTCACCGACGTGGGCGCAATGCTGCAGAGTGCCGTTCGCTCGGTCGACGTGGTGGCGCGGTACGGCGGCGAGGAGTTCGTGATTGCCCTCCCCGAGACGGCGCTGCCGGGGGCGACCGCGTTCGCCGAGCGCATCCGGGAATTGATCGAGGAGCGGGATTTCCAGCACGCAGGGGGGAGCGCGTTGCATCTGACGGCCAGCGTCGGCGTGGCCTGCTATCCCTTTCCCGGGCTGGAAACCGTCGAAGACCTGCTCGCCAAGGCGGACCAGGCGCTCTATCGCGCAAAGGCCGAGGGGCGCAACCGCGTTCGCAGCTGAGCTGCTGCTGGAGTTGACCGGAGCGCCAATCGAGCCAAGCATGAGCCCCAACATGGTCGGACAGTCGAAGTCGCCGCAGCGGCACACAGGGGCGCCCCTCGCCGCGACCTCGCAGGCGATCCGCCGCTTCACATCGTAGATTCCGCTCCGGGGCCGATCCGCGGACCGATCATTCCAGACGGCGGGCGCCCTTCACGCGTCAATTCGAGAGGTCTCATGCATCGTCGCGCGCTCATCGCATCCCCGCGCCGGCTCGCCGTCGCACTACGGTCAGCGATCCTGCTCCCCATCGCTGTCCTGGCGGCCGCCTGCGACCCGAAAGCGACGTCGCAGCCGGAGCCCCCAACGCAACTGACAGAGAACACCTTCGGGGGAAAACTCCTGGTACCCTCGGGCTTTGCCGTGCGGGAGTTCGCGAAGGTCGAAAACGTGCGCATGATGGCGCTCGGTCCCGACGGCGCCGTGTACGCTTCGCGGCCGAATGCAGGGGAAGTCGTCCGTCTTGTCGATGCGAACCGCGACGGCGTTGCCGATTCGCAGACGGTGGTGGCGCACGGACTCGACAAGCCCCACGGCCTCACCTTTCACGACGGCTGGCTCTACATCGCCAATACGGGCGCCGTCGTGCGGGTACGGCTCGACTCGGCTGCGGCGATGGCAGCGATCGGGACGCCGGAGACCGTGGCGACGTATAGCGCCGGGGGCGGGCACTGGAGCCGCACGGTCATCTTCGGCGACGATGGGGCCATGTACGTCTCGATCGGCTCCACCTGCAACCTGTGCGAGGAGAAGACCCCCGACCGCGCGGCCGTGATGCGCTTCGACGCGGGCGACACCAAGGGTCGGGTCTTCGCCAGCGGGCTTCGCAACGCCGTCGGCATGGCGGTCAATCCGGTGACGAAGGCGATCTGGGTGACGCAGAACGAGCGCGACAACATCCCGCCAGAACACCAGGACCTGCCCGTCGAGGAGATCAATATCCTGCAGGACGGAGGCAACTACGGATGGCCGTATTGTCACGGCAACCGCGTCCCCAATCCCGAGTACCACGACCAGGCGCGTTGCGACGCGACGATCCCGCCCGCGCTCCCGATGCAGGCGCACTCGGCCCCGTTAGGCATGACCTTTCTCGATCGGGCGAGCGCCTTTCCCGCCGAGTATCGTGGCGACGCGCTCGTGGCATTTCACGGGTCATGGAACCGCAACGACCCGACCGGGGCCAAGGTGGTCCGCATCCGCATCGCGGCTGGCAAGCCCACGGCGGTCGAGGACTTCATCGTGGGCTGGCAGGATGCCACAGGCAAACGCTGGGGGCGTCCCGTCGACCTGTTGGTCATCGGCGATGGCTCCGTCCTCGTGTCGGATGATCTGGGCGGCGTGATCTACCGGGTGTCGCGATGAGCCGACCGGTCGGACTGCTGCGTCCCGCCACGATCGCCGTCCTCGCCGGACTGCTGGCCGGATCGACCTCGCCCGCGTGCGCGCAGGTGCGCACCTCGGCGTCCCCGACGAGCGGCGAGGCGTCGCGCCCCAGCCGCACCGGAGGGAGCCGCCCGGGGCTCGACGTGCAGCACTACGATTTTCACGTCGATTTCTCTCCACGCGGACTCGACGACACCGTGCGTGTGGCGAGCACCATCGTGGTCTTCCGAAGTGCACGCGCGGATACGCTGGTGCTCGACCTGCGACGCGCGATGCGTGTGGATGAAGCGCGCGTGAACGGCGCGGCAGTGGCCGTGGTGCGCGACAGCAGCAGCGTCCGCGTCCCACTCCCGGCAGGGATGCGCGATACGCTGCGCATCGCCCTGCGGTATCGCGGTAAGCCGACGGACGGTCTCATCATCCGGAAGGATTCCTCCGGCACGTGGACCGCCTTCGCCGACCACTTTCCGGACCGCGCGCGCGAGTGGCTGGCGACCGTCGATCATCCGTCGGACAAGGCGACGGTCGAGTGGATCGTCCGCACGCCAGTCGGATATCGCGTCATCGCCAACGGTGAACTACAGGAGGAAACGCCCGAGCCGGCGACCGCTTCCGCTCTCGCGATGCTGCTGACGCGCTGGCGTTCGCTACGTCCGTTGTACACGGCGGTGATGGTGATCGGAGTTGCGCCGTTTGCGCAGTACGAGCTCGGACGCACGGACTGCGGGGGATCGGAGATTCCCGGATGCGTGCCGCAAAGCGTCTGGATCACCCCAGACGTGCGCGACTACATGCCGGGACCATTCGCGCGCGCGGGGGACATCGTGTCGCTCTTCTCGCGCCTCATCGGCCCCTTTCCCTACGAGAAGCTCGCGCACGTGCAGAGCAGCACGCGCTACGGCGGAATGGAGAATGCCTCGGCGATCTTCTACGCCGACAACATCTATCGCCGTCGGTCGATGACCGAAGGGCTCATCGCCCACGAGACCGCGCACCAATGGTTCGGCGACGCGGTCACGACGCGCGAATGGCCACATGTCTGGCTGTCGGAGGGCTTCGCGACCTACTTCGCCGCGGTGTGGGCGGAGCAGTCGCGTGGCGACACGGCGATGCTCGACGAGGTGCGTCGCATGCGCCAGACCGTGCTGAACGACAAGATGACCGCCGAGAAGCCGGTGATCGACGAGACGCTCAGCGACCTGCGCAACGTCCTTAATAGCCTCGTCTACCAGAAGGCCGGGTTTGCCCTCCACATGCTGCGCCAGGAGATCGGCGATTCTGCCTTCTTTGGCGGCGTGCGGAGCTACTACGGGAAGTACCGGCACGGGAATGCCCTGACGAACGACTTCGTGCGCGAGATGGAGGCGAGTTCGGGGAAGAAGCTCGACTGGTTCTTCGACCAGTGGATGCGGCGGCCCGGCTACGCTGAACTCACCGCGAGCTGGCGCTGGGAGGAGGGGCGGAAGACGCTGCTGCTGACTGTGTCGCAGGGGACCCACTTTCCCCCGTACCGCGTCAACCTTTCGCTCGACGTCACCGACGCACAGGGAAAGGTGCAGCGGGTGCGGGTGACCGTTCCCGCGTCTCGGGTCGCAACCGTTCCGGTTCCGATCCGACTCGCTGCGGCGCCACGAGAGGTCGTGTTCGACCCGGACGCATCGCTCCTGGGGACGCTGAAGTCGCCGTGACGGGCACCGGGCTAGCCAAATCTTTCGCTCCGGTTGGACGTCGATTCCGGTTAACTTCTTGGCTCACTCATCGTACTTGAGGAGCCACCCGCATGCGGATGCTCGTTCTCGGCGCCGGACTCCAGGGTTCGGCCTGCGCTTTTGACCTCCTGCAGAATCCCGATGTCACGGAAGTCCGACTCGCCGACCTGAACTTCGACCACCTCGCGCCATTCCTGACGCCGTACCTCGGTAATCGCCTCGTCCCGACGGTGCTCGATGTGCGCGACCGCGAGCGCGTCATCGAACAGATGAGCCAGTGCAAGGTCGTCATGAGCGCGATCCCCTACTACTTCAACGAAGCGCTCTCTGAGCTTGCGGTGGAGTCGGGGGCGCACTTCTGCGATCTCGGCGGCAACACCGAGATCGTCTTCAACCAGAAGCGCCTGCACGAGCGAGCGAAGGCGAAGGGCGTCTCCGTCATTCCCGACTGCGGCGTAGCGCCGGGGATGGTGAACATCCTCGCGCAGCGCGGGATCGAGCAGTTCGACGAGGTCGACGAGGTCAAGATCTACGTCGGCGGGCTGCCGCAATTCCCCCAGCCGCCCCTCAACTACCAGATCGTCTATTCGCTCGAGGGTGTGCTCGACTACTACACGACGCTGTCGTGGGTCGTGCGTGACCGGAAACGCACGCAGGTCAAGGCGTTGTCGGAACTGGAGATGGTACCGTTTCCTGCCCCTCTCGGAACGCTCGAGGCCTTCCACACAGCCGGAGGACTCTCCACGATGGCCTTCCGGTACGAGGGGAAGATCCCGACGATGGAGTACAAGACGCTCCGCTATCCCGGTCACGCCCACATCATGGAGGCGATCCGTGACCTCGGGTTGCTGGACCTCGAACCGGTTGACGTGAAGAAGGTGCAGGTGTCGCCGCGCGACGTTGCCGTGGCGGTGATGGGTCCTCGCCTGCGGTCGGACAAGCCCGACATACTCGCGTTGCGCGTCACGGTGCGCGGACGGCGCGGTGGTACGTCGGGCACGGTCTCATGGGAGGTCGTCGATCGCTTCGACGAGGCGAATGGTATTTCGGCCATGATGCGAACGACCGGCTACTCACTCGCGATCACGGGCCTCTTCCAAGGGCGCGGACGCATCGAACCGGGCGTCCTGACGCCGGACGAGAGCATGCCTGCTCTTGCGTACATCGCCGAGTTGGTGAAGCGCGGCATCGACGTCGTGGAGACGCGAAGCTAGGGGAGGCTGCGACGGCGAGTGGGCAGCAGGTGGGCAGCAGGTGGGCAGCAGGTG
>JBDTUA010000162.1:0-10810 GCA_040007995.1 Gemmatimonadota bacterium | reverse complement strand
CGATGAACGCGTCGGCGTCGCGCGAATCCGAAGGTGCATCGACCTCGCCGTGCACAATCGCTTCGCCACGGGAATCGCCCGGGTCGATTTCTCCGCCGACCCACTGCGTCGCCTCGTGCGTCGCCTCGTGCGTCGCCTCATGCGCCGACTCATGCGCCGACTCATGCGCCGACTCATGCGCCGACTCATGCGCCGACTCGATCGTCGTCTCCTGCGCTGCCTCGTACGCGCCTTCCTGCGAAGCGGCATGCGAGCCCTCAGCCACGCCCTCTCCAGGTTCGACGGGGCGCGGATCGTCGACAGAAGCCGAGGCGTGCACGACTTCGCCCGCGCCTGTCGACGCAACGTCCGCGTCGACGAGGAGAGGCTGCACGGACTCGTCCTCCAGCCCCACATCGGACAACCGTGCGAATGCGGTTTCGAGCGATTCCGTCTCGGCTGTCGCGTCGTCGGTCGAATCCGCGAGCTCTCGTCCCACACCGTCGTCGCCGTCGATACCGCTCTGGCCGAGGTGCGCCGACTCGACGTCGCGCGACAGATCGGCGGCCGCGCGAGCGCCCCCCGCATCGTGCGCCATGGCGTCCGCCTCGCTGGTCGCGATCGTCGGGAGGCCGAGCGGCGTCAGGAGTCGGTCGAACGAGAAGTCGTCGCGCGCCGCTAGCGCGGCCTCGACCCACGCGTCGGGCGTTTCGTCACCGTCGAGCGCGAACTCGAGCCTTAGCGAGCGGCGCGTTTCTTCGTCGATCACTTCTGACGGCACCACCAGCAGCTCATCGGTCGCGCGCGCCGATCCATCCTGCGCAATCAACTCCGCGGTGTCCCGCAGTCGATGTTCACGCGCCTTCCGCGGATCGGTTGTCTCATCACGACGCGACGCGTCGTTCGCCTGCGCCGCGATATCGACCGCCGTATCGGCGACCGCTGGATCCGCGATAGCTGCGCCGGTCGCGTCGACGGTATCCTCGCGGGTCGCCGAGTCGCTGCCCTCTGTGCGCACCGCGTCATCGCCCCGCGGCGATGCGAGGTCGAGCGGCGCTTCCGATCCCATGACGGGCCACACGAGACTGGCCGATGGACCGAGGCTGTCTCCAACTGGCGGCAGCGTCAGCAGGTCGATCCCCGAGCCCTCGTCGCCGTCCGATGCGTCCGCGATAGCCGGCGAACCGACCGGCGTCCCCATCACGCGCAGCAGGTCGATGGCGGGATTGTGGGACTCGAGCAGCGGCAGGACCGACGGCAGCGCCAGATCGTGGGCGCTACGAGCCGCCACGGCGTCCAGATCGGGAGTCTCCTCGCGGCGAAGGGCCAGATGCCCGAACTCCTCGCCGGACATCGGGGGGACGTCGATAAGCGGCGAGAGCGCCGGATGCGCCCCGGTGAGCGAAATGCGAGGCGTTTCCAGGCCGGTGACTTGCGGCACCGGTTCGATCGGATCGCTCCAGGAGTCGACTTCCACCGTGAGCAGCGATTCCGTCGGCGCCCCCCGCTCGACCGGCACATCGCTCAACAATTCCAGTCCAAGGATGGATGCGGCCGCGAGCGATTCGTCGTCCGACGCATCCGGGATCGTCGACTCGAATCCCTCCAGGAGCGGAGCGGGCGCCGAGCGCGCACTATCCTCTTCTTCCTCAGGCAGGAACGTCAGGACCAACCCTTCGAGCGCGGCGACGACAGGAACCGCCGCACGCGGATCCTCCGCCGAGGCGTGGGCGCCGTTCGACTCGCCCCGCGACTGGGGCGACTGTTCGAACGCCTCCAGGTCGAGGAAGACGAGGTCGTTGGCTTTCTGGGCGATGACGGAGCCGGACGGTCGCGGGACAACGGTCGGATCGATCGCCTTGATGCGATCAATGGTGGCTCGCGCCTCGGCGTCACGCCCTTCCTGCTCGAGCTTGATGTAGAGCGTCTCGAGCTGCGCGACCGCCTCCGACGTGCGGTTCTCCTTCTGCATCCAGTCGGCCAGCATCAGCCGAATGTCGTCCTGATCTGGGCAGAGATCGGCGAACTCCTTCAGCGCGCGGAATGCCTCGTCGATGTGTCCCGACTTCTGCATCCGCTCGGCGTACTCGAGGAAGTTCTTCTTCGCGTCGCTCTTGAAGCCCTTGGTCGCCGAAATCTTCCCGAGCTTGTAGTACACCGACGTGCGCGCCGGTGATTGGCGCAGCACCTTGTTGCAGAGGGCGATCGCGTTGTTCAGGAAGCCGCGCTCCGCGTAGACGTCGACTGCCTTTTCATAATAGGCGAGCGCCTCCGTCACGTTTCCTTGCCGCGCCAGGAGGTCGCCAACGCGGTTGTACAGCTGCAAGTCAGCGTCATCGAGATCGCGCCCCGCCTCTTCCAAGAGCTGGATGTAGAGCGAGAGCGCCCGGTCGAACTGCTTCTTCTGTTCGAAGTCGGACGCCTTTTTCTTGAGCTTCGCGATGTTCGGATTCGCCATCAGCGCGACCCACTCCATCGGTGTCCAACGCGCGACTCGGCGCTTCCGATCACCACCGTTGCGTTCGGCGCAAGACGCGGCGCCGACCCCGGCGCACCGTCACGAACGTCGAGGGCGCAGATTGTGCAATGCTCGCCGTGCGGGCGAACGTGGCGCTCTACGCCGCGCATGGCACGCCTCGCACCCACGTCGCCCGGCATCGACGGTCGCCATACCAATACGGGATTTCCCGCGCATCCTCGATGTCGAAGAGCGCAAGATCGGCCGAGAACCCTGGGGCGAGCTGTCCCGTTTCCTGCGCGAGATCAAGCGCAGCCGCCCCATTTACGGTGGCGGCGAGAATTGCCTCGGAGACGGACAAGTGCAGCTGACTCACGGCGATAGCGAGAATGAGCGGGAAATTCGGAGTAGGGGACGTACCGGGATTGAAGTCCGTAGCCAGCGCCACGGCCGCTCCCCCATCGATCAGCGCCCGCGCCGGTGCGTGGCGTTCCTTACCAAGAAATAGCATCGTCCCCGGGAGCAGCGTCGCCACCGTATTCGATGACGCCAGCGCCCGAATCCCCGCGTCCGAGATGGCGGCCAGGTGGTCCGCCGACGTCGCCCCGAGCGCCGCGGCAAGCTCCGCTCCCCCGGAAGGGCGCAGTTCGTCCGCATGGAGCTTGAGTCGAAGCCCGGCTGCACGGGCGGCCGACAGCACCGTCCGTGTTTCGTCGACCGTAAAGACTCCCGGTTCGCAGAAGACATCGGCGAAGCGCGCGAGCCCACCGGCGACGACCCGAGGGATCATCTCCTTGACGATCAACTGCACGTAATCGGCACGTCCTTCCGGGCTGCCACGTGCCTCGAGCGGGATCTCGTGGGCGCCAAGGAAGGTCGGCACGAGGCGCAGGGGGACGAGCGCGGAGAGGCGCTGAATCGCGCGAAGGCTCTTGAGCTCGTCCTCGACGGTGAGTCCGTAACCCGACTTCACCTCTACGGTCGTGGTACCGTAGCGGGCCAGCCTCTCGAGACGCGGTCGTGCAAGCGCGACCAGGTCGTCCTCGCTCCGTGCGCGGACGTCGCGGACCGACGCGTGGATGCCACCGCCACGTCGCGCGATATCCATGTAGTCGAGACCCGCGCTGCGCAGCTCCTGCTCCTCGAAGCGAGGCTTGCCGAAGATGGCGTGTGTATGCGAATCGACGAGTCCCGGCAGGAGCACACCGCGGGCGCAGTCGACGATTTCAGCGAGCGGGAAACGTCGCCGCAGCTCGTCCTCGCCTCCCACCTGCGCGATGCGTTCACCCTGCGTCGCGACCGCGGCGCGGATGAGGATCCCTGCATCTCGCAACTCGTTCCCCCGGCGCGCGCGCGCGGGTCCGGCGCAGGTCACAATCTGCGAGGCGTTCACAAACAGGCGGTCGGTCATCGGCGGCTCCGGCGAAAGGCGGGTCGGCCGAACGTGAGGAACGGTCCGGGGTGACGGAAGAGGGGGGACCCCTACAGCGTCAGGCGAAGACGTCCTTGACGCGCGAGAGCCGGAGTGGCGCCTGCGCTTCGCCGCGGCAGGCGTAGTAGCACTTATTGCAGTCGATCGGCTCGTACTTGGCGAACTCCGACCAGTGGAAGTCAGTCGGGAAGTCGGGGCAGCGCTTTACGTGTCCTGTCGGATCGACGTGGATCGTGCGGATCCCGGACTGGCAGGGCTCGTGCATCTCGCCGCGCAGGTAGCGGGGAATCTGCTCGAGGTAGTAGTCCGAGTTCGTGATCACCCCGCGTCGCGCGTGCTTATATGCGAGCAGTTCGTCGATCGCCCCCTGTGCCTGCTCGACGAAGCCGTTCTGCAGGAGGAAGTCGCCGTTGCCGTTCTTGAAGTCGGTGTAGAGCGAGAAGTTGACCCCCACCCCGAGCTCGGCCGCGCGGTGGACCAACGGCAGGAGTTGGTCGAGGTTGTCGTTCTTGATGACGGTGTTGAAGCGGATGCCGTTGATCCCCGACGCGCGCATCCCCTGCACGGCGGCGAAGATCTTCTCGGTCAGCCCCGGGATACCGCGGGCCTGATCGTGCCGCCCATCGAGATAGTCGAGCGAAATGTTGAACTGGTCGATCCCGGCGTTCCACAGGGAGCGGGCGCGCTCCACCGACAACATGCCGCCGTGCGTGATGAGCATGATGTAGTTGAGGCGAATCGCGTCGCGGACCGAGGCGACGAGGTCCTCGAGGTCGCGGCGCAGCAGCGGTTCTCCGCCCGTGAACGTCACCAGCATCGGGTTGAAGAAGCGAGCGGCGTCGGCGAAGCTCTTGAGTTCGGTGGCGCGTGCCTCGGCCGGCGTCTTCCAGTAGTCGCAGAAGCCGCAGCGGGCGTTGCAGCGCATCGTGACCTCGAAGTGCACGAGGACCGGGCTTCGACGAGCCACGAGCCACGCGTACTTGGCGAGGAAGAGCGGGATGTGATACGGCTTGTACTTGCTGCTGAGCATCGGACGGGGGACGGGGGACGGGAGACGAAGGGAAGCGCGAGAAAGCCGTCTCGTCCGGCGTGCAGGTGCGAAGGCTAACGACCCGTCAGCATCGGGAGGGTGATTCCTTCCCGTTTGGCGGTTTCGAGGGCGGTGGCGTAGCCGGCATCGGCGTGTCGGGCGACGCCGATGCCGGGGTCGTTGGTCAGGACGCGCTCGAGGCGGCCGCGCATCTCGGCGGTTCCATCGGCGACGATCACCTGCCCGGCGTGCAGCGAGTTGCCGATCCCGACGCCGCCGCCGTGGTGGAACGACACCCACGAGGCACCGCTTGCCACGTTCACCAACGCATTCAAAATCGCCCAATCCGCGATGGCATCGCTCCCGTCCTTCATCGCCTCCGTCTCGCGGAACGGCGACGCCACGCTTCCGGTATCCAGATGGTCGCGTCCGATCGCGATCGGCGCCGAGAGTTCGCCGGACGCGACCAGGTCATTGAGCGCGACGCCGAATCGGGCGCGTGCGCCCTGTCCTAACCAGCAGATGCGCGCCGGCAGCCCCTGGAAGTGAATTCTTTCGCGGGCGAGGGTGATCCAGCGATGCAGGTGTTCGTCGCCCGGGAAGAGCTCGAGGACGAGGTCGTCGGTGCGATGAATGTCGGCAGGGTCGCCGGAGAGCGCCACCCATCGGAAGGGTCCCTTCCCCTCACAGAAGAGCGGGCGCACGTACGCGGGGACAAAGCCGGGAAAGTCGAAGGCGTTGGCGACCCCGGCGTCCAGCGCGACCGTCCGGAGGTTGTTGCCATAGTCGAACGTCACTGCGCCACGTGCCTGCAGCGCGAGCATCGCCTGCACATGACGCACCGCGGAGGCAGTCGACAGGCGCACGTACTCGGCGGGATCGCTCTCGCGCAGCGACTCGGCGGCGGCGAGCGACATCCCGGCGGGGACGTAGCCGTTGAGCATGTCGTGAGCCGACGTCTGGTCGGTGACGACGTCGGGGATGACTCCACGGCGGACGAGTTCCGGCAGGACGTCGGCGGCGTTTCCCACCAGCCCGACGGAGAGCGCGGTGCGGCTGGCGGTGGCCTCGCCTATCCACGCCAGCGCCTCGTCGAGCGACGACGTCTTGCGATCGCAGTAGCCTGTCGCGAGCCGCTTGTCGATCCGACGCTCGTCTACTTCGACGCCGAGGATCACGGCGCCGCACATCGTCGCGGCGAGTGGCTGCGCGCCTCCCATCCCGCCGAGTCCCGCCGTGAGGACGAAGCGACCAGCCAGCGAACCGCCGAAGTGTTCGCGCGCCACCGCCCCGAAGGTCTCATACGTCCCCTGCACGATCCCCTGCGACCCGATGTAGATCCACGAACCGGCCGTCATCTGCCCGTACATGATGAGTCCCTGCCGCTCGAGATCGCGGAAGACGTCCCAGGTCGCCCAGCGTCCCACCAGGTTGCTGTTGGCGATCAACACGCGCGGTGCGTGCACCTGCGTGCGGAAGACGGCGACCGGCTTCCCGCTCTGCACGATGAGCGTCTCGTCATGCTCCAGCGCACGTAGCGCGGCGACGATGGCGTCGAAGGCCTCCCAACTGCGCACGGCACGCCCCGTCCCGCCGTAGACGACCAGGTCATCCGGGCGCTCTGCAACGTCGGGGTCGAGGTTGTTCATCAGCATACGCAGCGCCGCTTCCTGCTGCCAACCCTTGCAGGACAGCTGGCGACCGCGCGGTGCGCGGACTTCGCGCGCGCCGGCGGCGTGGGAGAGTGTCGAGGTCATGGCAACAACCCGGTACGGGACGATTCCACCAACAACCTAGCGAAATGCAGCCGGCACGCAGTCCTCGAGCCCGCCCTCGGCGATGAGCCGTGCGGCGGCGGCGATGTCGGGAGCCAGCACGCGGTCGCGCCCCAACGGCGCGACGACGGTTCGCAGCGTCGCATGGGCGCGCTCGATCGCCGCGCTCGATCGCAGTGGACGGCGATAGTCGATCCCCTGCATCGCGCAGAGGAGCTCGACGGCGAGTACGTAGCGGACGTTCTGGACGACGCGGCGCAGCTTGACCGCCGCCCCCATAGCCATGGGGACGACGTCCTCCTTGCTCCCGTCGGTCGGGATGGAGTCGACGCTGGCGGGGTGCGAGAGTCCCTTGCATTCCGACGTGACCGCGGCCGCCGTCACCTGCGCCATCATGAAGCCGGAATTGACCCCCGCGTCGGTGGTGAGGAAGGGGGGGAGCCCCTGGTTGAGGTCCGGGTGCACGAGGCGGTCGATCCGACGCTCGGAGATGGTGCTGAGGTTCGTAAGGGCGATCGCCAGGAAATCGCACGCCATTCCCACCGACAGTCCGTGGAAGTTGCCACCGCTCAGCATCTCCCCGTCCTCGAAGACAAGCGGGTTATCGGTCGCGGCATTCAGCTCGCGTGACACGACGCCGTCAACGAAGTCGAGCGCATCGAGCACCGGGCCATGTACCTGCGGCATGCAGCGCAGCGCGTAGGCGTCCTGCACGCGCGGGTCGTCGAGGCGATGCGACTCGCGAATCTGGCTGTCGGCGAGCAGCGCGCGCATGAGCGCCGCCGAGCGCATCTGCCCCACCTGCCCGCGCACCTCGTGAATGCGGGGATCGAAGGCCACCGGGGTGCCTAACAGCGCTTCGAGCGTCGCCGCGCCGGTGATGTGCGCCGCGCGCCACAGGACCCGCGCATCGTGCAAGGCGAGTGCGGCCAGTGCCGTGTGGGCCTGTGTGCCGTTGACCAGGGCGAGCCCTTCCTTGGGTTGCAACGTGACCGGGGCGAGCCCCGCGTCGCGCAGCACGTCGGTCGCGGGGGCCTCGACGTCGCCGCGCAGCAGCGTCCCCTCGCCGACCAGTCCGAGCGCGACGTGCGACAGCGGGGCGAGATCGCCGCTCGCTCCAACGCTTCCCTGCTCCGGGATCGGCGACCAGATCCCCGCGTTCAGCATCGCCAGCAACAAGTCCACCACGGAGGCGCGGATCCCGGAGCACCCACGCGCCAGCACGTTGGCGCGCAGCAGCATGATTGCCCGCGCCTCGACTTCACTCAGCCGCGGGCCGACTCCTACCGAATGAGAGCGCACGAGGTTGACCTGCAGCTCGGCGAGGCGGTCGCGCGGAATCGCGACGTCCGACAACTTGCCGAAACCGGTGGTCACGCCGTACACCACTTCGCCGCGCTCCACGATGCCGGCGACGATCGCGCGCACGCGTGTGAGCCGCTCACGTGCCGCCGGCGCCAGCGCCACCTGCGTCCCGCGGCGGGCGACCGCCACCACGTCGGCGACGCGCAGCGCGTGTCCGTCGAGTACGACTGGAGAATCGGTCATGAAGGAGTTCCGTGCTCGTGACGTGCGTGTGAGGCACCGCTATGCAGACACGCTGCGGTACGGCCGCGCCTCTGCAGAATCGCTCGCGCGTCGCGCGATCGCGCCCTAGAACGAGCGGTTGCCGATGTAGCCGCGCGGATACTGCGGCCGGTCGTAGTTGAACTTCAGGTCCGGCTGCGCCTTGAGCGCGATGAAGAAGTTGAACGAGAAGTTCCCGTTTGGCGAGCGGGAGAACGCGAAGATCGCATCCCAGTCGTGCAACTCGCGCTGCAGGCTCACGACGTGCGAGGCGAACTTGGAGCGCTCGATGTCGTAGCTCGTCTGCCACTGCGCGGCCCACTTGTCGGTGACGTGGAAGGACATGCTCCCTTGCACGCTCGCCTGCGGCGGTGTGAGGAAGATCGAGCCTCCACGGGTCGTGGATTCGTACGGATTCACGATCGATCCCGACGTCTGCTGCGAGCTCACGCACTCCTCATAGCCCAGCGGGTTGCTCAGTCGGTACTGCTCGCAGATGATCGCGGGGTCGAGCGAGACGACGTTGTCACCCACCGGCGGGCGCTGGCGGGTCGAGGAGTACGAGAGGTTGACCTTCCACCCCTGCCCTGACGGCACCTGCAGTCGCGACGAATTCACGCTCCCCTGGATCGAACGGTTCGCGAGCATGCCATTGGTCCCCATGCTGCGATCCTGACGGACGCCGTCGTCTCCCCGTTGCGTCGCCGCCTGTCGCTCGCGCGCGCTCTTCTCGGCGGCGTCGAGCATATGCACGCCGAAGATGCGCGCCATCCCACGAATGAGGGGCGAGTTGGCGTCCAGGCTCAGCGTGCTGCGAATTCCCTCGCGATACGGCTTGAAGACTGCCGTGTCGGAGACCGGATCGCCCTGGAAGAGCGAGTAATTGACGCCGAGATCGAAGCCGGGGAGAAGGTCCGACCGTGCCGTATAGTCGAACGTGGTATTGTTCAGTCCCGTCCCCCCCGTCGATTTGCGCGCGCGCACGAAGTCGTAGGAGAGTGTGGTGAAGGTGAGGGAGAGGAGCTTGATCTTGCGAGACTGGTCACTGCCCGCCGGGCCACCTCCGATGAGCCCTGGCCCCAGGCCGGCGCCGCGCGGGGCGCCGGGCCGCGTGGAGTCGGGCGCCGCGGCGGTATCGCGGACCACGTCGGATTCCTTCTGTCGCATCTTCGCCTCGAAGGCGGTCGCGAAGCCGAGCGAGATCGTGGTCTGCTGGTTGTTCCCGAGGTAGCCCTGTGCGATGTCGCCGTTGGCGGCGAGGAACTCGTTCGAGACGTTTCCTTTCGGTGTGTAGGCGAAGATCACCTGCGGCTCGATCGAGTGTCGAATGCGCTCGATCGGGCCGAAGCCGGGAAAGAAGCCGTAGAACTTGGGCGTCATCGAGACGCCGTACGCCGGGCGCATCGACTGTGCGACGAACTTCCCGCCGGTGCGCTCCGTGCGCACGATCAGCGGGGAGCGACCGTCGACCTTCTGGAAGGAGACGGTGGGTGTGAGGTTCCATGACCCCTGAAAGAAGCTCGGCAGGTTGAAACCGGTGTCCCAATCCAGCCCCGTCACGAAATCTCGGGCGAAGACGCGCTCCACCTTGGACGTCGTATCGGTGACGTCGGTGTAGATCGTGCGCCGCTGCGGAAAATCGTTCAGCACGTCGGAGATGCGCACCGAGTTGCGCCAGTTGAAGCCGAAGACCTGGAGCGGCGTCTCGAAGCTGATCGAGGAGCGACGCGTGTTGCGCCGCACCTTGACGCTGTCGAGCACGTTGGTCAACGGATTGCGTGTGTAGCGGTAGCCGAAGTCGCCGACCTGATCGATGTCGAAGCTCTGCGAGTTCGTGATGTTGAGCCCGGGGGTCCAGGTGAAGTTGTCCCCGACACGAATTGGCTTGCTGGTGATCGAGAGACTGGGGAAGTCGCGATCGAGCTGGCCGCGCCCCGGGTACTGCGTCTGGTTGCCGCCGACGTTCAGCGAGAGCGGCCCGCGCCCGGTCGAATAATTGAGCGACGAGCGGATGGTCTGCAGCGCCGCCGACGGGTTGAAGCTGATGTTCCGTTGGATCGTGGTATTGGTGACGTAGTTGAACGTCGCATTGAGGCGCGTGCGCTGCGAGAACTCCTGGGTGTGGTTCCAGGAGTACTGGGTGTTCGACTGTCCGTTGCGCAGGTAGTTGTACGATGAGCCGATCGATCCGCTGATGAAGCGGTCGCGCCAGCGGTACTGCATCTGCCCGGTGAACTTGAGGTAGCCCGGGTCGAAGGCTGTGGAGCGCGCGTCGCTGCGCCAGTCCATCGAGACCTGGGCGTCCATGTAGTCGTTGAGGGCGACGTAGTAGCCGATGTCCTCGATCGTGCGGCGCAGGAAGGGACTCTGCCTGAAGATCTGGTTGAAGCCGATGCGCGGCGGGATGATCCCGCTGCGCCGCCCGGGCCGCATGTCCTGGAAAACGAACGGAAGCCACATCACGGGGATGTCGGCGATGTAAAGCACCGCCGGCCGCGCCACCATGACGTTCTTCGTGATGAGCTTGAGTTCCTTCGCCGCAAAATGATAGTGCGGCTCCAACTCGTCGC
>JBDTUA010000161.1:0-10869 GCA_040007995.1 Gemmatimonadota bacterium | reverse complement strand
GGTGCCGAGGGCGATTACCGTATCTTGAGACTCCGCCGCGTTCTGAAACGCGGGCGAGAGCGAATGGGCGACCGGATGACCGAGAAGCACCAGCCGCAGCGGGAGCGCCGCCGGCGTCACAAGGTCCGGGCAGGAAGCGCGTCGAAGATGCGACGGATCTCCCGGACGAGGTCCTCGTACGCCGTCCGATAGTCGTCGAGATCGCCACCAAACGGATCCGCCACCCCCGATGGATCGCCGTCCCGGGTGGCGAAGGTGGTCAGGACGTGCGACTTCCCTTCCCCTCCCAGCGCGAGCACTCGCTCCAGATGGTGCGGTCCCATCGTAAAGATCAGATGCGCGTCGCGCACCAGTTCCGCCGTCACCTGCCGCGCGGAATGCGCTCCCAGGTCGAGTTGGCGCTCCAGCGCGACCAGCAGCGATCCATCCGACGCAGGCGCGCCGTCCCAAGCACTCGTTCCCGCGCTCCCGACCTCCACATCCTCGCGCCCGCGCCCGATCGCCTCGCGTCGGGCGATCACTTCGGCCATGGGCGAGCGACAGGTGTTGCCGGTACAAACGAAGAGCAGCTTCACGAGACTCCAGCGGCGATGGGCCGAGCAACGACCGGTCGAATCCGAAAGCTACTCAGCGGCGTCGAGCGGTGCATTCACCCGATCGACGGAGCGCCGCACCGTCGGTGAATCGCTGCGTGGCTCGCCTCCGTCTTGCGGCAGCTCGCGGTGCCCGGCGGTTGCTCCTGCGGTCGATGGGGTCAGTCGCCCGGACAGCCCCGCGGCCGCCGGCTAGAACTCTCCGATGAGATCGGGCGCACTCTCACGTAGCATCGCCGACGGGATGGCGCCGGGCCGGATGACCCGCGGCCGTCCGCCCGTGCAATCGACGACCGTCGAGGGCGCCGATTCGACGAGGCGGCCGCCGTCGAGCACGCGAATCGTTCCCTGCGTGATTTCCGACTGCCACTGCTGCACGATCTCGCCCGCCGTCATCGCCGGCGGTTGGCGCGGTCGGTTGGCGGACGTGGACGTAATCGGATCGCCGTAGGCGAGGAGCAGTCGCTGAAGTCCGGGATGCGACGTCCAACGCACGGCCACTCCTCCCTCGGGACCGCGCAACCGCGCCGGGACTCGGCGCTCGCCGCCATTGAGGACGAGCGTGAGCGGTCCAGGCCAGTGCCGCGCCGCCAGCCGCGAGGCGACGGTCGTTAGGTGCAGGTCGAGTCGCGCCAGCATCTCGCTCCCGGCAATGAGCAGGAGGAACGGCTTCGCCGGGGGGCGATGCTTGAGGCGCACCAGTGTCTCGACGGCCTCGTGGTCCACCGCCGTTCCGAAGCCGTAGACCGTCTCGGTGGGATAGGCCAGGACGCCGCGCCCCTGCAGGTGACGAATCGTCGCGTTGAGCGCCCCCTCGACCTCGGGGGGAGACCAGAACGGGATGGAGAGCGACGCCCGCGTCACTCGGGGAGCGCCGCGATCGCGTCGGCGCGCGCGAAGTCTTCGGCCTCCGTGACCTTCATCGCGCGCTCGCTCCCCCGCACCACGACGACCGGCAATCCCAGCCGTTCGCACAGCGCTGCGTCATCGGTCGCCGTGACCCCGTCGCGACGCGCGTCGAGGTGCGCGCGCTCGATCATGTCGCGCGGAAACGCCTGCGGCGTTTGCGCACGCCATAGTTGGGTACGATCGATCGTCCTCACGATGCGCCCCTGGTGGTCGACCTCCTTGAGCGTGTCGATGACGGGCAGCGCCGCGATCGCGCCCGTTCCGGCGCGCGCCTGGCGGATGACCGCGTCGATCGTGGCGTCCGTGAGCAGCGGGCGCGCCGCGTCGTGCACGACGACGATCTCGACCTCCGGCTCGAGGTCCTCCAGGCCGTTCCAGACGCTGTCGCTCCGCTCCCGTCCGCCGACGGAGACCAGGAGGCGGTCGACGTCGCACTGGAAGATCCACGGGGGCGGATCGCCAGCGAAGGAGCGTGGCAGCACCGCAATGACCTGTGCCACATCGGCGCGCCGGTGAAATGCCTGGATCGAGTGCAGGAGCATCGGTTTCCCGGCCACCCAGCGAAACTGCTTCAACTCGGCGCTGCCGGTACGCTTCCCGCTTCCCGCCGCGACGATGATGACTCCGACGTCTCGCGCGACGGTCGAGTCGGGACGCAGTTCCGGCGGCGTGGTCTCGCGCGGCAGGTGCCCGGGCGCACGCTCGACGGCCGCACCGTCGTGAACGTCGCCGTTCGCGGGATGGGGCGGGGTCGCGTCGCCACTCACGGGAAGAGTTCCGTGAAGAGTCGATCGAGCGAGGTGACGCCCACCACGCGAATACCATCGGGGGCGCGCCGAGGACGCCCGCGCTCGGACAGATACACCGTTCGGAAACCCAGTTGTGCCGCCTCGGCGAGTCGACGCTCCGATTGCGACACCGGACGAACTTCGCCTCCCAAGCCGACCTCCCCGATGAAAACCCCCTCCGAGGGGAGGGCGCGATCATAGACACTCGACGCGAGCGCGGCGGCGACAGCGAGGTCGCCCGCCGGCTCCTGCATCCGAAGTCCGCCCACGACGTTGAGAAAGACGTCGAGCTGGGCGAAGGAGAGACCGGCTCGTTTGTCGAGGACCGCCAGCAGCAATGCGAGGCGGCGCCCGTCGAAGCCGGTGGCCACGCGTTGCGGCGTCCCGAAGCCCGCCTTTGCCGCGAGCGCCTGCACCTCCACGAGCACCGGCCGCGTCCCCTCGAGCAAGGCCGTAACCGCGCTCCCCGAGGCTCGCCCTTCGCGATCCCCGAGGAAGAGCGCCGACGGATTGCCCACTCCGAGCAGCCCGTCCGTCGTCATGCGAAAGACGCCGATCTCGTCGACCGACCCGAAGCGGTTCTTGGTGGCGCGCAGGACGCGGTGGTCGCCCGTTCCCTCGCCCTCGAAGTAGAGGACCGTGTCGACGATGTGCTCGAGCGTCTTCGGCCCTGCGATCCCCCCGCCCTTTGTCACGTGCCCCACGACGATCACCGTGGAGCCGGACGACTTGGCGAATCGCATCAGTCGGGCGGCGCACTCGCGCACCTGTCCCACGTTGCCGGGCGCCCCCTCCAGCTCCTCGGTGGCGGTGGTCTGGATGGAGTCGACGACCATCACCGCCGGTCGCACCTGTGTCGCGACCTCGAGGATCTGCTCGAGCGAAGTCTCACAGAGAAGTTGCACCTGGTCGCCCTGCCCGAGCCGCTCGGCGCGCAGCTTCACCTGGAGCGGAGATTCCTCGCCCGAGACATAGAGGACATCGGTCCCCGCTGCCGTCAGGGAGGCCGCCACCTGCAAGAGGAGGGTCGACTTGCCGATCCCGGGCTCGCCCCCGACCAGGACCATCGACCCGGGGACGATCCCGCCCCCGAGCACGAAATCCAACTCCGTAATGCCGGATGACAGTCGTGCCGTGCGCGCCGACCCCACGTCGCGCAATCGCACCGGGGCCGTGGCGGCCACCGCCATGCCCGCCGGTGCGCGTGTGCCGGCCGACGTCCGTGCGGCACGAGTCGTGACTTCCTCCGCGAGCGTGTTCCATTCGCCGCACGCGTCGCAGCGTCCCGCCCACTTCGGATGCTCGGCGCCACACTCGGTGCAGCGGTAGACCGTCTTCGCGCGCGCCACCATCACTCCGGACGCGGCGAATAATTGTCGAATCGCGTGAACTTCTTGTGAAAGAACATGCGCACCGTGTCGGTCGGGCCGTTGCGCTGCTTGCCGATGATCACCTCGGCCAGGCCATCGAGCGGCGTGCCGTCGGCAAGGCGCCTCGGCTCCCCGCGCTCGTCGTGCGCACCCTCGTAGTACTCGGGACGGTAGAGGAACATGACGACGTCCGCATCCTGCTCGATCGCCCCGGACTCGCGCAGGTCGGAGAGCTGCGGCCGCTTGTTCTCACCCGTGCGTTGCTCCGGACCGCGCGAAAGCTGCGACAGGCAGACGACCGGCACCTCAAGCTCGCGCGCGAGGATCTTCAATGAGCGCGAGATGTAGCTGACTTCCTGTTGACGGCTCTCGGAGTCGGCCGGGCCCTGGATGAGCTGGAGATAGTCGATGATGATCAGGCCGACGTTGTTCTCGGCCTTGAGACGCCGCGATCGCGACCGGATCTCCAGGATCGACAATCCGGGCGTATCATCGATCCAGATCGGGAGCGTCCCGAGGATTCCCGACGCCTTGGCCAGGTTGCGGAAGTCGTCGTCGGTCAGCTTGCCGCTTCGAAGCTTTTGTGCATCGACCCATCCTTCGGCCGCCAGCATGCGCGTCACCAGCTGCTCCTTGGCCATCTCGAGCGAGAAGAGGGCGACCGGCGTTTTCCCGTAGTAGGCGGCATTCTGCGCCACGTTCAGGACAAACGCGGTCTTTCCCATAGAAGGGCGGGCCGCGATGATCGTCAACTCCGACGGGTGGAAGCCGAGCGTGAGCTTGTCGAGATCACTGAATCCGGAGGGAACGCCAGTGACAGCTTCCCCGTGGCGGCTCAATTCCTCGATCTTCTCCATCGCCTGCCAGAGCAGCTCCTTGATGCGATGGAACCCCTCCGACTTGCGCGACTGGTTGATCTGGAAAATCCGCTGCTCCGCGGCGTCGAGCAGGTCGTGCGAGGTCGACTTCCCCTCGTACGCCGACGTGATGATCTCCGTCGACGTCTCGATCAGCCGGCGCACCAGCGCCTTCTCGCGAATGATCTTGGCGTGATACTCGACGTTGGCCGACGTCGGCACGGCATCGACGAGCTGGCCGAGGTAGTCCTTCCCCCCAGTCGCCTCGAGTTCGCCGCGCATCGACAGTTCGTCGGCCAACGTGAGCACGTCGACAACCGAGCCGCGCTCGTTGAGTCCGAGAATGGCACGGAAGAGGCGCCGGTGCGCCTCACGGTAGAACATGGTGTCGTCGACGAATTCGATCGCACGCACGATGGCGTTGCGATCCATCATCATCGCCGAGATCACCGCCTGCTCGGCGTCCTCCGCGTACGGAGGGCGCCGATCGCGGAACGGATCACGTGCCGCGGGCGCGGTCGAAGAGTCGTCGAGCAAGCTGGACATCTTCCCAGGTCGGGCGCTTCCACGACGGGTTGCGGAGCAACGCCGCCGGGTGATAGGTGACGATCAGGGGTACGCCGTAGTAGCGGTGGATCTTCCCGCGCAGTCTGCCGATCGGCTCCTTCGTCTGCAATAGTGTTTGCGCCGCAAAGGTGCCGAAGGCGACAATCACCTTGGGGGCGAGCAGCTCGATCTGCCTAACGAGATAGGGAGAGCAGGCCGCGACCTCGTCGGGGGTGGGGTTGCGGTTGCCCGGCGGCCGATGCTTGAGGACGTTGCAGATGAAGACGTCCTCGCGCGAGAGCTGGATGGCGCCCAGGATCTTCGTCAGGAGCTGGCCGGCCGCACCCACGAACGGAACGCCCTGCTCGTCCTCGGTTGCCCCCGGTGCTTCGCCCACGCACACGAAATCCGCGTGCGGATTGCCCTGCCCCGGGACCGCCTGTTTCGCCGTCTGGTGCAACGCGCACAGATGGCAGACGCGTGTCGCGGCCGCGACGTCGTCCAGCGTGTCGTAAGGCGACCTGGGCCCCCCAAAGAGCTCGTGCGCCGGCGAGCCTACCACAATCCCCGCGGGCACGTATTCGATCGGCATCGTCGCGTGCGACGTGTCGCGCGTCCCTGCATCGCTCGCGGCGGCGAGGCGCTCGAGCGGAGAACCATCATCAGGGGTCCCTCCGCCCGATGCGGTGTCGTCGCCAGGCGCGTTGGCGGGCGTGGCTGGCGGGGGAGCCGGTGCCGGGGCCCGTTCCGCGTCAGAGCGAGGCGGTACCGCCTCGCGTGGTGGCGCGGGACGAGGCCCTGTCGCACCTGACGGGTTCCCCCCCGAGGCGATCTGGCTCCCGGGCGCGAGGGCGCGAAGTGCCGCCCGCCAGTCGTCGGGAGGCTCTCGGCGCGCCCCCTCGGCGGGTGCGTCGGATTGCGAGGGGGGGGGCACCACTGGTTCCTGTGCGGATGCGCGGGGGGATACCTCGTCGGGATTCGGAGACGCGGCCCGCGCGGGTGTGCCCGCGCGGGCGTTTGCCGCCCCGAGCAGCCGCAACACGTCGTCGACGTCCATCGAATCGAGGACGAGTTCCGACTCGCCCGCGTCGCGTCGTTGCTCGAGGTACCGGCGCAGCCGATCCTTAGCGTCCACCGAGCATCCTCTCGAGGCGGTCCAGCAGCTCGTCGGCGACTTCCGGTTTGCTCAGCAGGGGAAGCGCTTCGCTCGACCCGTCCGGTGTCAGGAGCGTCACCCGGTTGGTCTCGACCTCGAAACCCGCGCCTGCCTCGCGCGCATCGTTCACGACGATCATGTCGAGTCGCTTGCGGGCGAGCTTCTCTCGCGCGTGGGCAAGCACGTCGTCGGTCTCGAGGGCGAAGCCGATCGTGAGGACCCGCCCGCGGCGCGCGCTCGCCGTCTCACACAGGATGTCAGGCGTCGGGACGACGGGGATCGCGGCCGGCGCCGAAGCCTTCTTGATCTTGCCTGGCGCAACCGCTGCGGGGCGGAAGTCGGCGGGAGCCGCAGCCATGACGAGCACGTCGGCCGTCGCGATCTCGCGCATCACCGCGGCGAGCATGTCCTCCGTACTCTCGATGCGCTCGACGGCGAATATCGTCGGGAGTGGGATACCGACGGGACCAACGATGAGGTGCACGGTCGCGCCGCGACGCCACGCTGCCTCGGCGATAGCGACCCCCATCCGACCGCTGCTGCGATTCGAGACGAAGCGAACCGGATCCACCGCCTCGCGGGTCGGGCCGGCGGTCACGACGATCCGACACCCCGCCAGCGACGACGTCGACTCCAGCAGTCGCGCGGCGTGCGCAGCAATCGTCTCCGGCTCCGGCATGCGCCCGGGACCACTCCCCTCCCCCACGGCCAGTTCCCCACGTTCGGGCTCCAGCACGTGGTAGCCGATCTCGCGGAGGTGCGTGGCGTTTCGCATCGTTTGTGGATGTCCCCACATCCGGTCGTTCATGGCCGGGACCAGGAGAACCGGCGCCGATGCGGCCAGGAGGATCGCCGAGAGCAGCTCACCCGCCGTCCCGTGGGCCGCCTGCGCCAGGAAGTCGGCGGTCGCCGGGGCGACGATGACCAGGTCAGCCGCTCGGGCGAGTTTGATGTGATCCAGGGCGTGTCCAGCGGCGATGAGTGCCGTGTAGACCTCCCGTCCCGTGAGTGCCTCGAAGGTGACAGGGCCGACGAACTCCTGCGCGGAGCGTGTCAGGACCACATCCACTTCGGCACCCGCCTGCGTGAGCGAACGCGCCAGCGCCACACTCTTGTAGCTGGCGATCCCTCCCGTGACGCCAAGGAGGATCCGGCGCTGGGCGAACGGACGAACGGGCGCTACTCCGACTTGCGGCGCGGAATGACCTTGTAGTCGACGTCGCCGCGCGCGAGTTCTTCCATCGCGCGCGTGGTCAACTTCTTCTCCCGGCCGGTCGGGACGAGGTTCTTCGGGAGCTCGTTGAGCACGCGCGCGTACTTCGCCGCGACGAGCACTCCGAGGTACTTGTTGGCGGACGATGACGAAATCTCGTCAGGTGTGAAAACTCGCATAGTGGTCAGGTCGCTCGTTCGTACTGCGTGATTTCGCGGTCCAGCCCGTCCATGAGCTGCCGCACCCGATCTTCCAGCAGCGGCACCCGGCGGTGCCGTACCGTCTCCGCGTCAATGATCGACGCCACCTGGGCAATGGCAATCTCCAGGTCATCGTTCACTACGACGTACTGATACTGATCCACCGCCGCGAGTTCGTCGCGCGCGCCGATCAGTCGGCGGCGGACGGCATCGGGCGCTTCGGTCTGTCGCTCCGTTAAACGCCCCATCAGGATTTTGGCCGACGGCGGCAACAGGAAGACTAACACCGACTCGGGGTACGCGGCGACAAACTGTCGAGCCCCTTGGATGTCGATATCCATCACGACGTGCCGACCGGCAGCGAAGACTCGATCCACCTCGCTTCGAAGCGTCCCGTACTGGTTGCCGTGCACCTCCGCGGATTCTGCGAATTCACCGTTGGCACGCCGTGTGGAAAACTCATCCGGAGTGAGGAAGTGATAGTCCTCCCCATCCCTCTCTCCCACCCGAGGCGACCGCGTCGTACAGGAGATGGAGTAGCCGAGATCCTGCCGGCGTCGCAGCAGTATCCGCGCGATCGTCGTCTTTCCGCCGCCCGATGGTGAAGAAAGAATGAGCGGAAACGGATTCACTCGAGGTTCTCCACCTGCTCCCGGATACGTTCCAGTTCCTCCTTGATCGTCACCACATCAGCGACGATCGCCGCGTCATTCGCCTTGCTTCCCGTCGTGTTGGCTTCCCTGAGCATCTCCTGCAAGAGGAAGCCGAGCCGCTTACCCACCGGTTCGCCATCGCCGCGAGCGAGCGTTTCCCTGAAGGCCGTGTTGTGCGATCTGAAGCGCGACAGCTCCTCCTGGACGTCGAGGCGGTCGGCGAGGACGGCGATCTCCATGGCGAGTCGTTGCTCGTCGACCGCCACTCCTGCCGCCAGGTCCTGGACTGCGGTGCGAAGCCGAGCCCGCTGCTCGAGGAGTCGTACCGGGGCGCGCGCGGCGATGCGATCGAGCGCACTCTCGACGATCGTCAGGCGATCGAGCAGGTACGTCGTCAGGCGTGCGCCTTCCGCCTCGCGCGACGCTCCCAATGCGACGGCCGACGCATCCACGATGGCGACCAGCTCGCGGACGTCGCCGTCGTCGGCGTCGGCCACTGAGGACATGACATCGGGCATCCGCAGGACCGAGGCAATGTCGATGCCCCCGTCCAGATGGTGCCTAGCCTGGAGCGTTCGCAGTAGCTCGACGTAGGCCGTAAACCTCGCCTCGTCGATCGCCGGTCCGCCGGCAACGCCACGCTCGACGCGCGCCGACAGGGAGATATGGCCCCGGGTGACGCGCTTGCGCAGCGCCTCGCGTACCTCGCTTTCCCAGCGGGAAAGTTCGGACGGCAGCCGCACGGTCGCATTGAAGAAACGGTGATTGACGGAGCGGACTTCGACGGCGACGCGAACTGCGCCCACCGTCCCTTCCGCCGCGCCGAATCCGGTCATGCTACGTATCATGAGAAGCCATGCAAGTTATTGCCCTGCAATAACCTTGTCAATTGAAGAAGTACCAGCGTACCCCGTAAAACTGCACCGGTCGATGCATGAAGAAGCCGGGGACCTCCTGGAACTGCTCATTCAGCAGGTTCCGGAACTGATAGCTGAGCGTCGCCTGAAGGAGGCGAATCTCAAGCTGCACGTTGATCGTGCGGAACTGGTCGGACTGCACCAGCTCATCGCCAACGGGAAAGTACGTGAGCGATCGGTACTCATGCGTCAGCGCGAAGAGGACGTTCAAATGACCGCTCGGGAAGCGCGACAACCACCCGGTGTTCACGTACAGCTGAGCGCGAGTCTGATAGGCGGGGCGGAAAATGCCGGCCGAGTCCCACTTCATCGCCGTCGCGTCGAATCCCACATCCCTCCAGACCTTCCCACGCAGCGACACAAAGGATCCCGACGCCGCCCGCACCGCGCCCGCGGTAAAGGCGGTGTCGAAGACGATGGGCGCGATGAGCTGCGCCGTATCGCGCGACATGCGTCCGATCGAGAGCCACGCGCGGTGCAGACGAACTCCGACTTCACCGCGATAGGCCATGCTGGTGGGTCCAATGCCTGCAGCCGTCGGCGAGAAATAGCTCACCGCTCCCGACACCCCCAGCCACGGCATCGGTAGCACGCGTCCCGATACTTCCGTCCGCCGCAAGTGCCGCTCCGTCTGCTGCTCGGCAAAACCGGCGACGGCCAGACGCGGCGTCTCGAACGCGAGCCGTGCCGACGGCGAGATGAAGTTCAGGCTGTCGAGATGGCGCAGGCGACCAGTGATCGAGAGCGACAGGGGGCCGCGTCCCCACCCCCCGGCGGCTACGTACTGCTGGCGCGTGAACGTCAGCTCCGACAGGAGCGGCTTGAACGGGATGGCGACCGTGTCGGAGAAGGCGAGGTTCTTCTGCTTGTGTCCCAGCTGGGCGGCCGTCACTTGCGCCCAGAGTCCGGTGACCGTATCCGTGTACGCGACACGGGCATACCCCTCGCTCGAGACCCCATCAAACGGCGGAAGATTGTCAAACGGTTCCACCGCCAGCTGCTCGGTGCGATCGCGCGTCGACCGCGTGAACGAGGCGTCGGCGCTGAACGATCCCTTCGCCCAGCCAAATCGTCCAAAGAGCGACAGTCCGTCGGCGTCGCCTGCGCCGCGGTTGTCGCGTGTCCCGATCTGGCTCGCCCCCAGTTGCAAGGCGAGGCCGTTGCGATAGCGCCGGCCGAAGTAGCCGCGATAGCCGTTGGTCTCGAGGTCGCCCGTGCCGATGTCGACTCGCGTGGAGGGAGTAACCGACCGGACGCGCCACGAGCGCAGGTGCACGCGGATCTCACTCGCCCCTCGTTCGACGCGCACCTCCTCCAGCTGCCAGATCTGTACAAAAGACAGATCGAGCATCCCGCCGTTGCGCGGATCCATCGCGTCCAGCTCGATGCCGTCGTAAAAGACGCGCAACTTCTGGAAGTCGCCCATCATCGCCCCGACGTGTGGCGACCCGATCCATCCCGAGCGAAAGACCGTCAGTCCTGGGATCCCCTCGAGCAGGTCGCTGAGCGTTAGGGCACCGGTCGCTGCCATCTCGTCGCGATTCCAGTGATAGCCGCCGTCCAGCGCGATGAGCTGCGGCATCTCCGCGGCCGGCGTCGGCGTCATGATGGTGTCTGCCCGACGCCGCTGCTCCGCCATGAGGCGAATGTTCTCGCGATTGATCGAG
>JBDTUA010000160.1:0-10875 GCA_040007995.1 Gemmatimonadota bacterium | reverse complement strand
GATGTTCGTCGACACTCTCGCCGAAGATCTTTCGTTCGACCGAGCGATCGACACGTATGTGCGGGTGATGGGGGTTCCGGAGCCGCTGGCGAGCTTGGTGGCGACGCGCGTGCTGGTGGAACTGGGGGAGGAACTGGTGCCGCGACGAGTCCTCCGCCCGCGACCGGTTCGCGACGCGGCATTCGACGGCGAGGCGATCGCAGACGACGAGACGGTCGTCGAGCGACCCGCACTTCGCCTCTCGGACTCGACCCCTACCGTACGGACCTGAGGAGAGGCCTGGCCCCCGGATGGGGGGCATCAGGTAGGGAGAGCAGGTCGGGCGCCAACAAGCACAAAGTCCCCTGAGGCATTGGACACCTCAGGGGATAATCACTTCCCCAGACGATTTATTCGGAGGGGCGCGGCTTCTGCCGGGCGCGACGACGGGCCGCGGCCGACTTGAGCTGACGCGCTTCGCTGGGCTTCACGTAGTGACGCTTACGGCGCAGCTCCTTGAGGATGCCGGACTTCAAAACCTTCTTCTTGAAGGCCTTGAGCGCCCATTCCAACCGATCGCCTTCGTCGAGCTTGACTTCAATCATTGATGGTTACTCGATGGGGACGCCGCATCCGCGGCGAGAGGTGACGCTGTATTCCTGAAACTACGGGCCGACCCGCGAGCAGGCCGACCCGTCGAAATGCTTGCGCGGCAGTGCATGTAATATAACAGCCTATCCGTCGATCTTGATCACATTCTCAGCGGCCAGGCTTTTCTGGCCCTGCACCGCATCGAATTGACCGGCTGATAGGACGGCGGGTCACGTAATGATGCGCGAAGTCAAAAAAAAGGACCGCCGCATGAGCGAGGTCCGATGGTCAGGATGACTGACACGCGAAGACGCGTTTCTGCAGAGGGTGAAGCTATGACCACCCGAAGAATCTGTCAATAACGGCGTGAGCGACTACCTTCCAGTATGACTCCACGCAGCAACGCCGGCGCTCTCGCCGTGACTGATACCCCGGTTGAGGCCGGTTTCTCCTCGCTCGGGCTCGACCCGCGCGTGCTCGCCGCCCTCACCGCCCTGGGATACGAGGAACCGACGCCGATCCAGAGCGCCGCCATTCCGATGCTCCTCGCCGGTGGTGACATCCTCGCACAGGCCGCGACGGGGACGGGCAAGACCGCCGCCTTCGCCCTTCCCCTTCTGCACCTGCTCACCCCCGAGGCCCCCCCTCGCGAACGGCTCCGGGCGCTGATTCTGGTCCCCACCCGCGAGTTGGCCATGCAGGTCGCCGAGGCGGTGCATCGCTACGGCAAGGAAATGCGCATCGTCGCCATCCCCATCTACGGTGGGGCGTCGATGGAAACGCAGATCCGCACGCTCAAGCGGGGCGTGGACGTCGTCGTCGCGACGCCTGGGCGGGCGCTGGATCACATCCGCCGGGGGACACTGCACCTCTCCTCGGTCCGGACGGTCGTGCTCGACGAAGCCGATGAGATGCTCGACATGGGGTTCGCCGAAGATCTCGAGGCGATCCTCGAAGCGACGCCGAAGGAACGGCAGACCGCCCTCTTTTCGGCGACCCTGCCGCCGCGTATTGCCGCTATCGGTGGAAAGCACCTCCGCAACGCCGAGACGATCAAGATCGACCGTGAGCCGATCGCCGCCGGGAAAACGGCCAAGGTACGGCAGGTCGCGTATATCGTCCCGCGCGCCCACAAGATGGCGGCACTGGGACGCGTGCTCGACATCGAGCATCCGACCTCGGTGATCGTCTTCTGCCGTACGCGCACCGAGGTCGACGAACTCACCGAGACGCTCAACGCGCGCGGCTATCGCGCCGAGGCGCTGCACGGCGGTCTCTCGCAGGAGCAGCGCGACCGCGTGATGAAGAAGTTCCGCGCGAACAAGGCTGACCTGCTCGTCGCAACCGACGTTGCAGCTCGCGGACTCGACGTGCAGCACGTCTCGCACGTGGTGAACTACGACGTCCCGTCGGCCGCCGAGTCGTACGTGCATCGCATCGGGCGCACCGGGCGTGCGGGGCGCGAAGGTGTCGCGATCACGCTCGCCGAGCCGCGCGAGCACCGCCTGCTGCGCAACATCGAGTTCCTGACCAAGCAGAAGATCGAGATCGCGCAGGTCCCGACCGTGGCCGACTTGCGGGCGCGGCGCCTCGAACTCACACGGGCCTCGCTGCGCGAGACGATGCTGGGCGGGGAACTTGACGCCTATCGCGCGATCGTCGAGTCGCTCGCCGAGGAATTCGATGTGATGGACATCGCCGCGGCTGCGGTGAAGCAGATCGAGACGCGCGAAGGCTCGTCCGACGGGGAACAGGAGATCCCGGCGGCGGCGCCACGCCGCGAGCGCACCACCGGCGGGCGACAAGAGACGTCGTATCGTGCGACCGCGTCGAGCGAGCATCGACCGGCGCGCCGTGATCGCGACGCGAGCGCTGCGCCGCGTCATCGGTCACGCGACGACGCCACCACGTCGTCGGATCGTCCGCGGCGCGACGAGACTGCCTCGGCCGAGCGTCGAGAGGAGGCATTTCCTGCCCGTGGCAAGAAGCGCACGTCACGCGGCGGTGAGTGGGACGTCGCTCGCCTCTACATCGGCGCCGGGCGCACGGCGAAGGTCCGGCCGGCCGATCTCGTGGGGGCGATCGCCAACGAGGCGGGGATCGACGCGCGCGCGATCGGGGCGATCCAGATTGCCGATCGTTTCTCCATCGTCGAAGTGCCGGAGGAGATCGCCGACGACGTGGTGGCGGCACTGCGTGCCTCGACCATCAAGGGGCGACAGGTGCTGGTGCGGCGCGATCGCGCCTAACGAATCGCGACCGCCCGCGCGGGTCCCGCTCGCTCGCGAGTGGAACCCGCGCGAGGCCACAGGGCGTTGACGAAGAGATGACAGCCTCCGCCGACGCCGGAACCATCCTCGTTACGGGAGCCACCGGGTACATCGGCGGTCGCCTGGTCCCCCGCCTACTCGCGGCGGGGTACCGCGTGCGCTGTATGGTACGCGATCCGTCGCGACTCGACGGGCGACGCTGGAGGCGCGAGGTGGAGGTCGTCGAGGGTGACGTGCTGCGCCCCGAGACGCTGACGGCTGCGTTAGCGGGCGTGGACGTTGCGTTCTATCTCGTGCACAGCATGGCGGCCGGGACAGCGTTCCGTGCGCGCGATGAGGACGGGGCGCGCCACTTTTCGCGTGCGCTCTCGGCGGCCGGCGGGCGGCGTATCATCTATCTCGGCGGCCTGGGCGATCCGCAGTCGGACCTGTCGCCGCACCTGCGATCGCGCCTGGAAACCGGAGACGCCCTGCGCGAGGCTGGCGTGCCGGTCACCGAATTCCGCGCGGCGGTGATCGTCGGCTCCGGCAGCCTGTCGTTCGAACTCGTCCGCTACCTCACCGAGCGCGTCCCGATCCTCATCTGTCCGCGCTGGGTTTTCACGCGCGTGCAACCGATCTCGACGCGCAACGTCCTGGAATACCTGGTTGCCGCGTTGTCGACGCCCGCCAGCACGGGCGAGGTAATCGAGATCGGCGGCGCCGATATCCTGACGTACGCCGACATGATGACGGGCTACGCGACGGTACGCGGTCTGTCGCGATACGTGATCCCGGTCCCGTTCCTCACGCCGCGGTATTCCTCCGGTTGGGTCCACTTCGTGACCCCGGTCCCGATCGTGATCGCGCGGGCCTTGATCGAGGGGCTGCGCAACGAGGTGGTGATGCACAGCGATTCCGCGCAGCGAATCTTTCCCGGGATGACGCTGCTCAGCTACGAGGATTCGGTGCGGCTGGCGCTGACGCGCCTCGACGCGGGACACGTGGAGACGACCTGGAGCGGGGCGCTCTCGACGTCGGTGCGCGACGTCGCACCGGTCCTACTGACATCGCGAGAGGGGATGGAGATCGAGCAGCGGCAGCGAGTCGTGCGCGCGACGCCGTCGGAGGTCTTCCGGGTGTTCACGTCGTTAGGCGGGGAGCGCGGTTGGCTGTCGATGAACTGGGCATGGCAGATCCGGGGCATCGCCGATCGCATGGTCGGCGGCGTCGGGATGCGGCGTGGACGCCGACACCCGTCACAGGTGCGGGCCGGCGATGCCGTCGACTTCTGGCGGGTCGAACGCGTCGAGGACGATGCACTACTCCGGTTGCGCGCGGAGATGAAGGTCCCCGGGCGTGCCTGGCTCGAGTTCCTCGTCACCCCGCACGAATCCGGGGGGTCGCTACTCTCGCAGACCGCGCTCTTCGCCCCGAAGGGGCTGTTCGGCTGGCTCTACTGGTACGCGATGGTCCCGTTGCACGCGATCATTTTCAGCGGGATGATCGACCAGATTGTCCGAATCGCAGAGGGGGCCTCCAGCGCTGGAGCGACGACCGCGGCACCGTGACCGGGGAGCACCTCGCCCGGCGGTGCCACATCGGCGCCGCCGGACGAGACCCGGTGGGTTGGGATGCGCGCTACTTCTTCTTCGGTGTGGGCGCCGTTCCAGCGTCGTACAGGACCATGGTTTTGTCCTCCCATCCAAACTTCATGTTGCCGGACCGTTCGAGTTCGCTGATCATGACCGTCGATGAATCGAGCGGCGCGTCGATTGACACCTTGCGCTCCATCAGCGACATGTCGTGCGGGACGAGCGCGATAGCGTACCAGCGCCGCGTCTGTTCGAGCGCGTGCCGCAGTGTGCGGTCGGACACCACCAGGCGTCCGTTCGTCCAGGCCAGTGCCTCGTCGATCGCCGACTTGGGCGGTTCCGACGTCACCCCGTTCGCGTCCACCGCGAGCGCCTGGCCGGCCGCCAGCGGGTGCTCCGTCTTACCGACGCGCACCTTCACCGTTCCCTCGTCGACGCGCACGAGGGCCGCGTGCGTGGCGGTGTCGAAGTCGACGGCGAAGCGCGTGCCGGTCGCCACGACGGCGACCTCACCGAGCCGGACCTCGAAGGGGAGCGTGGCGGTCGCCACATCAAACGTTCCGGTGCCGGTCACGCGCACCGCCCGCACTTCGGAGGGGAAGCCCGGCGGAATCAACAACCGAGAGTCGGCGCCGATCGTGGCCTTGCTCCCATCGTCCAGCGTGACGGTGCCGATCTGCCCGAACTTTGAAATGATCTCGCGCGAGTCCGACGACTTGAGGAAGCGGGTGACCTTCGCCTCCGGGGATTCGCGGAAGATGCCGAAGAGCAACGCGGCGACCGCGAGGACGATGGCGCCGATGTAACCCATTGTCGCCAGCGGCGAGCTTCGCTTTCCGACGGCCGCCATGTGCTCCGCCGCGGCGTGACGCGAGGCCGTGGCGACGTCGGCCGCGTGCGCAGCGTCGTGTGGCGGGGGGTGCAAAGCCGCCGTGAGATGGCCCCACGCCTCGTCGACCGTCGGAATCCGCACTTCGCTACGACGGACGACATGCGCGACGCCTTCGTGCGACTCGAGGCGGTGAAGCCCGGCCCGGCGCGACTTCTCGCGAATGGCGGCCTCGTGTATCGCACTGTGGAGGAACGCCTCGAGCGCTTCCGGGCTCTGAAAATCCTCGCGCTTGTCCCAGGTGCGGAGCAGCGCCGTCTGGACGACCCGTGGGGCGGACGCGGCCTCATCCACGTGCTCCGTCGCCTCGTCGATCAGGGCGTTGTAGTGCTCGCGAAACAGGCGCTCGAGCGCCGTCTCGGCGCCCTGACGAACGCCGGCAAAGACTTCGGGGGATATCGGGGTGAACGTCGCGGGCATGGCGACCTCCAGTCGCGCGGGTATGTAAACATCCTGTCACCACGTTCCGCCTTCGCGCCAGAGGCGGAAACAACCGAATCGCGCCGCGGAACCCGCAGACTCGCCATGCGGGCCGGCCTCCGCACCCTTGTTGCGCCTCGCGACAGTCGTCGGGTTGGGTAGATTCCCCCGATGATTCTGTCCCATCCGCGACGCGATTGCCTCGTCGTCGCGCCATGAGCATGCCGATTGACCCGGCCGAGTCGGCCGCAGCAGCGCTGATCGACTCGGAAGACTTTGTCGTGCTTCGTCGCCTCCGTCACGCGGGCAGGTACGCCGAGGGTGACGACGAAGCCGTCAAGCGCGCCTTTTTTGTGGATGTCGAGACGACCGGGCTCGATTCGCGCGAAGACGCGATCATCCAGTTCTGCGGCGTTCCATTCGACTTCGCGCCAACGACCGGACGAATCCATCGCCTGTACCCGCCCCTGGCGGGCTACGAGGATCCCGGACGCCCCATCCCGCCGTTCATCGTGGAGAAGACCGGGATCACCGACCAGACGGTGGCAGGGCAACGACTCGACGAGGCGGCGATCCTCGCCGCGCTCGACGAAACGGTGCTGGTGATCGCCCACAACGCGGGCTTTGACCGCAACTTTCTCGAGCGTCGATTTCCCCTGTTCGCCGACCGATACTGGGCCTGTTCGATGGCCGACGTCCCGTGGGGTGAGCGGGGGATCGATTCGCCAAAGCTTGAGTTTTTGCTGTACAAGCACGCGCGCGTTTTCTACGACGCGCACCGCGCCGACGAGGACTGCTACGCCGGCATCCACCTGCTGGCCACACCATTTGCGGATGGAGCGCTGCCGATGCGACTGCTGCTGGAGACGGCGCGCCGCCCGATGTGGCGGCTGGAGGCCACGCAGGCGCCGCGCGAGCGCAAGGACTTGCTCAAGTGGCGCGGCTATCGCTGGAATCCGACGCAGTTCGTCTGGTGGCGTGACATCGCCGACGAGGATCGCGACATCGAGGTGGAGTGGCTGCGAGAGGCCGTATACCTGCGGGCCGACGCGTCGCCTCGCCTCGAGCGCGTCGACCTCAAGCGCCGATTCGTTGACCGCAGCTGACGCCGCCGCCACGAGGGCGGCGGCGTGCAGGGGTCAGGGCTGGCCGGGCGCCGCTGTGGGCGTGGCGGGGGCGCTGGCCTTCGCACTGTCGACGTAGGCCTTGAACTTGTCAAACGAAATACTGCCGGCCACCAGACGGTTGCCGATCAGGAACGACGGGGTGGAACCAACCATCCGACGCTCGGCTTCGGCCCGATTGGCCTGGATGTTCCGCAGGTATCGCTGCTCGTCGAAGCACTGCTCCCACTTCGAGACATCGAGCCCGATCGTCTTGGCGTAGCCCTCGAAGACTCCCTTGGGGCGGCTGGTCGCCTCGCCATTCCACTGGTCCTGCCCCTGAAAGAGCATGTCGTGCATCTGCCAGAACTTTCCCTGTTCGTTGGCGCAGGCGGCCGCGTGGGATGCGGGCCAGGTGTTGCGATGACCCGGAAGGGGAAAGTCGATGAAGCGATAGGAGATCTCGCCGGTCTCCACCAGGCGCTGTCGCACGTCGGGTTCCGTGAGGACGTAGAACTGTCCGCACGCCGGGCACTCGAAGTCGGCGAAGGCGAGCACGTGCACCGGCGCGTCCTCCTTGCCTAACAAATATCCCTCGGCCTTCGGAAGCGGGATCGACGGATCGACCACGGTGCTATCGGGGGGCTTGGGCTTCGCCACCTGATAAATGATGAACACGCCGAGTGCCGCGGCTACGAGCCCGAGGATGGCGTAGAAATTCCCCTGTCGGCGCTTCCCGCTCTTCTTCACCACGTTGGGTTTGCGTCCTCGTCCGGCGTCCATGGATTGCTTGGCCATTGGTCCTCGGTTTCCTTCGCTTGCGCGATGATGCGCCGATGCTCGGCGGTCTCGGGAGAATCGTAGGTGCAGCGCACCTCATAGTGGAACAGTTCGCTCCGAACGTCTCCCATCAACTTCTGCAACTCGGCGGCATTCGCCAGCAGCTCTCCACGCGCCTCGAGCGCCTGTATCCGTTCGGCCAGCGCGCGCAGCAACGCTTCGAGATTTCGCGACCGCCCTTCGTCATAGGTCTGTTCCGACATCCCGACTCCTGCCTCACCTGATGCAACGCCTCCGCGGGATCGCGCGCGACCCCTACGGGCCGCGCGCCCTGCGGAGCTGACAGGAAGTTTATTGGCGGGGGACGATTCGAGGGAGTAGGAATCGCGCTCGCGCGCATCTTCTCGCCGAGCCGTGTAGATTCTGACGACGCCGCCCACGACCCTTCGAGACCGGCGTACGCATCGTTTCTCCGTCGAGCACTCCTATCGCGTGAGAGTTCCCTCCGACCCCGACATCTTTCGCGTTCCGGTTGGTCCGGGCGCGGTACACGTCGAACGCTTCGGGTACGGTGGCACGCCGATCGTCCTGCTGCACGGCTTCGGAACCTCCGCCTTCCTCTGGCGGCAGGTGGGCCCGATGCTGGCGGTTCGCCGCACCACCGCTTTCGCGATTGACCTGCTCGGATACGGCGAGTCCGATCGTCCGTTCGACGCCGACTTCGGAGTGCGGGCCCAGGCCGACTACGTGGATCGGGCACTGACGGCGCTGCAGCTTCCGACCGTCGTCCTGGTCGGGATGGACATCGGAGGCGCGGTGGCTCTGAGATTGGCGACGGATCGCCCGGAGCGGGTGTCGAAGCTCGTCCTGATCGGGACACCGCCGCTGGCCGAGCTTCCGGGGCCGGCAATCCGCGAACTCCAGCGCGAGACCGCCCGCTACGCCCTGCGACTGTCGCGCGGGCTGTTCGGTGCGTCGTCGCTGCTGACGCCGTTTCTCGAGGACTCGGTGGCCTTTCCGGAGCATATGCCCCCGGTCCTCGTGGGTCGCTATCTCGCCCCATACCTGGGCCGAGACGGTGCCAATCATCTGCTCGGCCTCGCCGGGGCGCTGGAGGAGGATGATCTGGAGGACCTCACGCTGGGCAACGTCCGCCAGGAGACGCTCGTGGTGCGGGGAACCCGCGATCGCTGGTGCACGAAGGCCGTGGCCGAAGCCTACGCCGACGGGCTGGTGAACGGGCGCTACCAGCATGTCGAGGAGGTTGGGCGGCTCGTGCCGGAAGAGGCGCCGGCGGAGCTGGCGGCGTTGCTCTCCGCCTTCGCAGACGGGACTTCCGGGAGAGAACGTTCGACGAATCTCGCGCGTAACTTTGGGAGAGGGCCCTGAGTGATTAGATTTACACTCTGCACCTCACCTTCCAACCCGAGGACATGGCGAAAAAACCCGTCCGTCGTCACACGCCGCCTAGTGTACCGACTCCGTTCGACGAGGCGCGCGACGAGCTGTTCCAGCACATCATGCGCTGCGGTGTCATTGGCTCCGAGCTCGACCACCAAGGCGAGTGGTTCGATGAAACGATGAAGTACTTGTCCGACCGCTATCACGAACTCACGGCCGATCAGCTGAAGCAGATCCGCCTGCTTGGTGAGCGATTCGTACAGCCGCCCAAGCAAAACAAGGGCAGCGAAGCGACTACCGCAGCGTAGGACGACCGACCCCCTCTACCTCGAGGGGGTTTTGTTTTCCCGGCACGCCGGCTGGCGGCCACCCGTGCTTTGCTCAGCGTCCGCTCCGGCGCGCGCGCCGGAGCACCACTGATGCGCGCACGCCGCCGCCGAGCGCAAGCTCGGCAGCCACGACGTGCCCGCTCCTCGGCTTTCCTTCGACGCCGACGCCCACAAGAAGCCGCGGTCGCGTCTGCTCGAAGCGGTCGTACAGCACGCTGAGGCCGCCGATCCCGTAGAGCCCGAGCGACGACTCTCGAAACGGGTCGAGCAGGAAACGGGCGATTCCGTCGGCACGTGCCGACGCGCGCTGTCGCGTGTCGTGCCACGCAGTTCCGGCGGCGAGCGTGCCGCCGAGCCGGACGTAACGTCCGGCGGGGACGTTGAGGGCGAACCCGGCCTGCAGTGCAGTGGTACGCGCGCCGATGACGTCCACGCGCACCTCCACCTGCGCCCCCGACGGCGCGAGGGAGATGAGTGCCGCCGTCTGCGCCAGCGCGTCGGGCGCGACCAGAAGCGCCAGGAGGGTGGCGCCGGCGATTCCCATCGCCAAGCGAAGGGCTGCCGAACGCCGGACACACAACACGTTGACAACGACGGCCACGCGAAGGCTGCGAGGGGCATGTGGGGCGTTGGAGTCGAGCGGAGTGCGCACGCGGGCGAGTGCGACACTCATGCGGGAGTACGCGCGCGCTCCCGCCAGAGCATGAGCGTATAGTCCACGATCGCCCACGCGGAGGACGCGGCGACGACGAGGATGAGGGGCGTGGCAAGTGCCGGCCGCATGAGCAGCGCGATCAAGGCCGCCAGCTGCAGCGTCGTCACGATCTTTCCTGACAGGCGAGCGCGAAACGGAATGGGGCGCAGGCGAGTGACCGACCGGGCGACGAGGAACCCCACGGCGGTCATGATGTCGCGCGAGATCAGCATGAAATACTGGGTGCTCGAGATCGCCCCCTCGAACAGAAAGACGCAAACCGCCGTGAAAACGAACATGCGATCGGCGATTGGATCGATCAATGCGCCCCAAGGCGTGGCGAGGTTGGCCCGGCGGGCAAGCCAGCCGTCGAGGAAGTCGGTGAGCGAGGCGGCGACGACGAGGGCGATGCGCGTGGCAGGGACGGGGATCATGACGAACGCCGCCGCCATGCCAAGCCGCGTGAGGGAGATGAGACTGGGGAGGAAGAGCAGCGGCCGGCGGTCCATGCGCGCAAGTTAGTTCTCGCGCGCCGCAGCAGGGATGGCAGGGGAGTCGGGCGTCTCCTGCCGCATGCATACCTCGACGACAGGGGCGGAGCTGCAGCGATTGCTTGTGCATTCCGTCGCCGTGGTGGGAGATTTCGCACGATACGACGCACGATACGACGCACGATACGACGCACGATACGACGCGCGTCGCCCGCCGACGCACGCTCGTTCTCCC
The DNA here is from genome assembly GCA_040007995.1 of Gemmatimonadota bacterium. GTDB lineage: Bacteria > Gemmatimonadota > Gemmatimonadetes > Gemmatimonadales > Gemmatimonadaceae > SCN-70-22. The sequence goes on along the minus strand of JBDTUA010000160.1, from coordinate 119 downwards.
CCTCTCCGCCTCGTGATGCAGCAGACACCTCGTTATGCACGCCGCCGCATCCGACGCACCCAGAGCATCGGGCGCATCGGGCGCATCGGGCGCATCGGGCGCATCGGGCGCATCGGGCG
>JBDTUA010000159.1:0-10945 GCA_040007995.1 Gemmatimonadota bacterium | reverse complement strand
GCACATCCTGAACCTCGCGCCGGTCTCCTCACGATTTTGCTCGCTTCCATGCTCGCCTTTCCCGCCACGGGGATCGCCCAGGCGCGCTGGGAGGAAATCGGACAGACTCGCTCGGGCAACCCCGTCTTCGTCGACCGGCGCACGGTGAAGACAGGTAGTGATGGCATCATCAACGCCACGATCCGCGTCGCCTATGTGAAGCCGGTCAAGACTCCGAAGGGCGACCTCACCGCGTCTCGCGCGAGCGCCATGTTTGACTGCGCCAAGATGACGTTCGCCGCCAAGGACAACGCCACCTACATCGACGAGAAACGCAACATCGTCTTCCAGCGCACCGTCAACAAGATCCCCGGATTCGGACCGGCGATCGTCGGCAATTTCGCCGACGTCGCGTTGCAGCATTTCTGCAAGAAATGATCGTCGCCGTTATACGTTGGGCCGATCGGCGAGCCACCGGGCCCGAGCTTCACTCGGTACGCACGAATCGCTCGAGGTAGTCGCGGCGGAGCGTCGCCACGCGGTCGGCGGCACCGCGCAGCTCGACCTTCCGGAACAGAGGGACGTACCACTCCCACCGGGCGACGACACTGCACGCGCGCAGGCTCGTGGTTCGATCCCCGTGTTCGCGCAGCAGCGCGAGCAGGAGTTCGCGATGCTCGTGGTCGGATTCGCACAGCGGGACCACCTCGCGATTCACGCGACACGCGACCGCGCCCCCCTCGTCTAGCACGTAGCTGCTTCCGCTCGACCTGCCGACGCCGAAGTTGCGCCCTGTCCGACCCAGCGCAGTGACGATGCCGGCGGTCATGTATTCACGACGATGGTCTCCCGCGCCTCGACGACCGCGACCGCGCCCGCGTCCGCAGTGCGCACGGCGAAGCGATCACCGGCATGGCCGGCGGCGAAGAGTCGAGCGGACGTTGCCCCAGAGCTCCGTGTTGCCCAGGATGAGCTGCTGGTGACTCTCGCGCGCACACCGCACCTCGCGGAATTGGCGCAGTGTAGGATCTCCGCCGCAGAGTGCCCCTCCCACAGAGTCGTTCGCCTCTCCCTCCAGATCGAGGTGCATTCCCGAAACGGCAAACGCTCCGAAGCTTTTTGGCCGGCACTTCTGGTATTTTGGAGAAGTATCGTGTCCGCGGCGCGTCCGGCGGCGCCATGTCGTTCGACGATCGTCCCTGCCACACACGCACCGACGGAGAGGTGGTGGTTCCGGATCGCATAGCGCCCGGAGAAGCGCAGCCCGTGCATCAGAAAGTGTTCGGAGTGCCAACGCTCGCGTCCTCGGGTCCCGCCGCGGCGCGCGTGTCGCGCATCCTCAATAGTGCGTGTCGGCGCGCGCGATCCTGCTGCTGTCGCCGAATCCGCTGGAGGGACCGCCGAGCGGATCCGCTCCCCGTAGTCGGCCATGGGTGTTCCGGTGCGTGGGTGATGAGGCCACCGGAGAAGGTGGTGTCCAAGAAGCAGCTCGCCCGGTGGCGAGCGGGCTTCCGCGGCGCGAAATCGGGTCGCACAATCATGCGCACGTGTTCAGACGTCACGAGTATGCTTGCGTTCTGGCTGCTCGAGGGGTCGACGACCGCTACCCGCGAATCGCGATCGCGAGCAGGATCGCGATGATCGCGCAGCCGATCCCGGTTTTCGCACCCGCCGCGACGACGCGACCGAGCAAGGCCCCCCATGCCGCCCGCGTCGCGCTTCCATGTGTCGCGCCGGTGCGCGTATACTCGAGCGCGAGCGCGCCGACGAATGCACCGCCGAGGGCGCCGATCACGCTTCCGACGATCGGAATGGGAATACCGGCGATGGCCCCAAGGAATCCGCCGACGAGTGCCCCCCAGCCCGCCCTCGGCGAGCCACCGTACCGTCGCGTGTAGCGCGCGGACAAGGTGAACTCGAGCGCCTCGGCGACGAGGGCGAGGACGGCGACCAAGATCAGCGTCGTCGCGCCGAAGACCGGGGTCGCAATCCAGTTGTAGGTGAGGGCAGCACCCACCATCAACCAGAGCCCGGGGAAGCCGAGAAGGACGAGGAAGAGCGCACCGAGGAGCGCTGCGCCGAGCAGGATCACCGCCATGGTCGGCGAACTCCGGGACGAAGATGGCGCGTGGCCAGGGACGTCGACTGACGTCCTGCCCACGCGCCATTGCACTACGCAGTTCGCTGCGCTGCAGATTCGATCGCGCGCTCCCTGCCGACTCGTGCTACGCCACAGGGACGAGGCTCGCTTCGCGAAGGATCTCGTCGATCTGGGCGATATCGGACGGGGAACTGTCCATCAACGGCATGCGCACCGGACCGCCGACGAGACCCACGCGCTGCATGGCGACCTTCACCGCGGGGATCCCCATGCGTCCGACGATCTCGAGCGCGAGCGGCGTGAGGCGGCGCTGCGCCTCGGACGCCTCGGGCTCGCGCTTGGTCGCCGCGTGACGCGCGACTTCAAGCGTCAACTCCGGAGCAAACAGCGCGACGGCGAGAATGCCTCCGACTACGCCCATGTTGAGCGCCTTGAGCCAGGTCCCCGCGTGACCAGTGATGACCCCGAATCCTGGCGACTGCGCGAGCAGATACTTCGCGAGCGTCTCGAGATCGCCGGAGCTGTCCTTCATCCCGACGATATTTTCATGCTCTGACAGGCGCACGACGAGGTCGGGCTCGAGCTTGAAGTGCATGAACTTCGGAATGTTGTACAGCAGGATCGGGATCGGCGACTCGTCGGCAACCCGCTCGTAGTGTCCCTGCAGCGCTGCGCTGCTCATGGCGGCGGAGTAGTAGTGCGGGGCGACGACGAGACAGGCGCTCGCCCCACGCTCCGCGGCCTCGCGGCAGCGGCGAGAGCACGCCTTGGTCGACTCGGCGCCGGTGCCGACGATCAAATGGTGCGACGTAGGTACGACCGAGCGCGCCATCTCCACGAGCCGGTACCGCTCGGTCTCTTCGAGAAGGGCGGCCTCGCCGGTCGATCCGGCGACCACGACGCCGTCGAGACCTGCGAGGAGGTGCGCCGAGAGGTTGGCGCCGAACGCGTCGAGATCGAGCTCGCCGCGCCGGTCGAACGTAGTGATGACTGGACCGAATACTCCCTTGATCGACGACGTCACTGCCACATTCCTCCGTTGGAGTTGATGTTCAGGTCGCCGCCGAAGGAATCGGTCGGCGTGTTCAGATCGCTCGAGGTCTTCTTGAAGACCGACATCTGCAGCTCGAAGTCCGCCGGGCGCGTCGAGGCAGCCAGCGCCACATCGAACGAGACGATGCCCTGCGTCACCATCTCGGCGAGATGCTGGTCGAATGTCTGCATGCCGTACTGGTCGCGCCCCTCGGCCATGTAGTCGCGGATCTCGCCCACGTTGTTCTGGAGGATCAGGTCGCGGATCGTGGGGGTGTTCACGAGGATCTCGCAGGCGACCGCGCGACCCTTGCCGTCCATGCGCGGCAGCAGGCGCTGCGAGACGACCGCAGCCAGCGACTCCGCCAGGCGCAATCGGACCACTTCCTGTTCCTCGGGCGGGAACATCGACACGATGCGCATGATCGTCGACTGCGCGTCGGGCGTATGCACCGTCGCCAGCAGCAAGTGCCCGGTCTCGGCCGCCTTCATCGCCGTGTCGATGGTCTCGGAATCGCGCAGCTCCCCCAGCACAATCACGTCCGGGTCCTGACGCAGCGCCGCCTTGAGCCCCTGACGGAAGGTCTCGGTGTCGACGCCGATCTCCCGCTGCGTGATCGAGCTGCGCACGTCACGATGCAGGAACTCGATCGGCTCCTCGAGCGTCACGATATGCTTCTCGACGTTTGTGTTGATGTGCGAGATCATGCCGGCGAGCGAGGACGACTTGCCCGACCCGGTCACGCCCGTCACCAGCACCATACCGCGCTCAGTCAGCGCAATGCGCTCGATCACGGCGGGAAGACCCAGCTCGCCGATCGTCGGAACCTTGAAGGGGATGACGCGCATCACGATCATGAAGCTGGAGCGCTGCCGCAGGATGTTGACGCGGAACCGCCCGATCCCCGGCGCCCCCCACGAGCAGTCATAGTCGAGCAGCGAGTCGATGCGCTCGCGCACCTTGTCGTTGGCGATCAGGCGCATCGCGATCGCCCGGGTCTGCTCCGGCGTGAGCGCCTGCTTGGTCATCGCCGTCAGCTTGCCGTCGATCCGCGCGCGAAAGACGTCACCGGCCTTGATGTGCAGGTCGGATGCACCGCGATCTACCGCGGCCTTGATGATCTTCTCCACGTCAGTACCCCGCCTCTTTGTCCACCACGTTGCGCAGCGATTCCCCGCGCGAGTACCGCGACCAGTTGTCGAGGAACAAGTCCAGCGCGCGCATCCAGAACAGGCGCGGGGAGACGTACGACACGTGCGGTGTGATCAGCACGTTTGGCAGTCTCCACAGCACGCTGGTCTCCGGGAGCGGCTCCTCGGCAAAGACGTCGAGCACCGCTCCCCGAATCTGCCGCCGCGACACGCGATCCGCGAGCGCCTGTTCGTCGAGCAGGGCACCCCGCGCTACGTTCACGACGATCGCCCCCGACGAGAGGCAATCCAGCCGCTCGGCCGACAGCAACCCCTTGGTTTGCGGTGTCAAGGCGGCGGCGAGCACGACCACGTCGGCCGATTGAAGGACGGAGTCGATGTCGTCCAGCGACACGACCTCGTGGAACGCCGCCGGAGACGCCAGATGGGTTCGGCGGCGGACCCCGATGATGCGTGCGGCGCCGAGGGCACGAAAGCGGCGGGCGACGGCGTCACCGAGCCCTCCCGTCCCCACGATCACGACCCGGCACTCGCAGATCTCGCGCAGCCGGGCGGTCGTGCCGGTGAAGGCTGCCTTGTCCCACGTGGCGGCGCGCTGTTGGGCGACGGCCACATCGAGTCCACGCAGGAAGTGAAGGACCCCCGCCAGCACGTGCTCGGCGATCGTCTCGCCCATGACGCCGGCCGAGTTGGTGAACACCACGTCGCTCTGCAGCATCTCGGGAAAGAGCGATCGACCGACTCCCGCGGAGCACGAGTGCACCCAGCGCAGCCCCGGCGCGTCGCGGAAGAGCGACTGCGCAATTCCCCACCCAAAGTACGCCTCCATTCCGGGGGCGGCGGCAAGCGCCGAGGCGCTCAGCATGTGCCCGGCCTCGCTCGCGAACGGGATCGCCTCGTCGAGCACCTCGACTTCCCAGCCCACGGGTGCTTCGCTGGTGATCCGCTCGAGCCCGACCGCCGGCAGCGACCAGTTGCGCGCCTGCGCGCTCACCTCAACGAGGAGTCGCCGCGGGGAGGTCATGCGATCCCCATGCGCTCCCGAGCTTCGGCAATCGTCTTCTGCGCGATGGTGCGCGCCCGCGCAGCGCCGTCGCCTAACACCTCAGTGACACGCTCGGGGTGGGCACTGAGTTCGGCCGCACGGGCCCGAATCGGGACGAGTTCCACCTCCATCGACTGCGCCAGCACCTTCTTGCAGTCGATGCACCCCCAACCGGCACTCCGGCACTGCACCGCGACGTGTTCCTGCGTCGCGGCAGGGCTGAAGGCCTTGTGCAGCTGGAAGATGTTGCAGACGTCGGGGTTGCCCGGGTCGGTCCTGCGTACGCGAGCCGGATCCGTGACCGCCGGGCGCAGCTTCTCCCAGATCTCCGCCGGCGACTCGAGGAGGGCGACCGTGTTCCCGAGCGACTTCGACATCTTGGCGTTGCCGTCGAGCCCCATGATGCGACGCGTTGGCGTCAGCTTGGCCTGCGGCTCTGCGAAGTAGCCTTCTCCGAACCGCGCGTTCCACCGCCGGACGATCTCGCGCGAGAGTTCGAGGTGCTGGACCTGGTCCTCGCCGACTGGGATAATGTCGGCGTGGTAGAGCAGGACATCGGCGGTCATCAGAACAGGGTAGTTGAGAATCCCGACGAGGACGCTCTCCTGACGCGCCGCCTTCTCCTTGTATTGCGTCTGACGTTCCAGTTCGCCCACCGGAGTCACGGCGTTGAGCAGCCACTGCAGCTCCGTATGCTCCGGAACGTGGGACTGCACGAAGAGCGTCGCGACGTTGGGATCGATGCCGGCGGCGAGAAGCGATACCGCCATCTCGTGCGTTCGACGGAGGAGGTCGGCCGGCTCGAACGGCTGAGTGATCGCGTGGTAGTTGACGACGCAGATGAAGGACTCGAACTCGTGCTGCAGTTCGACCCAATTCCGGACCGCGCCGAGGTAATTCCCGATGTGCAGTTCCCCGGACGGCTGGATCCCGCTAAAGATTCTTGGCATCCAACCAACTTAAGGGGGCCTACTTTGTCGTCGCAACGACATGACGCGTCGCTTCACGACGAGCTGCACGCCGCCGCCGTGATCGCAGCGCAGGAAGGGGCGTCATACATCCGCTCGCGAACGGGCGACCTCGGGTCGCTCGACTGGCAGGTGAAATCCCGCGCGGATTTTGTGAGCGAGGTCGATCTCGGCGCCGAACGTCTCATCACCGAGCGTCTGCTCGATCGCTTCCCAGACGCGCGCGTGCTGGGTGAGGAGCTCGCGCCTGGCACTTCGGCCACGTCGGACGGGGTCGTCTTTGTCGTCGACCCCCTGGACGGGACGACGAATTTCCTGCACGGCTACCCGGAGTACGCGGTCTCGATCGGCGTACTGTTGGACGGCGCGCTCACCGCGGGCGTCGTGTTGGAAATTCCGCGCGATGTCACCTACTCGGCGATCGCGGGGCGGGGCGCGACACGAGATGGCGAGAGGATGTCCGTTTCGTCGATCAGCGAGCCGATCCGCGCGCTGATCGGGACCGGCTTTCCGTTCAAGCACCCTGCACAGCTCGAACCCTACCTTCCGCAGTTCGCACGCATCTCCGGCCAGACCTCCGGCCTGCGCCGCGCGGGCTCGGCAGCGCTCGACCTCGCCCATGTGGCGTGCGGGCACTTCGACGCCTTCTGGGAGCTGATGCTGGCGCCATGGGACATCGCGGCCGGCATGCTGCTGGTGCGAGAGGCCGGCGGGCGCGTGAGCGACCTCGCGGGGGGTGAGGCGAAGGTGTCGCACACGCCCTTGGTGGCGAGCAACGGCGTTCTGCACGAGTGGATGCTGGGTCAGTTGCGGGGGTGAGGGTGCGTGGCTGCGCTCGCAGGCTCTTCTGGCGCGGGCGTGGGCGCGACGCTGTTGGCGCGAGGCTGGGGCTGGCCGGTGGGGCCAGGGCGGAGCGCTGGGGCTGGGGCTGGGGCTGGGTGACCGCGGGAGAAGAGACTCGGCGGGAAATGGTACGATTGGCGTTGGAGCGATGATGCGATTCGAAGGTTCGTCGGGCATTTTGATATTGGGGGGGGGCCCCACGGCTACCGCCCCTTCTCGTCTTCTCGTCTTCTCGTCTTCTCGTCTTCTCGTCTTCTCTCTTCTAGACTCTCGCCTCCTACCATGAAACTCGTCGAATGCGTCCCCAACTTCTCCGAAGGGCGTCGTCCCGAGGTTATCGCCGCCATCCGTGATGCCATCGACGCGGTCGCCGGCGTCGCGATCCTCGACGTCTCGAGCGATCCCTCGCACAATCGCACGGTCATCACCTTCGTCGCCCCGGTCGACGTCGCCGTCGATGCCGCGCTCGAGGGGATGCGCGCCGCGGCCGCCCACATCGACCTCACGCGCCAAAAGGGCGAGCACCCGCGCATCGGCGCGACCGACGTCGTCCCCTTTATCCCGCTCGAGGGCGCGACGATGGACGACTGCATCGCCCTCGCGCGCTCGTTAGGAGCCCGTGCCGCCGCGGAACTGCAGATCCCGTCATACCTGTACGAACGTGCTGCCACCACGCCCGCGCGCGAGAACCTCGCCGATGTCCGGCGCGGCGAATTCGAGGGACTACGCGACGACATCCGCTCCAATCCGGCGCGCCATCCGGACTTCGGTGAGGCGCAGGTACACCCGACGGCCGGCGCGACCGCAATCGGCGCGCGTCCGTTCCTCGTCGCCTATAACGTGTATCTAGGAGGCAGCGATCGACTCCCGGTCGCCAAGGAGATCGCGAAGGCCCTGCGCCATTCGTCAGGCGGGCTTCGCTACGTCAAGGGGCTGGGTCTTGAAGTCGATGGACAGGCGCAGGTGTCAATGAACCTGGTCGATGTCGGCAAGACGCCGCTCTTTCGCGTCTTCGACATGGTGAAGATGGAAGCGCAGGCGCACGGCATCTCGCCGACGTGGAGCGAGATCGTCGGTCTCGTCCCCGAGCAGGCCCTCTTCGACACTGCAGCCCGTCACCTGCAACTTCGAGGCTTCTCCCCCGAGCTCGTGCTCGAGCGCAAGGTGCGGAACGCCGTCTCCGGCGGCGAGTCGGTCAGCGGCTTCGTGGCAAGCGTTGCCGCGCCGACGCCCGCTCCTGGAGGCGGATCGGTCGCCGCGCACGTGGGCGCACTGAGCGCCGCGCTCGCCCAGATGGTCACCGGCCTCACAATCGGACGGAAGAAGTACGCCGCCGTCGAGGAGGACATGAAAGCGCTCGCCCTTGAGGCCACGGCGCTGGGCAACACGCTCAGCGCGCTCGTCGCGCGCGATGCCGAGTCTTACGCAGACGTCATGCAGGCCTATACGCTCCCGAAGGAGACCCCCGAACAACTAGCCGAGCGCAAGCGCGTCGTCGACGAGGCGCTGCTCGGTGCGGCAGCGGTCCCGTTGGAGACGGCGCGCGCCTGCGCGACTGTCACCGCGATCGCCGAGCAGGTCGCGCGGAAGGGCAATCCCAATTGCGCGTCCGATGCAGGCGTCGCCGCACTCCTGGCCGAAGCGGCGTGTCGCGGCGCCGTGTACAACGTGCGAATCAACGTCGCCTCGCTCAACGACCGCTCGCTGGGGACGAAGCTCCTGCTCGATGCGGGCGAGGTCCTCGCCAAGGCGCGCACACACACGACAGCGGCAACGCAGGTCGTCGAGGCAGCAATCGCAGGGTAGGTAATTTGCAGCGCAAGCCGCGCGGCTATGCCCCGCGCGGCTGTTCGCAGCGGTTCGCAGCTCGCCGCCGCGCCGCCGCCTAGTACAGCGACGTCAGGACGCGAGGCCCGTCGTCCAGGATGGCGACCGTATGCTCGAAGTGCGCCGCGCGCGACCCGTCCGCCGTCACTACGGTCCAGCGATCGGAGAGCGTGCGGATCGGCGATCCGCCGACGTTCACCATCGGCTCGATGGCAATCGTCAGTCCGGCAAGAAGGCGCGCGCCGCGCTTCGGCTTCCCGAAGTTTGGCACCTGCGGATCGCCGTGGGGCTTCGTTCCCACGTAATGCCCGACAAGGTCGTCCGCCGTCGTGAAGCCGGCTGCGCGCACGAGCGCCGACACCGCCGCCCCGATGTCGCCGATGTGGTTCCCGACCCGCGCCGCGGCCACACCGGCGTCCAGCGCCGCGCGGGTGACCTGAAGCAGGCGCTTGTCCTGCTCGCTGATCTCGCCCACTGGGACGGTGATCGCGGCGTCGGTGTAGTATCCCTCCAGCTTGACGCCGAAGTCGACGGTCACGATGTCTCCATCCTTGAGCACCCGCTTGGCCGAGGGGATGCCATGCACGATCTCCTCGTTGATCGAGATGCACACCGAGCCGGGGAAGCCGTAGAGCCCCTTGAAGGCGGCCGTGGCACCGGGGTGCGACCGGATGAACTCGTCCGCGATGGCATCCAGTTCTTTCGTGCTGATGCCAGGGCGCACGCTGCGGCGCAACAGGTCCAACGTCTCGGCGAGCAGCTGTCCTCCCCTCGCCATGATCTCGATCTCGCGCGACGACTTGAGGTGTACCACGGGCTACAGTCCCAGGGTGAAGCGAATGCGGGCAAGGACTTCATCCAGCGTCCCCATCCCATCGACAAATTTGAGCGGTGCGGCGTGCGCGCGATACCAGTCGATGACCGGCGCCGTCTGCCGCTGGTAGACCGCGAGCCGATTGCGAATCGCTTCGGGCTCGTCGTCCTTCCGCCGCACCAGCGTTCCCTGCGGCTTATGCCCATCCACCTCGCAACGCTCCCCGGGCTCTCGCCCGGTGAACGGACGCTGGCACACATCGCAGACGGTACGAGCGCTCAGTCGCGCGACAATCGCTTCATCAGGCACCTCCACGACCAGGATGGCATCGAGTGGGCGCCCCAGTTCGGCTAGCGCACGCGCCAGCCCTTCAGCCTGCGGCGTCGTACGAATGACGCCGTCGAGGATCGCCCCGCGCGCCGTCGACGGAGAGGCGAGCGCTTCCTTCATGATCCCGAGGATTACTTCGTCGGGCACGAGGTCTCCGCGATCCATCGCCGCCTTGGCGGCGAGTCCGAGCGGTGTGCCTTCGCGTACGGCGGCACGGAGCACGTCCCCCGTTGCAATTTTCGGGATGCCGAGTTCCTCGGCGAGACGCTCTCCCTGCGTGCCTTTCCCGGCTCCAGGGGGACCCAGCAGGACAATGATCATGAGTGGGCGAACGATGAAGTGAACGGCGCGGCGATGCGGATGTGACGCGGCGCGGAACGCACAACCCGGCCAATGCGCGAGCACCGCCGGGTCATGCCATCGAGTCGAAGCAATGGGGCGATGCGGATCGACGGCGCGCGCCCGAAGGCGCGCACCACCGGATCAGAAGCCGCCAGACGTCTGGCGACCGCGGAACCGCACACGACCCTTCTTCATGAATCCGTCGTACTTCCGCAGCAGCAGGTGCTGCTGCATCTGTGACATCGTGTCGAGTGCGACGCCGACGACGATGAGGAGCGACGTACCGCCGAAGTTGAACGGAACGTTGATCCAAGTCGCGATGATAATCGGCATCAGCGCGATGACGGTGAGGAAGATCGAGCCCGGGAGCGTGATGCGCGATACGACCTGATCGATGTACTCCGCGGTCTTCGCCCCCGGCTTCACACCCGGAATGAAGCCTCCCTGCTTCTTCAGGTTCTCCGCCAGATCGATCGGGTTGAAGATGATCGACGTGTAGAAGTAGGTGAAGA
>JBDTUA010000158.1:0-10972 GCA_040007995.1 Gemmatimonadota bacterium | reverse complement strand
ACTCGAACGGGAAGAAGTGGGCGATGGCGAACCCCGTCAGCACCCACAGCAACGCCAGTACCCCGAGCACCGGCACCGACGCCTCGACGACCAAGTACAAGCTGGAGTCCTTTCTCGCGAGCGGCGGGATCGTGCTCGCTTGCGGCTGGGCCTTCCGCTTTGCCGCGGCGCACTATCGCAAGGCCGACAAGCTCGATGGCCCGGCTGCGCTCGCGGCCGCGAAGGTGGATCTCATCCCCGGTGTGATCCTGCAGCCTAACGGGATCTTCGCGGCGTTGCGCGCGCAGGAAGCGGGGTGCTCCTACATCATGGCCAGCTGATCGGCGACGCGCGGGCGCGGCCTTCACGGTGTCGCGGCCGCGCTCAGCCCCCCCGCTGGCTCGTACCCCGCCGCCGCGATCCCCGCCGCCCGACCAGTCGCCCACGCCCACAGGAAGTTGTACCCGCCGATGGGGCCGAAAGCGTCGAGTACCTCGCCACAGAGGTAGAGGCCGCGGTGCCGGCGGCTCTCCAGCGTCTGCGGATGGACCTCGCCTAACGCTACACCGCCCCCGGTCACCTCGGCCTTCTTATAGCCTTCGTCGCCGTCCCAGGGGAGCGAGCCGCGCACGAGCACCTCGATCAGTCGCAGGCGTTCGTCGCGGCGCAGCTCCGAGAGCAGGCGGGTGGCATCCACGTCAGCGTCGTCGAGCAGGACCGCCGCGAGACGGTCGGGGAGCTGTGACCGAACCGCTCCGGTGACGGTGCGTACACCGTGCGGCTTGAGCGCCACCTCCCACTCCCCATCGCCCCACGGCGTCCATTGCACCTGCAGGCGAGCCTGCACTCCCTGTTCCGCGCGCGCGCGCACCAGGACGTGCGAGACATCGAGCGCCGACGGACCGCTGTAACCGCGATGCGTGAACAGGAAGCCTCCGCGTGCGCTCGCGCTCCGTTCCGCGCTCTTTGCGGTCAGCGAGACTGTCAGCGACACCCCGGAGAGCGCCGCGTAACGCGCCGCATCGGCGGTGATCGGCGTCAGTGCGGCGTAGGTCGGGTGCATCACGTGGCCCAGCTCCTTGAGCATCACGAGGCCGGCTCCGTCGCTTCCAGTGGCAGGAACGGAGAGCCCGCCCGTCGCGACGATCACCGCGTCGCCGAGCACCGGCGGTCCATCGTCGACGCGGACTGACCAGCCGAGGCCGGAGGGTTCAATCGCGCTCACGCGCGTATCCATGCGCAGCTGCACGCCCACGTCGCGCGCCTTCGAGAGCAGGCCATCGCGCACATCGCGCGCCCGGTGTGACGCAGGGAAGAGCTTGACCGACTCGGTTTCCTCCACGAGCGGAATGCCGAGGGTGTCCTCGAAGAAGGCGCGCTGTTCGGCGAGCGGCCAGGCGCGCACCATCTTGCGCATCACATTCGGCGACGAGTCGGTGACGAAGCGGGATTCGTCGACGCGCGCCGGGAGAACGTTGCAGCGTCCGCCACCGCTGATGAGGATCTTGCGTCCGCCGTCGCGCGTGCGTTCCAGCAGGACGGTCTCCGCCCCTCGGGTCGCCGCGAAGATGGCCGCCATCGACCCGGCCGCCCCGGCGCCAATCACGATCACCTTCGGCATCGGCTCCTCGACACGGGGGTGCGACGCTGCGGCGGCACGGTGCTGCGCAACGACGGACTCAACCCAATGTAGCGGATGCCGACTGTGCGACGAGACCGTCGGGGCGTTGCGCCTCGAGGCGACGGGTAGCCCCGCTCGTCTCGGCGAGCAGTCGCAGCATCGCCCCGTCAAAGGCTGGATGCTCGCTGCGATAGGTGAAGTTGCGCACCGACGGCGACGCCATCCCCCCCCGTTCGCTGGCCAGCGCCAGGAGCCACATCGCGATCAGCGGCCCGTGCACAACGAGCCCCGGGTAGCCCTCCTGCTCGATCGCGTAGTCGCGGTCGTAGTGGATGCGGTGCGCATTGTAGGTGAGCGCCGAGAAGCGGAAGAGGAGGCGGGAATCCGGGAGTACCTCACGGAGTCGCGCGCCGGGGGACGGGGGCGGCCCCTCGACCGGATCCGAGATCGCGACCGTCGCGGTCCGCTCCCGATACACGATCTGCTGCTCCTCCTCAACGCAGAGCGTGTCATTCTGCGAAATGCGACTGGCCACCCGCACGAACACCAACAGTCCGCTGCGCCCCACCTTGCTGGTGATCTCGCGCACCTCACGCTGCCGCTCGGCCGGAACGCCAAGTATCAGCGGACGGTGAAAGGTGAGCGAACCCCCCGCAATCGCGCGCCTGGGGTAGGGGACCGGTGGCAGGAAACCGCCGCGCCTAGCGTGACCGTCAACCGCGAGCGCGTGTTGCGGCGTGCTGTCGCGGAAGTAAAACCAGTGCCACAGCGGCGGGAGTGCCGCGCCGTTGTGCAAGGCGGTTGGAGGGTGATCGAACATCGCCGCGGCACCCTGCGCCTGCAGCGGGTCCATCGAGTCCTCGGCGGATTCGTGCGTCCCGATCCAGCGGGAGTAGTCGGCGTCGTTGGTGGCCATGTTCGCATCCTAGTCGCGTCGCCCGTGGCGCCGCCAGTGCGGCATCCGTCTCGGTGGCCGCGCGGCTGGCCCGTCCATGGCGCCCGCTGCATCTTCAGTCTTCGTATTCCTCGACCGTCCGTTCCCGGAGAGACCGCGCGTGAAGCTGCCGCATCACTTCTATTCGCCGTTGGCCGTCGGCGCGCCGCCCCCCTATCGCGAACTCCCCGTCCGCCCTGAGCGAGTGGTGCACTTCTTTCCGCCGCAGGTCGAGACGGTGCGCGGGCGAGTGGCCGAGCTTGCCCCACAGGTCGACGTGCTGTGCGGCAACCTCGAGGACGGCATCCCGGTCGAGGACAAGGAGGGGGCGCGCCGCGGATTCATCGACGTCGCCTGCAACATCGAGTTAGCCGGCGCCGCGCTCTGGGTGCGGGTGAACGCCCTGAGCTCTCCCTGGTTCCTCGACGATGTCGCCGGCATCGTCGCGGCGGCGGGGAACCGCGTGGACGCGATCATGCTCCCGAAGGTCGAGGGGGAGTGGGACATCCACTGCATCGACCAGTACCTGGCGCAGCTCGAGGCGCGACACCGGATCCGGCGCCCGATCCTCGTCCACGCCCTGATCGAGACGGCGCAGGGCGTGACAAACGTCGAGCGCATCGCGGCGTCGAGTCCGCGCCTGCACGGCATGAGCCTCGGCCCCGCCGATCTCGCCGCGTCGCGCGGGATGAAGACGACGCGGGTGGGCGGTGGTCATCCGTCTTATGGCGTGCTGGCTGATCCCGTCGAGAGTGGAGCGCTGCGAACCTTCGCCCAGCAGGACCTCTGGCACTACACCATCGCCCGCATAGTCGACGCCTGCGTCGCGAACGGGATTCGCCCCTTCTACGGACCGTTTGGGGATCTCGCCGACGATGTGGGCTGCGAGGCGCAGTTCCGCAACGCCTTCCTGATGGGGTGCACCGGCGCGTGGTCGCTCTCACCGCGCCAGATTCCCATCGCCCGCCGTGTGTTCAGCCCGGATCCTGGCGAGGTCCGGTTCGCGCGACGCATCCTCGAGGCACTCCCCGACGGAACGGGGATCGCCACGGTCGACGGCCGGATGCAGGACGACGCCACGTGGAAGCAGGCGAAGGTCCTCGTCGACCTCGCCCGCCTGGTGGCGTCGCGCGATCCCGGGATGAAGGCGGCCTACGGATTCTGAGGGCGCGGCTTCGGCTTCACCACCGCCACGTTCCACGTGCGCGACTTCTCATTGAGCGCCGCGCAGAGGATGCGCTTCCCGTCGGTGCGAATGTTGATCAGCCCATACACGAGCCCCGTGACCACGTAGCTCCCGCGCATCCCGCGCGTCTCGGTCGACGGATTCAGGTCCCCTGCCTTGGTGACTTTCGCCGTCGCCCGCAGCGAGGCAAGGTCGATGCCGTCCGACTCCGCCCCGTCGGCATCGACGGTGTAGACCTTCGAGACCTTGCCGATTTCGACGCTGCGCGCCAGCTCGGTGAGGTAGATGAGCGGGGTCACCACCTTGTCCTTCTTGATCTCGCGATGTCCGGCGAGCGCCGACGCCGAGATGATCTCGGGGCGTGGGTGATCGTGTCCCTCGCTGTCGCCAGACGAGATGACCGTCACGCAGGGCGACATCGCCTCGAGGAAGGCAAACGAGACGTCCCCGCTCCCGTGGTGGCACGCCTTGGCGACGTCGCACTCGAAGACCGCCTCCATCCCCTTGTAGTCCTGCAGCAGCGCCGCGTGCGCCTTGGAATTCAGGTCGCCGGTGAGGACGAAACGCACGCCTCCGCAATCGAGACGCAGGAGGACGGAGTTCCCGTTGGTGTTGATGTCCTCACCGCCGCTGTAGTTGCGGATGGCCGGCGCTCCATCCACCTCGAACTCGACCGGCCCGATCACGTGCACGACGGGCTCCGGGGTGTCGCCCGCCCCCGCGTCTCCCGGCGACTCGAAGCCGGGCAGAAAGGGGATGGCCGAGCTGAGTCGTGTGAGCGGCGTCGGCTCTCCGGCGCTGGTGGTGGTCGCCCGCATCTTCTTGAGGAAGTCGCTCCAGTACCCTTGCAGCTGTGGGTCGGCGCCGGGGGCGAGTCCGGCCTCGAGCGAGGCGCGATCGTCGAGCAGAAGCGTGTGCATCGATCCGCCGGTCGTCGTCGCGATCGGGCCCAGCGTGCGGGAATGCTCCGCCGTCCGCCACCACGAGAGACCGGCGTGGTAGAAATGCTCGAGACTGACGCGCGCGGCATCCAGCTCGACCTGCTGGCCGCCTTGCAGCTGATCGGGATCGAGCAGGTCGGCCAGCCCGCCATAGTGATCGTGGTCGTTATGCGAGCAGATCATCGCGTCCAGCACGATGGTCTTGTCCCGCGACTCGTAGTCCTTGATGAACTTCCAGTCCACGAAGTCGGCGGCGTTCTTTCCCGTGGGCTGGCTCTGCCGCGGATACCCGCCGTCGATGAGGATGTGGCGTCCGTTGGGTGTCTTGATCAGGACGCCGTCCCCCTGGCCGACGTCGATGAAATACAGCTCGAGCAGCGCGTGAGGCCCGAGGTCGGCGCGATCCACCCAGCCGAAGCGTCCCCGCGCCCGCGCGCGGCAACGTCCATCCGCCTCGCGGAAGCTCCCATCGCGATTGCGCTCCAGCCGCACTCTGTCTCCCCACAAGAGCTCGGTCAGGACCGGGTCCTTCGGGGAGGTCGCGCGCGCCGCGCTGAAGCGATAGAACTGTGCGGTATCGCGACGCACGTAGAAGATCGACCCGTCATCGCGGTCGGTGAATGGCATCGCTCACCTCACCGACGCGCGGCCAGTAGGGCGTTCGCCTTCGTCCGGACCGACACCCACTTCGCCATCGCGGCGCGTCCCTGGGCACGCGCCGCCGCGCACGCTGCCACCTGCACGGCGGTCGGCGCGACGTCGGCCCCCTGCATCGCCATCGCGGCGGTCTGCATCGCGTTGCTCACCGCCTCGAGCGTCGGGGTTACCGGGGGAGCGCCACGACGACGGAAGCCGCCGCGGATGTTGCGCTCCAACGTGGAGGGGGCCAGCTCCTCCAGGTCGCGCTTGACTGCATCGGCGTTGGCGCCGGAGAGCGACGCCACCTGCTGCGCGAGGGCGCGTGCCTCGTTGAAGGCGCGGTGCGCCGAGACGGCGCCGTCGTACATCTCGGTGCTGAGCGTGTTGAGCTGCCCGAGGGCCGTCGGCGTGATCCGGACGCGTGGATCGAGCCGCAGCTCGAGGGGCTGCGTCGTCGACGTGCCGTCCACCGTCAGCCGCACGGTGTAGCGCCCCGGGGGCGCCCACGGCACGTTGTAGTTGGGATACGTGTGCCCGGGAACCGCCCCCGTCGCTTCCTCATCCCCCGCGGGGATCAGGTCCTGCGGCGAGACGGGATCGTAGCGCAGGTCCCAGGCGAAGCGATGCATCCCGGCATTGGTCCCGACCGAGATCTGAGGCGCCGGCCAGTAGAGGGGCAACCCGCAATATGCCGCCGTCGGCGTAGCCTGACACACCTTGTCGTACGCCGCCATGTCCTTCCCCGGGTCCGGTTCGAAGACCGGCTCGCTGCTCGAGTGCGTGCGGATCACCTTGCCGCGCGCATCGAGAATCTCGAGCATGACCACTCCCGACGCATCACGCGGCAGGTAGTAGTCGAGGATTCCGCCAGGCATCGGATTGTCGCCCGATGGCACTTCCGGGGCCCACGGGGTCGGCTCATTCGTGCCGAAGCGCACACGCACCGCGGGCGCCGGCTTGAAGAGGAAGGCGTTGCCCGTCGACAGCGCGGCGCGCGCCGCCGCCGCCTGCCGGAACGGCGTGACGTCGTCGAGGATCCAGAAACCGCGCCCGTGCGTTCCGGCCACGAGGTCGGCACAGTGGCAGGTCGAGTCGTCCTTCACCTGGATGTCGCGAACTGAATTCGCCGGCATTCCGTTCTTGATCGACTGCCAGTGGTCGCCGTCGTCGAACGAGACCCAGACCTGCAGGTCGGTGGCGGCGTAGAGCAGCCCGCGCTGGCGCGGATCCTCGCGGATCGCATTGGCCACCGCGCCGCCGGCAATGCCGGTGTTGATCTCGGTCCAGCTCTTCCCGCCGTCGTGCGTCCGCCAGAAGTGCGGATTGATGTCATCGATGCGCATCGTGTTGGCGGCGGCGTAGGCCGTCCCCGCGTCGAAGTGTCCCGCCTCGATGTTGAAGATGCGCGTCCACGGCTTGATCGCGGCCGGCGTGACGTTGCGCCACGCCGTGCCACCGTCCGTGGTCACCTGGATGTTGCCGTCGTCGGTCCCGATCCAGATGATCCCGAGGCTGCGCGGCGAGGGCGACAGTGCGGTGATGCTCCCCATCGGGCCCGGTGTCACGGTGCTGGCATACTTGCCGGTCGTCGACGGGACCTCCCACGTCTGCCGCGCGAGGTCGGGCGAGATGCGCGTCCAGCTGTGCGCCTTGTCGATGCTCTTCCAGACGACGTTCGATGCGTAGAACATCGTGCGTTGGTCGACCGGTGAGAAGTGCAGCGGCATGGTGCGCACGTTGCGGCTCACGGAACCACCATCCGGCAGCTTTCCCGAGACGTCGGGCCCGACCTGCGTGGTCTGCGCGGTGCGACGGTCGTAGCGCGACACGCCCGAGCGCTGCGACCCGAAGACGATGTCGGGATCATGCGGGTCAGGGGCCGCCATCCCGTACTCCTGGATGTTGACCGGATGCCAGTCGTGGAAGGTGATGCGCCCGTCGTCGGAGCGGCTGTCCACACACGCCGAGCCCGAGTCCTGCTGCCCCGAGCAGACGCGATACGGAAAGGCGAAGTCGGTGGTGACGTGGTACATCGCCGCCGTGTTCTGGTTGTACCAGTTGCTCCACGACAAGCCGCGGTTTGCCGACACGACCGCCCCCTGGTCGGCGACGGCGATCAGGATCTTCGTGTCGTTGGGGTTGATCCAGATGCGCTGGTAGTCGTCGCCCCCCGGCGCGCCGCGCACCGCACTCCACGTACGCCCGGCGTCCTCGGTCCGCCACATGACGACCGACGCGGAATAGACCACGTCGGCGTCCTTCGGGTCGACCGTGAGCGTCGGGAGGTCACCGCCCCCGATGCGGGCGAGTGGACGCATGTCCTGCTTCGCCTCGGGGCGCTCGCCGTTGGCGCCGTGCACGGGCTGGAACCAGTGCGCCCCGCCATCTGTCGACTTGTAGAAGCCGATCGACCCCGTCCCCGGCGCCACTGCCGCATACATCGTCCCCGGCGCACTCGGTGCCAGCGCGAGGTTCGCCTGCAGGATGGACGGAAGCCCCCCGGTCAGCTGCGCCCACGTCGTGCCGCCGTCCGTCGACTTGAAGATCCCCATCCCGGTATCGCCGAAGCCCTGTCCCTCGAGGAAGCTCTGCTGCTGCTGCCAGAGCGTCGCGTACAGGGTGTTCGGGTCGCTCGGCTCGATCAGGACCTCGTTCGCGCTGGTGTACTCATCCTTGTACAACACCTTCTCGAACGAGCGGCCGCCGTCGGTGGAGCGGAAGACGCCGCGTTCGGCGTTGGGGCCGTACGGGTGGCCGAGGGCAGCGACGAAGAGTCGGTCGGGGTTCCGCGGGTCGACAGCGATCGCGGCGATCATCTGCGTCTCGCGCAAGCCGAGGTGCGTCCATGTCTTCCCCGCATCGGTCGACTTGTACATCCCGTCGCCGATGGAGAGGTCGGGGCGGATGATCCCGGCGCCGCTGCCGACGTAGATGATGTCCGGATTGGACGGTGCAACGCCGATCGCCCCGATCGAGGTGGTCGGTTGATCGTCGAAGATCGGGAGCCAGTTGGCGCCGTAGTCGGTGGAGCGCCAGACGCCGCCATTGTCGAAGCCGGCGTAGGCCACGTTCGGCTGAGCGGCGATCCCCGTCACCGCGCGCGCGCGCCCGGCGCGCGTCGGACCGATCTGCCGCCAGCGCATGGCGTCGAACGAAAGCGCCTGCGCCGTGGCTGCGGCTGGAAAGGCGACGACAGCCAGCGCGATGGCCGCGAGGGTCGTCAGGGTGATCCGAGCGAGGCGGGAGCGCGTGTCGAGCACGGGAATGGCCTTGGGGGCGGCGATAGGGGGCGCCCGGGGGCGCGGAGGCAAGGGTGGAAGATGCCACCGCGTTCCCATCGGGGACAGGACCTTTCCCGCCCGCCGCCCGGTCGCGCGGGAAAAGAAGATGTAAACGCGACGCGACCGCGCCCCTCTGCAGTAGTCTTCTCCGAGCGCCACCCGGCGTCGTCGCGTCCGCTGCGCGCCGCTCGCATGGTCGCGCCTCCTCCATCCGGCTCTCTCCTCATGCGGTCTCGACTACTCGGCGCCCTCGTGCTGCTGGCCCTCGCTCCCGCGCGCGGTGCGGGGCAGCGCATCCCGCTCACCATCGAGCGACTGGTCGCCCTGCCGTCGCTCACGGGGACCACTCCGGCATCCCCGGCGTGGTCACCAGACTCGCGCTACCTCGCCTTCCGCTGGAATGACCGCGGCATGCCAGCACGCGATCTCTGGATTGTGGACCGGGGCGGCACGACACCGCGTCGCCTGACGAGTCCTGACGGCGATGCGGCGCCTGCCGTCAGCGGCTTCGCCTGGTTCCCCGACGAGCCGTCGATCGCCTTCCTGCGCAGCGGTGACGTGTGGCGCATCGGCGTCGACGGGACGGCAGCCCGGCGCCTCTCGGAGGACGGCGGCGACAAATCGTCGCTCGCCGTCTCGCCCGACGGGCGCTGGGTGTCGTACCTGAGGGACGGCGACCTGTGGTTCCTCCCGCGCGAGGGCGGGGCAGCCACCCGAGCGACCTCGATCGGCGTGCCGCCCATCGGCACCGTGTCGTTGGGGACCTACTTCCGCAACGACGTGGAGATCGGCGACGCGACCTGGGGCGGCGACGCGCCGGCCTATGCCTGGTCCCCAGACTCACGCACAATCGCCCTCCACGTGGTCGATCGTCGAGGCGTGCGTCGGACCGCGATCCCGTACTACCTGGGCGACAGCGCGATCCTCAACGTGCTCCGTCGCCCCTTTCCGGGCGACAGCAACGAGGTTCGGCAGCTGGCCCTCTACGACGTGACGCTCCGTCGCCTCTCGATGCTCGCGCTCCCGTCCCCCTCCACGCGACGCATCGCCAACGTGGCCTGGTCGCCACGCGGTGAACTGCTCGTCGACCAGGAGAGCGACGATGCGATCGATCGCTGGTTGTACCTGACGGGACCAGGCGGCACACTGCGCCTCATCTGGCACGACCATCGCACCAGTCGCATCTACAACGCGATTGCGTCCACCTGGCACCCCGATGGTCGGCGCGTGGTGATCACCGGTGACCTCGACGACCGCTATCGCCTCTACGCGCTTACTCCGGGCGACAGCCTGCCGCGCCCCCTCACTCCCGCGACCAGCGACGTCGACGGAGCCGCGATCGCCGTCCCGGCGACCCGGCAGCTCTACTACACCTCGACCGATCCCGACCCCGCGAACCGCCAGATCTGGCGGCTCGGGGCGAGTGGGGCGCCCGTGCGCCTGACGGATCGCCCCGGCATCCACACCCCGTTGCCGTCGCCCGACGGAACGTCGCTCGCCTTCCTGCACACCGACGACATCACACCACTCGAACTCTACCTCGGCAGTGCTGCGACTCCGCGTGCCGCGCACCGCATCACCACCTCACCCTCGGCGGACTTCGCAGCGCAGCCGTGGGTCCGCGCGCGCTACGTGACCTTCCCGTCGCGCACCGCGGGCGTCACGCTGCACGCACGCATCCTGGAACCGCCGGGGCTCGACAGCACGCAGCGCTATCCCGTGCTCTTCGGTCCGGTCTACTCCAACACGGTGCGCAATCGCTGGGCCGGGCTCTACGCGTCGGTGCAGCAGATGCTCGCCATCGAACTCGGCTTCATCGTCGTGCAGGTCGACGTGCGGGGGAGTACCGGTTATGGTCGCGCCTTCCGCGAACAGTTCCTCATGGATTGGGGGGGCGGCGACCTGGACGACCTCGAGGATGCCGTCAACCACATGAAGGCGCTGCCGTACGTCGACGGCGATCGCATCGGGATCTGGGGGAGCAGCTACGGCGGCACGCTCACCGTGTATTCACTCCTCAAGAAGCCCGGCCTCTTCCGCGCCGGCGTCGCCGGCGCCCCTGCCACCGATCCCCACTACTTCGGCAGCGACGACGTCGCGATCGTCCGTCGCCCGCAGACGCACCCCGACGCCTTTCTCCGCGGGGCGCGACAGTACGCCGCGCAGCTGCAGGATCATCTCCTGATCATCCACGGGATGGAGGACGACGTCGTCCCGTTCCAGACGACGGTCGCGCTGGCCGAGGAGCTCATGCGCCAGGGGAAGGACTTCGACGTCGCCTTCGCCCCGGCAGCAACGCATGGTTGGACCCAACGCCCGTACTACGCCCGCTACCTCCTCCAGCGACTGGTCGATCACTTCGTGCGATACCTGGGACGCGGGCCGGCGGAC
>JBDTUA010000157.1:0-11005 GCA_040007995.1 Gemmatimonadota bacterium | reverse complement strand
TTCTTCCGGATCCCCAACGGTCGCGTGTAGACGACGGAGTCGCCGCCGGCGATGTAGGAGCGGGCATCCTCGTATGTCTTGTCGATGCGGATGCGCCCTTCACCCTCCGTGGGGACTGGTCGGGCGAGCGAGACCATGATGTACTCGCCGGTCGTGTCGGCCCGCGTAACGCCTCCCGCGCGCGCGATGGCGCCGCTGACGACGGAAAAGGGGAGGGGAGCACCGGTCATGCGATCGAAGACCGCCTCGTCGGTCGCCACGCTCCCCTTCCGGATGGGGTTGTAGTACTTCGTCGCCCCGGCGGTGGTTGCTGTCACTTCATAGATGATCCGGAACTTCGCGCTCCCCGGCTCCAGCAGTTCGTAGCGGGTGTAGTGGTCGGCGTCGGTCTGCGCCGGCGCCTGCGCTCCCGCGCGCGCACCGACGAAGAGAAACGCGGCGGCGAGGAGGGGTGGAAGGCACGAGGTACCGGCACGGCAGCGGCGGACCATGAGGCGTTCGGCTTGAGGAGAAAGTCAGGCGACGTGGGAAGAGCTTCGAGCAGAGCGCCGCGCACGGCGACGACGGGCGACGCGTACCAGCAGCAACCCTAACACGAAACAGCTGAGCAAGGCAACCAGCGGCAGCAGGATCGAGACGAGCGTCAACCCGATCGCTCCCGCCGCCTCGCCGGTCGCGACGACGGGATTCGCCAGTCCGCCGGTCGTGACGGTCGACTTGAGTCGGGCTCCGACCGAGAGCATCTGCATGATCCCGGCGGCCCCGCCACCGCCGATGAGCGCCACCGTCCACGTCACGAGCGGTGGCAGGTCGGTCATCACCGCGGCACTAGCCACCACCCCGGCGATCACCGCCGCGGGTGTGGCGATCACGTCGAGCAGGTGGTCGAGCCATGGGACATAGTAGGCGCCGATCTCCAACGCCGTCGCCGTGCCGAAGGCCAGCAGCGCCGGCGTACTCCCGATCCAGGAAAAGCCGGACGAGAGTGGGAGCGACCCGAAGTGCGCGGCGAGCCCCGCGCCCAGTATGGGAACGAAGACCCGCAAGCCGGCCGCGGCGGCCAGCCCGATCCCGAGGGCGATGCTGAGTAGTGTCTCCATTCGCCTGTCGGATGATCCTGCGAAGGGGCGAGCCAAGAAGGAAGCGCGGCGGCGAGCGCGGCGCCATGCCTCCTACCGACTGCGCTCGTACTTGTAAATCCGTCCGTTCTTCATGACAAAGTCGACGCGACGGAGCGCGGTCGCATCCTTTGTCACGTCTCCCGGCACCGCGACCATGTCGGCCAGCATGCGGGGAGCGAGCGTTCCGAGCGAATCCGCCAGCCGCATCGATTGTGCTGCGAGCGCGGTCGCCCCGTGGAGCGCCTCGAGTGGCGATTGTCCCGCTTGGTTGATGCGGCAGATCAGATCCTCGACGTTGCGGCCATGAGCGCCGGCCACGGCATCGGTGCCGAAGACCAACTTGAGCCCCTTCATCTGCGCCGCCTTGCGCACGGTGGCAACGGCGAGCGGGAGCGACTGCTGCATCGACGCGAAGCCTGCGTCGTTGTAGTTGCCGATCCCCTGGTACTTCGCCCGATTGTCGAGGTAGTTGGTGAAGACGAGGGCGCACTGCGGGGAGAAGTACGTCCCTTTCTGTACCATCATCTGCAGGACCTCGTCGGTGGCGAAGATCCCGTGCTCGATCTGGTCGCACCCCGCGTTGATCGCCGCCTTCATCGCTTCGGCCGCATGCGCGTGCACCAGGACGCGAAGGCCCTGCGCGTGGGCCTCGCCGCAGGCCGCTTGCAGCTGCGCATCGGTCATGGTCGGGCCGCCGCCGTCGCGGATCGACTTCGACGCGAAGAGCTTGATCAGGTCGGCGCCGCGCGCCTTGAAGTCGCGGATCTTCGCCCGCAGCTCCTCGGGGGTCCCACTGCTCTCACTCAGCGAGCCGAGCGAGGTGAGGAGCCGCGGCCCCGGGATCACACCTCGACCGATCGCGCTCCGGAGGTCCGCGTCGTCCGGCGAACCGGGCGACTGGATCGTCGTAATCCCCGACATCAACGTGGTGTAGGCGTTTCCGGCCCCGGCGATCGCCTCCTGCGCGGGCGTCTCGCCGTCGCCGGGCGTGTGAAAGCGTCCCTCGGCGTTGAAGTGCCAGCCAATGTGGTCGTGCACGTCCATCAACCCCGGCATCAGCGTGGCGTCGCCGAGGTCGTAGCGCGTGCCGCGAAAACCGGCCGGGAGCGCTCCGACGCTGGTGATGCGTGCGCCCTCGACGACGACGGTGGCGTTGTCCAGCATCCGGGTGCCGTCGAAGACGTGACGCGCCGAGACGGCGATGGACTGGGCGGCCAGCGGTTGGATGCGCACCGCTGTCCCGACGAGACCGAGCAGGACCGCCAGCTGCATCCAGCGTCGGACGATCTGATACGGACGCACGCGCACTCCAGTCACTACCATCGGGGACTCCCCAGCGTGAAAGGATCGACTGCCATCCCCCGAGACCAGGGGAGGGGCGTCGCTCCGCAGCGGAACGACGCGGGCGCCTCGCGAAAACCGGCGCTTGGAGGCGAATGTACCGCTGGCACCGGGTGACACAAGCAATCCCGCGCCCGCGAGTTTCCCGCTATCACGGAGAGCGGAAGGCGCAGCACGCGCTGCACGTGCTGCACGTGCTGCACGAGCTCGGCGTGGACTTGTCGAGCCGTGCATCCGCGAACCACGATCGGCAAGCGCTCCCACAAGCAGCGCGCATCTCAGAAAGGACGTCTCCGATCGGTGCCGGGTTCCGTAGTACCTCGAAGGGTCGCGATCCCTGTGCGCGGATCAAACGTCGCGCCGCTCGGCAGCAGGTGCATCGTCACCCCCGTCGCGCCCAGCACGGCGGCGCCCTCCGCCGAGCGTGTGGCGTCGCGCGCGTCCACCACGAGCACGGCGCTGGCGCCCATGATGCGCCACATGCCGTCTGGATCCACGATGATCGCGGTGCCTTCGTCGATCCCAGCCCCCAAATACGGCGCGCTCGCCAGGACGAGGCTCAGCAGGCGGTTCTGCCGCTTCCTCCGCAGGAAGTGCTGGTCGATGATGGCGTCCGTGAGAAACGCGAAGCCGCGATCGACGGCCACGGTCCCGCGCTTCACCCGTGTCCACGCCTCGTCGGATTCCCCGGCTTGCAGCAGTTCCGTCCCGGTGATCATCGGGCTCGACATCACCGCCGCACCAGCGGAGGTGCCGCCTACCACTGCCCCGGCAGCGTATCGGGCATGAATCGCGCGCTCCACCTTCGAACCGAGCAGCGCGTCGGTCAGCCGGTTCTGGTCGCCGCCGCCGAACCAGATGCCGGTGGCGGAGTCGAGCAGATGCACGATGGAATCGCGATCGGCTTGCTGGCGTGAAATCCACACGTTGCGCGCCTCGGCGCCGAGCTTGCGCAGATCCATCGCCTTCTCCTCCCCGCTGCGCTCGCCCGAGGCGCTGGCCATTGCGAAGACGACGATCCGTGCCTTGCCCGGTCCTCCGGCGAGTCGCACGAACTCCTCGACCAGCTCCGCCGGCTGGCTTCCGCCGCCAACGATGAAGAGGGTACCTCGCGTCGGCGCCTGCGCGAGCACGGGCTGTGAGAGAATGGGCCGCGCGAAGATCGCCGCGGTGACCAGTGCGAGTAGGCGGAGCAGGCGCCCGCCGCGAAGTGCGTGGTGTGTGCGATGCATCTCCCAACTTGAAGCCGATGCACCCGGGCTTCAAGCGCCTCGCGATGTGCGCCTCGACGGTCTGTCCCGGGGCGCGGTCCGCCACGAAGTCGACCTGTGAGCGTAATGGTGACTGCACTCAGGTCCGGGAGTATGGAACCGGGGTGACAATCGCCTTCGTTTGCACGGCAGATAGGGGGCGCACATTCGCGACGCGCCCATCGTCTGCCCGTCGCGCGGGTGACGCTCCCGGTCACGACCGTCCAGCGAAGCGTCTCTCATAGAAAAGAAGACCGGCTTCTGGCTGGAGGAATTCGCCACCCCGTTTTACGTCTTCGTGGACCACCATCGAGCACTATCCACCGGATCACATCCGTGGTCGTCAGACGCGGCGTCGCAGCCGCCCAACGCAAACAGGAGTTAGCGCCTGATGCACCGACCGCTCAGCCGCTGCACCCTGCGCTCCTGGCGCCAGTCGGATGCCGAGCGCCTGGCGATGATTGCCGACGATCGAGCGATCTGGCGCATGCTGCGCGACCGCTTCCCATCGCCCTATACCCTCGCCGACGCGGAATCCTTCATCGCGAGCGCTACCGCCGAGCGCCCCTCGCGCAACGTCGCCATCACGGTGGACGATCTCGTGGTGGGCGCGATCGGCGTCACCCCGGGCGAGGACATCTACCGGGTCACGGGGGAGGTGGGTTACTGGTTGGACGCGAACGCCCGCGGCCGGGGACTCGCCACGGAAGCGCTGCGCGGATTTGTCGCGTGGCTCTGGGAGACGACCGACCTGCAGCACCTCTGCGCCAGCGTCTTCACGAGTAACCGCGACTCCGCACGCGTGCTGGAGAAGTCCGGCTTCACCCTCGCCTACATCGCCCGCAAGGCCGCAGTCAAGGACGGGACAATAGTGGACGAATGGCGCTACCAGAACATCCGCGCCGAGTAGCCCCCCCTCGTCTTCTCGTCTTCTCCAAACACAAATAGGACGGCGCCGAAGCACCGTCCTATTTGTTGTGATGGCCCTCCCCTGCAGGTTTGCCGCCTACCGACGCCCCTGGCAGAGGACCGCCATCGCTCCCTCGGCCTGACATGCTCCAGACGGTTGAACCGCGCCGTTGGTCACGCCGGGCCAACGCGTCGCCAGGGCAGTCGACTTCCCTCGACGCCCCGCGTTCGTCCAGCGGGCGCGCGTCCCGCGTACGTCGATGTGCACGAAGGGGCCGCTGGGTCCGGTCTCGTGGTACAAGCCGAGCCCGCCCACCAGCTCCGGGAACTTGTGCTCCACCAATTCGACCGCACGATCGATCACCCGCGTGTCGTCGAAGTCTACCCGGCCATCGTTGTTCAAGTCATCCATACGACCGTCACGATTTGCATCAATGATGATATCGGCGGCGTCACCGAACTGATGCCGGCTCGACTGCGCCATCCCCTCGGCGACACCGCGCGAGTTGTACTGCGGCGACCGGAAGCCCGACAGCACCACCACGTTCTGCGTCGCAACGCCGAAGGAGCGCAGCGACTCGAGCACGAGCTCGAGCTTGTCGATCAGGTCTTCGCGCACCACCAGGTACTTCGGCCAGATGTGCTCCTGGTCGTGCGTGAGGAAGTCGCGCAGGGCGAAGTGCGTCGAGATGCGCGTCGAGGCCGCCTCGCGGGACACCTCGATGAAGCCCTCGGGGTTTTCGTACTGCGCCGTGACGATGCGGCGCTCGCCGGGCCAGAAGCCCAGATTGTAGCCGTTGACGTAGCTGCCGAGCTTGCGCTGCCACGGCGTGAGCGTGACGAAGGCGAACGACGAATCGGCGTTGGAGACTGGAAGTGGGTGTACGCCGGGCGTGCGGACGACGTCGCCCAGCTGGCGGACGATCGCCGGATAGGCATCGATCTCATCGAGCCCCGCGACTCGCAGGCGCAGCCGGCCGGAGCGCCCGGAGAGAGTCTCGAGGTCGAGCACGTTGGTCACTGACACGCTCCCGTTGCTGATGACGGGGACGTTCACCAGTTCGGCGCGAGGTGCATTGAGTGGCGACGACCGGGTGAGGGCGGTCGCGACTTCGCTGCCGCTGAGAGCGCGACTCGCGAGGGCGACGATCACCACCGCCCCGGCGATCGAGGCTACGCGACCGACGGTCGAGCTGCGTGCACGGGAAGCGGCGAAGGGGGCGGGCATCAGGGAGGGGACGATTCAAGGAGGGGCCGGCAACCTGTTGCAGCGCAACGCCTTTCCCTCGTGATACGGACGCAGCCACGATAGCGACGCGCGTCACCTTGGCGTCACGCGTGCCTTCCGTTCAGCCGTATCGTCCATGTATCAGCGCCTCGCCAGCCGGGCGTTTCATCGAACCGTCGTGCCCACTTTCCGATGACCGCCGACACCTCACTCGAAGCCCAGTCGCCCCCATCGCTCGTCCCGTCGACGGTGCGTCGGCAGGACCGCGCCGTCGATGCAGCCGCGGCGATCTGCCTCGCCGTCGGCGTCGCGCTCTTCGCGATGGGACGTCGGGCGCTGTCATCGCTCGCCGACGGGACCTATCCCGCCCCGCTGGGTGAATCGTGGGTGGCGCGCGCCGATCTCCACGCCGCCCAGACGCGCTGGGGGATTATTCTCATCGCCGTCGGAGTGAGTGTCGCGCTGGTGTCGGCGATCCGGCACGCCGTACACCGCCGCACCCGCGAGCGTTAGGCGCTGGGCGACCGGTCGCCGGGGTCGACCCGAGACGTCCCCGTGCGTACCGATGCCAACGCTGTGCGTCGCCGCTCGCCCCAGAACTACCGGCTACCGCCGCGCAGATAGTCGTCCGTCTTGTTCAGCCAGTCCTCACGCGGCGGACTGAAGATGTCGACGTCGAGGGTATCCTCGAGCGCCTCGGCCTTGTGCCAGGCGAAGGCCGGAATGTGCAGTACCTCACCGGCCCGCACGTCCTGGACGCGTGACTCGTCCTCGCCGAGGTAGAAGCGCAACGCCCCTTCGAGGATGTAGGTGAGCTGCTCGTTGTGATGCTGGTGCCGCGGCACGATGCTCCCCTTCTTCAGGAAGACCTGGGCGATCATCATGCCGTCGCCGGTGATCAGCTTGCGGCCGAGCAGCGGCGAGAGATTCTCGAGCGGAATGTCGCTCCAACGGTGGTGCGTGACGTCTTTGGACGGCATCATTTATCTCCATGGCCGAGTGGGAGTGGCGGCAGAGAATAGTCGGCGGCGTCGATCCCGACCAGACGCGGATTGACCGGGACCGTGAGTGCATATACCTTATTACTGAGATATATGCCGAAAGTCCACGACCCGCCGCCCGCCACGACCACCGATCTTCCTGTCGACCAGCAGGCCGCGTTGAAGCTATGGGTGACGCTGGCGCGCGCGTTCAATGCCGTCCAGCAGCACGCGGTCGCCGACGTGCGCCGCGAGGGGCTCTCGATCGGCGAGTTCGCGGTACTCGAACTGCTGTATCACCGCGGTCAGACGCTACTCGGCGAAATCCAGAAGCGCATCCTGGTGTCGAGCGGCGGGATCACCTTCCTCGTCGACCGCCTCGAACAGAAGGGGCTGGTGGAGCGTCGTGCCTGTCCGGACGACCGTCGCGCACGCTACGCCGCGCTGACACGCGAGGGTTCCCGTTTGCTCCGTCGCATCTTCCCCCGTCACGCCGAGCGGATCACCGAGGCGGTGCGCGGACTCAGCGCGTCGGAGCAGCGCGACGCGACGCGCCTCCTGAAGCAGCTGGGACTCGCCGCCGAGCTCCCCGAATAGGGCGGGCACTTTTTTGCGCGACCTTGTCTTCGTTTGATTGTATCTCAGTTCTGAGATAAGTTCTCCGAACTCCACCATTCGCACCACGCACTGCAGGAGCTCCACCATGACCTCGTTCACGACCAACGGTTTCCATCACGTCACGATGGTGTCGTCTGACGCGCGCCGCACGCTCGCCTTCTACCGCGACCTGCTGGGCGTGGGTCTGGTGAAGCGCACGGTGAACTTCGACGACCCGTCGTCCTACCATCTCTACTTCGGTGACGCGACCGGTGCACCGGGGACGATCCTGACCTTCTTCGAGTGGAGCGGCGTACCGCAGGGACACTTCGGGGTGGGCGGGGTGCATCACCTCGCGCTTGGCGTCGCAACGGCCGAGGCGCAGCTCAAGTGGAAGCGGCGGCTCACGGATGCCGGCGT
This sequence comes from Gemmatimonadota bacterium, assembly GCA_040007995.1. Taxonomy (GTDB): domain Bacteria; phylum Gemmatimonadota; class Gemmatimonadetes; order Gemmatimonadales; family Gemmatimonadaceae; genus SCN-70-22. The sequence continues at coordinate 3,159 of JBDTUA010000157.1, read as the reverse complement.
AGCGGTCAGCGGGCCGTTCGATCGCGGCTGGTTCCGTTCGATCTATTTCCGTGACCCGGACGGTCAGGTGCTCGAGATTGCCACGCGCGGTCCGGGCTATGCCATCGACGAGCCGATCGACCAGCTGGGCAGGCTCGAGGTTGCCCCGCCCACCAGCGCCGAGATCCGTGGGGCGCGTGACGAGGCAGCTATCGCGGCTCGGACGAATCCCGAGCCTGTCCCGGTCATCACCGCCGACATGGCGCTCGAGGGGATCCATCACGTCTCGGCGATCACGAACGACTTGCCGCGACTCAACGAATTCTACGAGAGCGCGCTCGGACTCAAGCTCATCAAGCAGTCCTTCAACCAGGACGATCCGACCAGTAAGCACTGGTTCTGGGCCTCGTACGATGGCCAGGAGGTCAAGTCGCACTCGGCGCTCACCTTCTTCGGCTGGCCGAAGGGCGGGAAGCCGGCGCGCGGGGGAGTGGGACAGACGCATCACCTGGCGTTCCGGGCGTCCTCGGCGGACGAGCAGCTGGCGTGGCGCGACCACCTGCTCTCGTTAGGTGTGTCGGTCTCGCCGGTGATGGACCGGACCTATTTCCAGTCGATCTACTTCCGCGACCCGGATGGCCTGCTGCTCGAGGTGGCGACCGACGGGCCCGGCTTTTCGATCGACGAAGAGGTGGCATCGCTCGGAACCGAACTCCGGCTTCCGGCCTGGCTGGAAGGGGAACGCGCCGACATCGAGCGCGAGTTGCAGCCGCTGCAGGTGTAGCACACGACGACGAGGGGTGGGTGGTGCGATCCGGGGTCGTCGCGCCGACGCCTGCCAAAGCCGAGGAGCCGGCACGATCACTTCGCGCTGCCCCTCACAACCGGAGAAAAGCAAAATGACGTCGGGAAAGCAGGGACCACATCAGGGCGGTCCCGTCCTGGTGGGTGGAGCAGCGATCGGACAGGCGCGAGGCGCCCTTATCCTCACGCACGGGCGCGGGGCCACCGCGGCGAGCATCCTCTCGCTCGGGACGGAACTCGGCGTCGAGGATCTGGCGTGGTTCGCCCCGCAGGCGTCGGGCAACACGTGGTACCCGAATTCCTTCCTTGCACCGATCGCCGAGAACGAGCCAGGGATCTCGTCGGGGCTGCAGGTCATCACGGACCTCGTGGCCCATATCGAGGGAGCTGGGGTGCCCGCCGAGCGCATCGCGCTCTGCGGCTTCTCACAGGGCGCATGCCTCACGCTGGAGTTCGGGGCGCGGCAGGCGCGGCGATACGGCGCGCTGATCGGGCTGAGCGGTGGCCTCATTGGACCCGATGACACGCCGCGCAACTATCCGGGGTCGCTCGCCGGCACGCCGGTGTTCCTCGGCTGCTCCGATGCGGACTCGCACGTTCCACTGGTGCGGGTGCAGGCATCGGCCGCCGTCCTCTCTACACTGGGCGGGGATGTCGATGCACGTATCTATCCCGGTATGGGGCACACGGTGAACGAGGACGAGATTACCGCGGTGCGTGCGATCCTGCTCTCGATGTAGTCCGGTCCCCGAAGCGCAGGTGGCTCGTGCCGCGCTCCCGGGGCCAACGGCTGCTGCACGCTGGCGCTAGGGGACGAGCTTGCGATCGACGATCTTCTTGTAGCTGCCGGGGTTCCACACCGGGCGCTGCGGGGCGTTGCCCAGTTCGTGGCCGAGGTAGTAGATGAGGCGGAGGATGCGCGCCTCCTTCTCGGCGTCGATCTTGTCCGGGGAGTCCGACGCCTGGTGATAGTCGCGGTGCGTGCCGTTGAAGAAGAAGAGGATCGGGACGCCACGTCGCGCGAAGTTGTAGTGATCGGAGCGGAAGTAGAAGTTCTCGTCGGGCCAGAGATCGTCGATGGCGTGCATGTTGAGCTCAGGATGCTCCGCGCCCACACGATCGAGCGTCGCGCCGAGGTCGCTGTGTTCGCGCCCGATGGCGACGATCGTATCGCGCCAGTTGCGTCCAATCATGTCGATGTTGATGTCGGCGACGACCTGCGACATCGGAATGGGGGAGTGCGAGACGAAGTACTCGCTCCCCCACAATCCCTTCTCCTCGCCGCTCACGGTGAGGAAGATCAACGATCGCTTCGGGCGCGCCCCGGGTTGGCTGAAAGCTTCGGCCAGTTCGACGACCCCCGCCGTCCCCGACGCATCGTCGTCGGCGCCGTTCCAGATCGAGTCGCCCTTGGCGCGCGGATTGGTGCCGACGTGGTCCATGTGCGCCGAGAAGATGATGTACTCGTTCTTCAGCACCGGGTCGCTCCCTTCGAGCACTCCGACCACGTTCGGTGCGGTGTGTCCACCCCCACCCTCGTCGGCGAGCGTGACGCTTACCGTGAGCGTTGGCAGCGTGCGCACCGTGTATGCCGGTGACCGGCGGAACTGCGCGAGGTCGACACCCGCGGCGCGCATGATGCTCCCGAGCGCACGCTCATGGACCATCGTGACCACGGCATCCGTCGCGTCCTCGCCCTCGACCGCGCTGCGTTCACGGAACTGGTTCGCGATCTGCCGGGCGAAGGTCACAGTGTCGTTGTTCATGACCATGATCACCGCCACCGGGTTGCGCTCGAAGGCGTTGCTCAGGAACTGGTTGACGGGTGTGGCGTTAGGCGCCTTCGCGTCGCCCACGACCACCAGGATCTTCCCCTCGATCGGCAGCACCTTCGCCGAGTCCAGCTGCAACGGCCCGCCGACGAGGATCACCGGGGCGGAGATGCGTCGCCCGGTTCGCGGCCCGAAGACGTACACCAAGTCGCGACGCGCAGTGGCCACCACTTGCTGTCCTTCGGCGGAGAAGGTCGCGCGTGAACGTTCACCATCGAGCCGGGTGCGGCCGACACCGTAGCGCTGGACGAAGCGCGAGGAGTCGAGCGCGCCGACGAGCCCGAACCGTGCGAACTCGCCGGCGATGTAGCTGGCGGTGAGGTCGAGCCCGCGTGATGGGGTGTCGCGCCCTCCCATGGAGTCATCGGCGATGATCCCGATGCGGCTGCGCACGTTTGACTCGGAGATCGACTCGGCGCCGGCTCGAACCGCCGCACTCTGGGCGGCGGCGAGGGACGGGGCGAGGAGGAGAGCAACAAGGAGTCGCATGGAGAAGACGAGAAGACGAGAAGACGAGAAGACGAGAAGACGAGAAGACGAGAAG
>JBDTUA010000156.1:0-11083 GCA_040007995.1 Gemmatimonadota bacterium | reverse complement strand
ACGAATCGTCGCATGAATCCACCAGGAAGAAAGAGAACGGACGGCCGGCGAGCCGCACGACGCGGGGCGGAGCGGATGGGGGTCAGCGGTCCAGCAGGTACCGCGTGAAGAAGGCGGCGAGTCGAGTGTGAAAATCCAGCAGCGATGGCTCCGTTTCGATCACGTGCGGCTCAACCGGATAGTAGATCACCTCGAACGACTTGCCCAATTCCACGAGGCGCTGCACGAGTCGGGCGGCGTCCTGGAAATGCACGTTGTCGTCCACCAGGCCGTGTTCGATCAGCAGCGGGTCGCGCAGGCCGCTCGCGTGATAGATCGGGCTCGACAGACGATACACCTCCGGATCATCGGCAGGGACCCCGAGGATCCGGCTCGTCCAGTCGTCGCTGTAGTGCGCCCAGTCGGTGACGCCGGCCGCCGAGATTCCCCCGGCGAAGACGCCTGGGTAGCGGAAGAGCGACATCAGCGTCATGAAGCCGCCGTACGACACGCCGTAGATCCCGATGCGCGTCGAATCCACGCCTTGCGTACGGGCCAGCCAGCGCGCCGCCGCCACCGCGCCATCGACATCCTTCACCCCCATCGACCGGTGGATGTCGGTGCGATAGTCGCGCCCGTAGCCGGCGCTGCCGCGATAGTCGAAGTCGAGGACGGTGTAGCCCTGCTGCACCAGCCAGTTGATCATCCCGTAGTGCGAGGCATGGCTGAAGCCGTACACCGACCAACCGCGGTGTGCAAACTGCCGATAGCCTCCTCCATGAACGTACACGATCGCCGGATGTCGCGGATCTGGAGTCGCTGGCCGGTAGAGGCCGGCCCAGAGCGGACCGCCATCGGGATGGGCGAAGGTGACGATCTCGGGACGCAGCCAGCGGTGGGTCCAGTATTGGTCGCTCCCGCTCTCGGTGACGCGGACCCCACCGCCACTCGGCTGGGGGGCGCGCAGCCAGAGGTCGGGGAGCCGGTCCGAGCGCGAGTACGTGACCGCCAGGCGCGTCCCATCGGGCGACAACACCCCTTCGCTCCGCCCCTCTTCACTCGTCAGGCGCGTCAGTGCCCCGCCTCCCGCCGGCATCGTGTACAGGTGATCGTCCGACGGGTGCTCGCGCGACGCCGAGAGCAGCCAGCTGCTCCGGTCGCGACTCAAGGTGGCGCTCCGCACTTCCCACGGTCCGCTCGTGAGCGCCCGCACGCGGCCGTCGGGCTCCGCCAGGTGCAAATGACTCCATCCCCCGGCTTCCGATGCAAACACGAGACGGCCACCTGGAATCCATTCGACCAGCCCTGGCCGGCCGTAGTTCGGCTGAATGGGGGGCCCGCCGATCCAGGCGTCGTCGCGCTGATGGTTGATCACCGAGGTCGACGCCGCATCGAGGTCCAGTCGAGCAATCCACAGGTCGTGATCATCCTGTGAAATCGCCTCTACCACCGCGCGATCACCCTCCACGCTCCACCACGGCCCGAACCAGTTGAGCGCGCGCCCCGTCGCCTCGGGGAGGGCGAGCCAGCGCACGCGCACACTGTCGGCCGGGATCTCCCGATCGATCCGGATAACGCCGAGTCGTTGCACGTCGCGCGCCTCACCCACCTTGCCGCGGGCCTCGCGCACCTCGGCGAATCCGGAAGTCGTGGCGTAGTCCATGTAGTGCGTGACCGGTCGCGGCACCGCAGCCGCGACCGTCCGGATCGTCAGGAAACGGCCGTCGGGCGAGAGCTGAGCATCCTCCACGACCCCGGCATCGCTCAACGGGACGACCTGCGCCGTCGACGCGTCGCGCCGCCGATCGCGCGCTTCCGCGACGCGCGCGCGCGCCGCGCGCTCGCGCATGACGTCGAAGAGCTCGAGCTGCTGCGCCGCCAGCCAGCGCTTCGCGGCGTTCGCCGTATCGCTTGGGCGACGCACGACCATCGAGAGGCGGCGGAGCGTCCCCGTTGCGGCACTCCACCGGTACAGATCTTCGCCGAGCATGAAGTCGACGGCGCGCCCGTCAGCCGCAACGCGCACGTGGCGGGCGGGACGGGGACCCTCGGCGACGATGCGCGTCGGCTGCGCCGCATGCAACGGATCCCACACGACCACCCGTCCCAGCGTTTCCCACGCCGCCAGCTTTCCGTCGCGACTCCAGGCGACCGTGGCGTCGGGGATCATCCACACGAGCGAATCCGGCACGCGTTGCGCCGAGCGCCCGAAACGGTCGACGAGCCACCAGGGATCGTTCTCGGGATCGTCGGTCGTGGCCGGCGTGGCGGTCCAGCGGAAGTACACCGCGCCACCGTCGGGACTCCATCGAGCGTCGCGAACGCCGGAACCGATCCAGCGGTCGAGGCGCGACACGTCCTGCAGCGACAGCGCCGTGGCGGGAGCGCTCGCGTCGAGCGCGGACTGTCGAAGGGGAAGGCGCATCGTCCCCGACGTGCGCGCGACGGACACCTGCGCCGGTGACACTGCGGCTAGTAGCGCCAGCAGGGCGGGGACCACCAGCGATGCCGGCAGAGCACGCCGAAAATGCCGAGCGGCCGCCACGAAGACGCCGCGGAATGCGTACATGAGACCAGAGGGTATGGGACGACGCAGGGCAACTCGTGCGACCGCGCGTAGCCGGCGTGGGCACGATGCGAGGGGTGCGCCGACCGAATCTGGCGCAAGTTCCCGCGCCTGACGAGGGACGCACCTCCAAGCGGCTGGCATGGGCGTGGCCGTTCACTGGCGTACTGCGGAGGGCGGCAGCGCTCCCAACACCGCTGCGGGACGCGGTTGGCGCATTCGCGCATTCCCTCTCCTCAGGCTACTGTTTTGGCGTCTCGTGGCCCGCTCCGGCCGCACCGTCCGTTTCGTATGGTCCCCGGCAGCGACCGAGTCTCGCGGGCGATTCCCTGCTCGTTCGTCGTTACGCCTCATCCACTTCGAGTTCACACACCGAGGATTGCGTCCATGTCTCGTAGAGTGTCGATCGTCGCATCGCTCGTGCTCTCCGCCTGCACCATGCAGCGTGTCTCTCCGTCCATGGCGTCAGGGTCATCCACCGGCATGGATGAGCATTCGGCGCACATGCGCGCCGCCGACCTGGTAGCGCCCTCGACGTCGGCTCATGCAGATCGCGCCGATCAGCAGGGGACGCCAGGGCTCCCTGCCAGCGCCCAGACGGCAGCTGCGCGCCTCGCGGCCTCGCCGCGCCACGGCGAGTGGGTCAAGATCGCCTGGTCCCCCGGCTCGTCCGATTCGCTGATGGCGTGGATCGTATATCCGAAGGCGGGCGCCAAGGCTCCGGTCGTCGTCGTGGTGCACGAGATCTTCGGCCTCTCCACCTGGGTGCGCTCTGTGGCGGACCAGGCGGCGGCCGACGGCTTCATCGCCATCGCTCCTGACTTTCTCTCACGTGTGCGCGGTGGTCCATCCTCGGTCGAACTCGCCTCCGATTCGGCGCGCCGTATGATCAGCGAGGTCGATCCGGCCGAACGGAACCGCGCGATCATTGCCGCCGCGAATTACGCAATGACCCGGCCGGCCGCCTCGCCCCGCTACGCCGTCATCGGCTACTGCTGGGGGGGATCGACGACCTTCATTCACGCGGTCAACGGTGGCGTGAAGGGATTCTCCGGAGGCGTCGCCTTCTACGGTCTCCCCTACATGAGCGGTGGGTCGCCCGCCACCGCGACCGCATCCGCCGTCCCCGCCTCACTCGACGTCGATTCGCTGGCCAGGATCAAGCAGCCGATCATGCTGCTCAGCGGCAGCAAGGACGCGCGCATCGGCGCCGCGATGCCGGCGCTCGAGACAGAAATGAAGCGGCTCGGCAAGAGCTACACCGGGGTCAACTACGAGGGCGCGATCCATGGCTTCCTGCGCGCCCAGAACGATCCCAAGGCCACGCGCGACGAGGCCGAGGAAGCGGCAAACTATGCGGCGACGAAGGACGCGTGGCCGCGCACGATTGTCTTCCTGCGCAAGCAGCTCGGCGTGAAGTAGCCCGCACACCGTCCCCGTTCCCGCTGCTCGCGCAGCACTCCTTTTTCCGCCCGCGCACCCTGTCATGAAGAAGCTCGTCCTCCTCGCAGCGTTCGCTGCCGCCTGCTCCTCGCCCGGCGACTCCGCGCCCTATGCCAACTCCAAAGCACTGGAGCAGCAGGCGCAGAACATCACGATCACGCGTGACGACTGGGGCATTGCCCACGTGCACGGGAAGACCGACGCCGACGCCGTATTCGGGCTCGTGTACGCACAGGCGGAGGACGACTTCAACCGGGTGGAGACGAACTTCCTCTACAGTCTCGGGCGCCTCGCCGAGGCGGAGGGCGAGAGCGCGGTCTATCGCGACCTGCGGCAGCGCCTGTTCACCAACCCGGACAGTCTCAAGGCGCAGTACGACGTCAGCGAGCCGTGGCTCAAGGCGCTGATGGACGGGTGGGCAGGAGGGCTCAACTACTACCTCGCCAAACATCCCGACGTGAAGCCGCGGGTCATCACGCGATTCGAACCATGGATGGCCCTGTCGTTCAGCGAGGGGAGCATCGGTGGCGACATCGAGGACATATCCCTGCGCGACCTTGAGGCGTTTTATGGAGCCGCGGCCACCGCTGGCGCCGCCAAGAAGGTCTCCGATGCCTCCGACGTCTTCGATCGTCGCGGCGGGGAGCTGGCCGGCTCGAACGGCTTCGCGATCGCTCCCTCCAACTCAGCGTCCAAGCATGCGCTGCTCTGGATCAACCCGCACACCTCGTTCTTCTTCCGGGAAGAGGCGCAGGTCTCGAGCGACGAGGGACTCAATGCATATGGCGCTATCACCTGGGGACAGTTCTTCGTCTACCAGGGCTTCAACGCCACCGCCGGCTGGATGCACACGTCGAGTGGCGCCGACGTGGTCGACGAGTGGGCCGAAAAGGTCCTGAAGAACGGGGACGCGATGACGTACCAGTACGGTACGGAACAGCGACCCATCACCCAGGAGAAGGTCGCGATCGCCTACAAGTCCGGCGATTCCGCGACCACCCGCGAGTTCACCGTGTATCGCTCGCACCACGGCCCCATCGTGCGGGAGAAGGACGGCAAGTGGATCGCGGTGAACATGATGAACGAGCCGGTGAAGGCGCTGACGCAGTCCTTCACCCGCACTAAGGCGAAGAACTACGCCGAGTTCCGCAAGACGATGGAGTTGTACACCAACTCCTCGAACAACACGGTCTTCGCCGACGCCGAGGGGAACATCGCCTACTTCCACGCCAATCACGTCCCGAAGCGCGATACGACGTATGATTGGAGCCAGCCGGTCGACGGCAGCGACCCGAAGACGGAATGGCAGGGAGTCCACACGCTCGACGAGAGCCCGAACATCCTCAACCCGGCGAACGGCTGGATCCAGAACACCAACAACTGGCCGTTCTCGGCGGCGGGCCCCAACAGTCCGAAGCAGCGCGACTATCCGCGCTACATGGAAACCTACCCGGAAAACCCGCGGGGCATCCACGCCATCCGCGTACTGAAGGACAAGAAGGATTTCACCCCGACCTCATTGATGGCGGCGGCCTTCGACAGCTACCTGCCAGCCTTCGCCGACTTGATTCCCACGCTCGTACGCGCGTACGAGCAGGCGCCCGGGAACAGCCCGATGAAGGCGAAGCTCGCTGAGCCGATCGGGGCGCTGAAGGGGTGGGACTACCGTTGGTCTGCGACCTCCGTCCCCACCACGCTCGCCGTCTTCTGGGGTGAGGAGATGTGGCGGCTGTCACGCGCCGATGCCGAGAGCGAGGACATGTCGGAGTACGACTTCATCGCGCGCAAGGTCGCGCCGGCGCAGAAGCTCGCGGCGCTCGCGGCGGTCGTCGATACGCTCACGTCGCAGTTCGGATCGTGGCAGACGGCATGGGGCGATGTCAATCGCTTCCAGCGACTGACGGGCGACATCGTGCAGCCGTTCGACGACTCGGGGGCGAGCATCCCCGTTCCGTTCACGTCCTCTCGCTGGGGATCGTTGGCCTCGTTCCAGGCCCGCGCCTACAAGGGAACGAAGAAGTGGTACGGCACCAGCGGCAACAGCTTCGTCGCCGTGGTGGAGTTCGGCGACAGCGTGCGAGCCCGCGCCGTCACCGCAGGCGGAGTGAACGGCGATCCGAAGAACAAGCACTTCGTCGACCAGGCCGCGCGCTATGCTGCGGGTGACCTGCGAGAGGTGTACTTCTACCCGTCGCAGCTGCAAGGACACGTGGAACGTGAATACAAGCCCGGCAAATAGTCAGGCGCCGGCAGACGCCCGGCGACCGGCATGTGGAGCGGCGTGGGGAGCAGCAGGGGGAGCGGCGATGATGCTCTGCGCGGTGGCGCTCGGCGTCGCCGCCCCTGCCCTGCCGGCGCAGGGACCCACGCGGTCGCTGTTCAACGGACGGGACCTGACGGGATGGCACGTCGACGTCCCAGCGATCGATTCCAATCCGCGGCGGTCGTCCCCCTTCGTGGTGCGTGACGGGCAGCTCGCCGTGCTCGGTGAACCCCAGGGGCACCTGATCTCCGATGCCAGCTATCGCGACTACCGGCTCGAGGTGGAATACCGCTTCACCGGGAAGCCGGGGAACGCCGGCGTATTGGTGCACGCATCCACGCCACGTGCACTCTATGCAATGTTCCCGAAGTCCATCGAAGTGCAGATGGAGCACGGCAACGCCGGCGACTTCTGGTGCATCGTCGAGGACATCACCGTCCCCGACATGGTCAAGCGCCGCGGTCCGCGTGACACGTGGGGGATCACCGAGGGCAAGGCGCGGCGCATCGTCAACCTCACCGACGACTCGGAGCACCCCCTCGGCGAGTGGAACCAGATGGTGATCGAGGCGCTCGGCCGCTCGATCCGGGTCTGGGTGAACGGGGCGAAGGTCAACGACGGCAGCGGCGCGACGGCCGACCACGGGCAGATCGCCATCCAGTCCGAAGGGTCGGCGGTCGAGTTTCGTCGGATCGCGCTGACCCCGATCATGAGGCTCACGCCCTAGCGAAGGGAAGCTGCGGGTGGTTCCTCGGCGAGCATGGAGCGGCGGGAGCCATGGCCCGAGTATAGCTTCCACGGGTCACAGGAGCATCGTCGCGCGTCGGCGCCACCTCGGCGTCACTTTTCGCGTCGGCACGAGCCAGTCGTCATCACACATGCGTATCGTCGGCGGGAAGTTTGCAGGTCGCGACCTTACGTCGCCGGGCAATTCGCGCGTCCGGCCGACGTCCGAGCACGTGCGGGCCGCGTTGCTCGACCACCTGCGCGGCGACCTCACGGATGCGCGGATCCTCGACCTGTTCGCCGGCACCGGGGCGTTGGGGCTGGAGGCGCTGTCGCGCGGGAGTCGCACCGCCGACTTCGTCGAAATGAATACGTCGTCGTTGCACGCCCTCAAGGCCAACGTCGCCCGCTTCAAGTTGACGAAGCAGACGCGCGTCTTCGTGAAGGATGCGATCCACTTTGCCGACGCGCTCCCTCCGGATCGGTATGACATATGCTTCGCCGACCCTCCGTATGAGTCGAAGCAGCTCGACTGGCTCATCCGCATCTGGAACGCCCGCCGCTTCGCCCGTGTCCTAGTCGTGGAGCACGCGCACACGCACGAGCTGCCGCGTGGGACGGCGCAACTGACCTTCGAGACAACCCGCGTCACGATCTACCGGCGGGCAGCTGACGTATCCGCTGCCGCTACGGCGGACACCCCGGCCATCGAGACCGCCGAAACCAAAGCGGCCGCACCCGCGCCCGCCGCGCGCGACCGCAGCACGGACCGTCGGCCGGCGTCACCCACGGATCAAAGGCCGGCGTCGCCTACGAATCAAAGGCCGGCGTCGCCTAAGAATCAAAGGCCGGCGTCACGGCGCTCCGGCGGACAGCCTGGTAAGTCGGGTCCATCGTCTCGCGGGCGAAAGGGTCGTCCGTCGGCGTAAGGCGCCGGCGCGACACCGATCAGCCTTTGCGCGCGTAGGGTGAGGGTCAGTCCGGCGCGACGGCACTCACAGACCCACGCTCCCGCCCTGCGGGCGTACCTGAGGCTCCATCGTCGCATCGCGGAGGAGGGCGCCACTTTCGGTCGTGCCACCGCCGTTCACATTCGACGGGAGGTTCCTCATGCACGATCCCGCGCGTCGCCGCACGACGACGCTCCTGTTGACCGCTGTCTTCTGCCTGTCGCCCATCACCTACGGCGCGGTGGGTGCGCTTCGTGCCCAGGACGCCACGATGACCGACCGCGAAATCGCGCATCTGCTCGCTACGCGTTTCGACTCGCTGCGACAGGCGGCGGGAATCCCGGGACTCGCGTACGCGATCCTGCGTGATACCACCCGGCTCGCCATGGACGGCGTTGGCTTCGCAGACGTCGCCGCCCAGCGACCGGTCGACGCACACACCCTCTTCAACATTGCATCGGTATCGAAGCCGATCAGCGCGGTGGTCGCGTTGCGCCTGGTGGAACACGGCACGCTCGACCTCGATCGTCCGCTGCGGCGCTATGACGATTTCCCCGAGTACTGTCGCGAAGTGCGCGCCCACGGTGGCCTCTTCTTCGGCGACTTCGCGTGCAATGACTCGTCGCTCACGCTGCGACACGTTCTGTCGATGACGGCCAATGGTACGCCCGGCACCCGCTTCTTTTACAACCCACCCGCCTACTCGTGGACGTCGCGCCCGATGGCCCAGGTCGCCGGACGTCCGTTTTCGGATCTCGTCGTGGAGGAGGTGTTCCGCCCGGCCGGAATGACCGAGTCGGCGCGCATCTTTCGCGATCGCCCACTCTCGAGCGCGCTCGCGGTGCGTCTCGCCCACCCCTACCATCACGATTCGAGCGGGGCGCTCGCGGAGTCGCCTCCGCCACCACCGCAGGGAGACGGTGCAGCTGGCGGCGTGATCGCGACCGTCGCTGACTTGGTGCGCTTTGACATCGCGCTCGATCAAGGCAGGCTCCTCACGCGCGAGTCGGTGAAGGAGATGTGGACCCCCACTCGCACACGCGACGGCACCGAGCTCCCGTACGGTCTTGGATGGTTCGTCGCCCAGGTACGCGGAGAGCGGATCGTCTGGCACACCGGTCTGTGGGAGGGAGCGTATTCCGCTCTCTATCTCAAGATCCCGGCACGAAAGCTGACCCTGATACTCCTCGCGAACAGCGATGCCCTGCAGTGGGACCAGCACTTCGACGAGGCACTGATCGAACGCTCGCCGTTCGCTCGCGCCTTCCTGGACGCGTTCGAGCCGCACTCGCGCTAGTTGCGTACCGCGCGCGCCGTCAGGGCCACGTCGTCAGCCCTGAACCACCGCGCGTTCGGTCACCGGTCGCGCCATCCAGCAGTGGCTGTGAGGTGAGGATGGAGAAGTGCTCGAACGGGAAAAGGATGCGGTTCCTCCCCTGCGACACTCCCTTGGTCGTCCCTTCCCGCACCGCGCGGATCGCATGCGCCATCTCGCCCAGCCGGGCCGGCTCGGCCGTCGCCACATTGTGTGCCGGCAGCAGGCGGGTTCGCGGCGGCGCGAGAGCTCCGAGGCGGGCGATCGATCGTTCATACGCATCGAGGTCCGTCTCGGGAACGTAGAGCCAGACCGGACCGTCATAGTACGTGTCGCCCGTCCAGAGCAGCTGGTGCGCGCGATCGAGGAGCGCGACGGCGTCGGGCGTGTGCCCCGGCACCTGGAGGATCTCGAGCACGCGTCCCCCGAGGTCCAGCGTATCGCCGTCAGCTACAACTCGCGACATCCGCCACGCGCGCGTCAGGTACGCACCGGTGTCAGCGCCCGTGGGCGGACCACCGCAGAAGCTCTCGGCAGCCACCTCGCCCGCTACTTCGGCGTGCGGGAAGCCACGTTGATTCGCCGTGGTGAACGGCGTCGCCACCGCAAGCACCGTCTCGAACTCCGCATTCCCTCCCACGTGATCGTAGTGCGTGTGTGAGTTGAGCACGCGCACCGGGAGCGTCGTCAGCTGCTCCACGACCGGTCGTATCGGGACGACGCCGAGCCCGGTGTCGAAGAGCAACGCGCTTGTGCTTCCCACGATGAGGTACGAGATCGTTTCCTGGAACTGGCGCGGCTCGGTGAGGGCGAAGACGCCGGAGTCGACCTCGTAGACGTCGAACCAGTCGCTGGTCACGCCGGCGCGAGGAAACGCCTCGTTTCCCAGCCGCGGCACCTGCGAACACCAGGAGTCCGCCGCCCCAGTTGCAGCTGGGTCGGCGCCGGCGATGACGGGCGTCTCCTTCGCGGGCGCACACGCCGCCAGCCCCGTGGTAAGGGTGAGCACGACGACGAGGCGGTGCGTACTCGGCATGCGAGTTCCGTTGGCGATGTGGACGCGATGGTTCACAGTGGTTCGCGCAGGATCGTCAACATTCCCCCATGCCATTCCGGTCCTGCGTCGGCCACGGCGTACGCTCACCCGGTGTTCCGCAGTCCGGCGGCCACCCCGTTGATGGAGATGTGAATTCCGCGCTTCAATCGCTGCAGCGCCGCTTCTTCCGTGACCACTCCCGCGCGGTAGCGTCGCATCAGCTCGACCTGCAGGTGATTCAGTGGATCGATGTACGAGAATCGATGCTCGATCGAGCGCGCGAGCGAGGGATTGGACGACAACCGCTGCGACGCCTCGGTGATGAGCGAGAGTGCGTCATTCGTGCGCCGCCATTCCTCTTCAATCAGGCCGAAGATCCGCTCCCCGACCTCCTCGTCCTCCACGAGGACGACGTATCGGCGCGCGATGCCGAAATCGGTCTTCGCGAGCACCATGTCCAGGTTCGAGAGCAGCGTGCGAAAGAAGGGCCATCCGGCGTGCATGCGGCGGAGCAACGCCAGGCGGCGCTCACGCTCTTCTTCGTTGGTGTCGAGGTACCCGCGTACGCCGGAGCCGAAGCCACACCATCCCGGGAGCGCGACCCGGCACTGTCCCCAGCTGAAGCCCCACGGAATGGCGCGCAGGTCCTCGATGGCGCGCGACGCCTTCCGCGATGCCGGGCGCGATCCGATGTTCAGCTCCGCGATCTCGCGAATCGGTGTGGCGCTGAAGAAATAGTCGGCAAAGCCGGGAGTGTCGTAGACCAGTCCGCGGTAGGCGGCCATGCTGGCGACGCTGAGCGCCT
>JBDTUA010000155.1:0-11163 GCA_040007995.1 Gemmatimonadota bacterium | reverse complement strand
CCCGTGTTGAGCGACCGCGAGACGAGCGGTGAGAGCCGCTACCGGCACGCGTATGTGCACGTCCCCTTCTGTGCCCGCCGCTGCTCGTATTGCGACTTTGCGATTGCGGTACGAAAAATCACGCCGGTCGCGGACTACTTGGCGGCCTTGCGCGGCGAGCTGGAAACGCGCTTCGGTGGTGACCGCCAACGGGGTCAGCTCGAGACGCTGTACTTCGGGGGCGGGACGCCATCACGACTGGGTCGCGAAGGGGTGGCCGGCGCCATTGCGACGCTCCGCCGCCACTTTGACCTGGCGCCCAACGCCGAACTGACAGTTGAGGCAAACCCCGAAAACCTCGACGTGGAGACGGTATCGGCGTGGCGCGAGGCGGGGGTCAATCGAGTCTCGCTTGGCGTTCAGAGTTTCGAGCCCGCAGTCTTGAGCTGGATGCATCGAACACACGACGTCGCGGCGGTCTACCGCGCGGTGGAGGCCCTACGGAGCGGCGGGATCGTAAACTGGTCACTGGATCTGATTTACGCCCTTCCGCCGGAAGTGAAGCGTGATTGGTCGAGCGACCTAACGCATGCGCTCGCGCTCCACCCCCCTCACATCTCGGCGTACGGCCTGACCGTCGAGGGAGGAACACCGCTGGCGCGCTGGCGCGCTCGGGGCGACGTCCACGACGCGGACGACGAGTGCTTCGAGTCCGACTTCCTCACCGCGCATGATCGCCTTGGAGAGGCCGGATATTTGCACTACGAAGTATCGAATTGGGGGCGTCCGGGACTCGACTCTCGGCACAACTCCTCGTACTGGCGAAACGTCCCATACCTCGGCGTCGGCCCAGGAGCTCACGGGTACGACGGTCGGGTTCGGCGCTGGAACGAACGCGAATACGCGCGCTGGAGGGCCCGAATTCTCCAAGGCGAGGATCCGATCGGCGGCGAGGAGGATTTGTCCTCCGAGCAGCGGTCGCTCGAAGCGGTCTACGTCGGGCTGCGAACGCTGTCCGGCGTCGCGCTCCTTCCGGGCGACGCGGAGTTGGTCGATCGCTGGGTGGCTGAGGGGTGGGGGGCGATCAATCAGGATCGCCTCGTGCTCTCTCCACGAGGGTGGCTGCGACTGGATGCGCTGGTCGCCGCCTTGACTGAGCACCGAAGTCGTTACTAGCTTTGAAGTTATGCCGCTCCCTGAGCTGTCAGACCGCGAACGGCGAGTCCTCGAAGCCGTGATTCAGAGCTACGTCGAGACGGCGGAGCCTGCCGGGTCGCGCACGATCTCGAAGCGCTTCGGGATCGGCGTCTCTCCGGCGACGGTTCGCAACACGATGAGCGACCTGGAGGACAAGGGCTACCTCTACCACCCGCACACCTCCGCCGGGCGCATTCCGACCGACATCGCGTATCGTCTGTACGTGGACTCGCTTATGCGGGCTCCCGCGCTCCCACTCGCTGAGGCGGAGCGCATTTCCGAGCATCTTGCGGCGGGTGGGGCCTCCGCGATTGAGGCGATCCTGCGCAAGGCGGCGCAAAGCCTGTCGATCGTGACGCAGGAGCTCGGCGTCGCCTGGGGTCCACGGCTCGACAACGCTGTCCTGCAGCGTCTGGAAATCATCCGCGTATCGAACGAACGCCTTCTGCTGGTGCTCGGGTTGGCCGGCGGTGCGGTGCGGACGATCTTTGTCGAGGTGGACAGCCAGATTGCCGAGAGCGCCGTGGCCGAGGTCACGCTCGTCCTGAATGAGCGACTCGGGGGGCTGACGCTGCGCGCGATTCGCACGTCGTTAGGCGAGCGCCTGCGCGACACCGGCGCCACGGTCGGCGCAAACGAGTTGCTCAACGTCTTCGTGCAGGAGCGGGAGACGCTCTTCGACGTCCCGGTGACGGGGGACGACGACGGCGTCGTGCTCGGCCAGGCCGCGGCGCTGGCCGAGCAGCCCGAGTTCTCCTCGGGCGACGGCATGCGGCGGCTGCTCGCACTGACCGAAACGCGGGCGCAACTCGGGCAGTTGCTGCGCGGCCGCTCCGATGCGCCCGGAATCTCGATCACGATCGGGAACGAACATGGCGATCCAAAGCTCGAAAGCTTCACGATCGTCACGGCGGAATATCGGGTGGGCGCGCTCAATGGCGTCATTGGCGTCATCGGCCCGACCCGGATGCCCTACGAAAAGGTAATCGCCCTGGTGCGACACACGTCGCTCCTGGTCTCCGACATACTCCACTAGCTCATATAGGGCCAATGGCCGACTTCTATACCACGCTCGGCGTCGCTCGCGGCGCGTCCGACGACGACATCAAGCAGGCCTACCGGAAGCTGGCCACCAAGTGGCATCCCGACCGGAACAACGGCGCCAAGGAATCGGAAGAAAAGTTCAAGGAGATCACCGAGGCGTACGATGTCCTGCGGGATCCCGACAAGCGCGCCGCCTTCGACCGTTACGGCGAGGCGGGACTACGGGGGGCCTCCGGCGGCGCGAGCTACCATCACGTCGACCTCTCCGAAGCGCTTAACATCTTCATGAAGGATTTCGGCGGCTTCGGCGGGTTGGGTGATCTCTTCGCGCAGGGGGGACGCCGACAGGGTGGCGGCCCGCGCACCGGACAGGACGTGAAGATCACCGTCGAGCTGTCGCTCGCCGAGGTCGCCGCCGGTGTGACGAAGACCTTCACCGTGAAGCTGCTCGACGCCTGCGAGAAGTGCAGCGGAACCGGCGCCGAGCCCGGCACCAAGCCGCAGACCTGTCACACCTGTGCCGGTAGCGGCGAAGTGCGTCGTGCCCAGCGGTCTTTCTTCGGGCAGTTTGTCTCCGTGGTCCCATGCCCGATGTGCTCGGGCGAGGGGATTGTCGTGACGGCCCCGTGCAAGAAGTGTCGCGGGGAAGGGCGCAGTCGCGGCGAGCACACGATCCCGGTGCAGATCCCGGCCGGCGTGTCGACCGGACAGTACATGACGCTGCGCGGACTCGGCAACGCCGGGCCACGCGGAGGCGGGCGTGGCGACGTGCTGGTCGTCTTTGAGGTGACCGAGGATCCGCGCTTCGAGCGCGACGGCGAGGACCTGTACACCGAGGTCCTGCTCGCCTATCCGCAGCTGGTACTCGGCGCCGATGTCGACGTTCCGACGGTGACCGGGGTGATGTCGGTGCGGATTCCGCCCGGGACGCAGTCCGGGCAGATCCTGCACCTGCGCGGACGCGGCCTGCCGCGCGTGAACTCCTCAGGGATCGGCGACCTGCATGTGCGCGTACAGCTCTGGACCCCGGAGGCGGTGTCGCCGGAGGAAGAGGCGCTGCTCAAGCAGCTGGCGACGCTGCAGGGCGCGCCGCCGGAGCAGGGGCGCTCGAAGGGCTTCTGGACGAAGATGAAGGAAGCGTTAGGCGCGTGACCTGGACTTCACTGCGCGTGTCGGCGCCCGGGCGTCGCGACGACGCCTCGGCCGCCCTGTTCGATGCCGGGGCGCAGGGCGTCCACGAGGACGGCGCGGTCCTCGTGACGCACTTCCCGCCGGAGGTTGACGTGTCGGCGGTCATTCGCCAGGTGCACGCCGTTGTCCCGGACGCCGTCTGCGAGACGGCGCCGACCGAGGCCATCGACTGGTCGGTTCACTGGCGTGACAAGCTGCATGCGCATACGCTCGGCCGCCTGACCATTGCACCCATCTGGCTCGCCGATGACCTCGACCCGGCGACGACGATTGTGATCGATCCCGGCATGGCGTTCGGCACGGGCGATCACCCGACCACGCGCGGTGCGACCCGCCTGCTGCAGGACGTTGTACATCCCGGCCTCGTGGTCGCTGACCTGGGGGCGGGAAGCGCCGTCCTCTCGATTGCCGCCGCCAAGCTCGGCGCGTCGCGCGTCTTTGCCATCGAGTATGATGGCGAGGCCATCCCGAATGCCGAAGCGAATGTGCTGCGCAACGGCGTGGAGGGGATCGTGCACGTCTTCGAGGGCGACGCATCGATCCTCCTGCCGCTGGTCGCGCCGGTCGATGCCGTCGTCGCCAACATCATCTCGTCGGTGCTGGTGGAGCTGCTCCCCGCGATTCATGGGGCACTTCGCGAAGGCGGCAGGGCGGTCTTCGCCGGGATCCTGCTCGAGGAACGCGCGGCCATGCTCGAGGCGCTCGGCGCCGACGGCTGGCGGCTGGAACGGGAAGACGTGGAGGACGTCTGGTGGAGCATCACGATCGCGAAGGCGTAGCCGCCTTCTTCGCCCCCGACGAGCCGCTCGTGGCGGGAACGTCCGCGTCGCTGGGAGAGGGCGTCCTGCACCATGTGCGCGTCCGCCGCCTCGGCATCGGCTCGCGCGTAGCACTCCTCGACGGCGAGGGACATCGCGCCGAGGGGACGCTGGTACGCCTCTCGCGCACCTCGGGGACCGTAGAGATCGAGCAGGTGGTGACGAGCGCCCCCCTCCCGCCCGTTCACCTGCTCGTCCCAATCGCCGATCGCGACCGCATGCTCTGGCTCGCGGAAAAGTGTGCAGAACTCGGGGCAACGAGCTGGCGTCCGGTACTCTATCGTCGGTCGCGCAGCGTCAAGCCGCGTGGCGAGGGGCCGACATTCGTCGGGAAGTTACGTGCGCGCATGGCCGCGGCGCTGGAACAGAGCGGCGGCGCCTGGCTTCCCGCGATCTATCCGGAGTCGAACCTGCAGCGCGCCGTCAGCGCACTCCCCGACGGGCCGCGCTTCGTGCTCGACGCTTCAGGGAGCGCCATTCTGGGTCGCCGCATCGAAGCCCCAGTGACGATTGCGGTCGGGCCGGAGGGTGGGCTGGAGCCAGAGGAACTGGACGACTTCGAGCGCGCGGGATTCGTCCGAGCCGCACTCGGCGGTCACATGTTACGCTTCGAGACGGCCGCCATCGCCGGTCTGGCCGTTGTGCGGAGCGCCGTCGCCACCGTGGAGACTTCACATGCCGGATGACTGCATCTTCTGCCGCATCGCCCGCGGCGAGATCCCTGTCGGGCGCGTCGCGGAGAACGAGCAGTGCATCGCGTTCCGGGACCTCAATCCGCAGGCACCCAAGCACCTGCTCGTCATTCCGCGCGAGCACGTGGACTCGCTCGACGGCGTGACGTCGGCCCAGCTCGCCGGGGAGGTGCTGCTGATGGCTGCGGAGGTGGCGCGGCGCGAAGGGATGGCAGAGTCTGGCTATCGCGTGGTCCTGAACACGAACGCCGATGGCGGTCAGACCGTGTATCATCTGCATGCGCACGTCATGGGTGGTCGTGCGATGCACTGGCCGCCGGGTTGACCGGTGCCGAACGCTCGCGATCGTCCCTCCCACTTCTGGTCCCCATGTCGCTACTGCTCGAGCGCGTGCAATCGGAGCTGAACGGCGCCCGCAAGGCGCAGGACAAGCCGCTCCTCCTTCTCCTCGGCACCATCCTCGCCGATTTGCGCAATCGCGAAATCGAGATCCGGCGTCCGGTGACCGACGAGGATGCCGTTGAGGTGATCCGTCGCGGGATCAAGAAGCGGCGGGAGTCGATCGAGATGTACACTACCGGAGCACGTGCGGATCTCGCCGACAAGGAAAGCGCCGAAGTGGCAATGCTCGAGCGCTATCTTCCGGCGCAGGTCGATCCGGCGGAAATTCGTGCGGCAGTGCGTGCGGCAATCGACGCGGGTGCCTCGAATGTCGGCGCGATCATGGGACGGGTGATGCCCGCCTTCAAGGGACGCGCCGAGGGGGGAGAGATCAGCGCCATTGCGCGCGCGGAGTTGGCGACGGCGCGCTGATCTCGCAGGTCGGGTGGCCCGACCGGCCATCGCACCGTCGCGCGCGCCCCCGCATCTCGCAGTGACCCCCCCGCACCCGGTTGTCGTCCGATGAACGCGCACGCTCTTTCCGTTCTCCAGTTCCCGAAGGTCCTCGACGTCGTGGCCGGGTACGCCTCGTCGTCGTTAGGGGCCGCGCGCGTGCGTGCGCTGGAACCGGAGGCGGTGCTCGGGCGCGTGGAGCGGGAACTCGGGCGCGTGGCCGCGATGCGCGCCCTGGTCGCCAGTGAAGAAGGGTGGACCGCCGCGCCGATCCCTGACGTCGATGCCGCCCTGGCCCGCCTGCGCTTCGAGGAGACGCGGCTGGACGGGCGGGAGCTGCGACAGGCGGGGACGCTCCTGCGTTCGTCGCGCCTGACCGCCGAGGCGTTGCGCAGTCCGCGCCAGCCGGTGGTGGCGCTCTCGGTCCTCGCCGGGTTGCGCGAGCGGCTGCACGCCAACCGGAAGCACGAGGAAGCGATCGAGCAGGCGATCGACGACGATGGTTCGGTTCGGGACGAGGCCTCGCCGGCGCTCCGCCGCATCCGTCGCGAGCTGCGCGGCGCGCAGGGAGCACTGGTCGCCCTGCTCGAGCGCGTCATGTCGCGACTCGAGCCGCACCTGCAGGTGAGCGACGGCTCGGTGACGATGCGCAATGGGCGCTTTGTCATTCCGGTGCGTCGCGAGGGACGCGGGGCGGTGGGCGGTATCGTGCACGACGCGTCCGGCACGGGCGCGACGCTGTTTATCGAGCCGCCGGCGGCGATCGAGGCCTGCAATCGCATTCGCGAGTTGGAGGCTGAGGAGCTGCGCGAGATCGACCGCATCCTGCTTGCGCTCTCCGAGCTGTTGCGTCCCGACCAGCCGCTCCTTCGGGACGCGCTCGAGGCGCTGCTCATCCTCGACGTGCTCTTCGCGCGGGCGCGCTACGCCCAGGTGGCCGGGTGCGGGCAGACGCGCCTGCGGGAGGCGGGGAGCGGCTTTCGCATCGTCGATGGCCGGCACCCGCTGCTGCTCGCGCAAGGGGTCGCGGTCGTCCCGTTTTCGCTGGCGATGGAAGAGGGCGAGAAGACCCTGCTCATCTCCGGGCCGAACACCGGGGGAAAGACGGTGCTGCTCAAGGCGCTGGGCCTCATGTCGCTCATGCTGCAGGCCGGCATTCCCGCTCCAGTGGGCGACGAGAGCGAGGTCGAGTTGTACGACGACGTCTTCGCCGACATCGGCGACGAACAGTCGATCGAGGCCTCGCTCTCGACCTTCAGCGCCCATGTGAAGAACCTCGGCGAGATCCTGCGTTCAGCGACCACGCGCTCGCTGGTCCTGGTCGACGAACTCGGCTCCGGGACCGACCCGCTCGAGGGAGCCGCGTTAGGTGGGGCGATCCTCGAGGCGCTCACCACGCGTGGCGCGATGACGGTGGCGACGACGCACCTGGGCGCCCTGAAGGAACTGGCCACCGAGGTGTCGGGGGTGATCAACGCTTCGCTGCAGTTCGATGCGATCGCGCTTGCTCCCACCTATCACCTCATCAAGGGGATCCCCGGGCGGTCGTATGGCCTCAGCATCGCGCGCCGGCTGGCGCTCCCCGAGGCGGTACTGGCGCGCGCCGAGGCGCGGATCCCCACGGTCGAGCGCGACGTGAGCGCGCTCCTGCAGTCGCTCGAGGCGCGCGACCGTGACCTGGGTGGGCGCGAGCGGGATCTGGCGTCGTCGCTCGCCGACACGCAGGAGCGGGCGCACCGCCTGGCCGAGCGCGAGCAGACCGTGCGCGAGCGGGAGCGCAGCGTAGAGAAGGAGTCGCGCAAGGACGCCCGACGCTACCTGATGGAGGCCCGCACGACGATCGAGCGGACGATCAAGGAGCTGCGGCGCGCCGGGGACGATGCGCTGGAGGAGCAGGCGCGCACCGCCCGGCAGCAGGTGGAGCAGCTCGCCACCAGGCAGGGCGAGCGCATCGAGCAGTTGGAGCGCGAGGGGACCAACCAGTTGCGCCGTGTCCCGCGCCCGCGCGAAGAGGGGCCGCTGGCCGTCGGTGACTTCGTGCAGGTGCTGCCGCTCGAGGGGAAGGTGGCGAAGGTGATCGAGCTGCGCCCGTCCGACGTGGTGGTCGCGTTAGGCTCGATGAAGCTGTCGTATCCGCGCGCCGAGATCCGCCGGGCAAGCGCCGAGCAGCGCCCCGCGATCACCGCGGTCGCCTACACCGGCGACCTGCCCGAGGAGTACGTCCCCACCGAGATCGACCTGCGCGGCGAACGGGCGCTCGACATCGACGACACCTTGCTTTCCACGCTTGATGCCGCCATCCGTGCCGACCTCAAGTCGGTCCGCATCATCCATGGAAAGGGGACGGGCGCCTTGCGCGAACGGGTCGCCGAGATGCTGCGCAAGGACACGCGCGTGCGCAGCTTCCGCCTGGGCTTGTGGAATGAGGGGGGATCGGGCGTGACGATCGCCGAGCTGTGATCCCCGACGAGGAGGTCGAGCGCGTCCGCGAGGCGGCTGACATCGTCGGCATCATCGGCGAATACGTTCCACTGAAGGGACGCAGCGGGAACTGGCGCGGGCCCTGTCCCTTCCACCAGGGCGTGAACCGCAACTTTTCGGTCTCGACGACGAAGGGAAAGTTCTTCCACTGCTTCGTGTGCAAGGAGTCCGGCGACGTTTTCACCTTCCTGCAGAAGAAGCTAGGGGTGGACTGGCCGACCGCCGTGCGGATGGTCGCCGAGAAGAGCGGGATCGAGCTCCACGAGACGAAGGCGCGACGTGAAGGGCCTGACCCGCGCGAGCCGTTGTGGGAGGCCAATGCCGCGGCGCAGGAATACTTCCAGCGGGTGCTATGGGAGGATGAGCAGGGGGCGGGTGCCCGCGACTATCTGGCATCTCGCGACATCAGCCGCGCCACCGCCGATCACTTCGGCCTCGGCTTCGCCCCCCGCGAGATCGGCCTCCTCCGCGCCTACCTCACGTCGATCGGGATCGACGATGTCCGGCTGCTCGAGTCGGGGCTGTTCGCCAAGCGCGACGAAACCGAGGAGCCTCGACCGCGCTTCCGCGCCCGGCTCATCTTCCCGATCCACGACGTCTCGGGGCGCATCGCCGGCTTCGGCGGACGCCTGATCGGCCCCGGTGAACCGAAGTATCTCAACACCGGCGAGTCGCCGATCTTCTCGAAGGGGCGGCTCCTGTACCACCTGCACGAGGCGCGGAACCCCATCCGGCGCGGGGATCGCGCCATCGTTGTCGAGGGATACTTCGATGCGATGCGCCTCGCGGCGGCCGGTCTCGATGCGGTCGTCGCACCGTTAGGCACCGCGCTGACCAACGAGCAGGCGCAACTTTTGGTGCGCTACTCGCGCAACATCTACCTGCTCTACGACTCCGACCAGGCCGGGCTCAAGGCGACCTTCCGCGCCGGCGACGAACTGCTGGCCGAAGGGGCGACCGTGCGCGTCGTCTCGCTGCCCGACGGTGAGGACCCGGACAGCTTCGTGCAGCGGCACGGCCCTGAGGCGCTCGAGCGCCAGCTGAAGGACGCGATCGACGTCTTCGAGCGGAAGGTCCAGTTGCTCGAGCGCGGCGGATGGTTCGCCGACCTGACCAAGCGGCGCGCGGCGATCGATCGCCTCCTCCCCACGATCCGGGTGACGCGGGATCCAGTCATGCGCGACCTCTACCTGGCGCGCGCGAGCCAGGTCTCGCAAGTGGGGCGCGAGGTGCTCGAACGCGAAGCTGTGGAAGGGAACGGCCCCGGAGGCGTTAGGCGGAGCTCCGGTCAGGGGCGCGCCCTGTCACCGGGGGGGCGCGAGCGGTCGGCCGCCGAGGGGCGCGATGGCCCCCCGCTGCGCCGACCGGACGAGGCGTATGACGAAGGATGGGGCGACGGGGGCCCGCGTCCGCCCGGGCGCAGCCGTCGCCCCGACGACCGGCGCCCCGACGACCGGCGCACCCCCCCGCGCGTGGTGCGCGGCCGCGTCGTGGCGGTTGCCGCGGAGCGGTATATCGTCATCGCCATGTTGCGCTCCCCGGCGGTTCTGGAGCGCATCCTCGAGCGCCTCGGGCCCGACGCATTCCAGGACGATCAACTGCGGAACATCTTCGAGGCATTGCGCGATGTCGGGTCCGCGGAGCACGTTGAACACGTGGCAGAACGGCTCTCCCCTGACGACGTGGCGGTGCTCGACGCCCTGCTCGGTGAGCCCGACGCCATCCTCAACCTCGACCGCACCGTCGAGGACTCGCTGGCGCGGCTGGAGGAGCGCCGCCTGCAAGAGCGGAATCGCGAGATCGATCGGCTCATGACGCTGGCGACCGACGAGGAGAAGACCGCGCTGATGCGCGAGAAGCGGGAGAACGCGCGGCAGGTAGTGGAACTGCAGGCGCTACGGACCAACGCGTAGCGGATCGCCCGGCGACCGCTCGACATGCCCCAACCAGGAGGAGATGTGCACGCACAGTTGGAATCCCTGTTGTTGCTGCAGGCGGAGGACGATGTCGTCGATGAGATCGTGATTCGGCTCGACCACGTGACGCCGCGTCTGGCGGCGCTCGACGCCGAGCGCGCGAAGGCGGCCCGCCAGCTGGAGCAGACGCTCGTCCAGCTGCACGCGGCGGAGCGCAAGCAGCGCGAGCTGGCGCAGTTGGTCGACGAGCACCGGCAGCGACAGGAGCGCAACGTCGCACAACTTGACCTCGTCAAGCGGATGCGTGAGGCGGAGGCCGCCACCTCGCAGGTGGAGTCGGGGCGGAAGCTCCTCCTCGAGGGCGAGAACGACCTGCGCGACATGGGTGTTCGCGTCGAGGGAATCCGGCAGGCGGTCGAGGCCCAGCGGGGCGCGCTCGCCGACTTCGACGCCACGCAGGAAGACAAGCGCGCCGAGATCGAGACCGAGCGCGCGGCGCTCGACGCCGAACTGTCCGCCGCCCGCCGCAAGCGCGACGGTATCGCCGACAAGGTCCCGGACGCGATGCGCACGATCTACGACAAGATGCGCGACCGTCGGCGTAGACAAGTCGTGTATCCGATCGCCTACGGTGCATGCAGCGCCTGCGACACCTCGGTGCCGGTGCAGCGAGGAAAGCAGATGGCGATCAAGGGCACGCTGGAGGCGTGCGAAGGGTGCGGAATGCTGCTCTATGCATCCGAATGATCCGCACACGGCGGTGAGGGGCCCTATCGTGCGTCCATGACCCCCCCCACCGCGTCCGCCCCCAGCGCGTCCGTCGCTCCTCTGCGCCCCCGGATCGCCCCGCGCTGGCACCAGCCGGTCGTCCGCGACGACGCTCGCGTGCACGCCCTCGCCCAAGCGCTGAAGCTCCCGCCCATGGTGTGCGAACTGCTGGTCGCGCGCGGTTACCAGGAGGTAGGCGCCGCCAAGCAGTTCCTGCGCCCGCGCCTGGACCAGCTGCATCCG
>JBDTUA010000154.1:0-11207 GCA_040007995.1 Gemmatimonadota bacterium | reverse complement strand
GGTCACGACCCCAGGCGCAACGACGGGGACGCTGTCGCGCTTGAGGGTGTCGCGCCGAGCACTGTCGCGCCGAGCACTGTCGCGCTGCGCGGCCGCTCGTTTCGCGCTGTCGCTCTTGACGGTGTCGCGCTGCTGGGTCGCCTGCTCGGTCGCCTGCTCGGTCGCCTGCTCGGTCGCCTGCTCGGTCGCCTGCTCGGTCGCTTGCTGGATCGGCGTCGCGCTCCCGGCCGCACCCATTGGTTCCTGTGCCCACGCGGCTGTCGGCGCAAGCACCGTCGCCAGTCGAACGGAGGCGTCCGCGCTCCGCTGGACAAGGTTCAGCCGCTGCACGTATTCGAGGCCGTCGCAGTAGGCCCGCCCCAGTGAGTGCACGCGCGAGCGTTGCGCCGCGCCCCGGCTCACCGGGAGCGACGGCTGCAACTCGACTTGCGCCCGCGGGTCCTTCTGTACCGCCTCGGAGGCGCGCTGAAAGTCGTCGTACGAGCGGTAATAGTCGCGCTCATACCGCGCCACTTCGTCCTGCAACTCGCAGACCGACATTTCACGATCGCTCTTGTACGTATCATTCGAGTCGCGCTCGAATGCGTTGGCGACGCCGGGAACACGCACGAGGTCGGTCTTGAAGTAGAGGCGTTGCAGCTGCGTCGGCGTCTCCTTCGGGACCTCCTGCATGAAACCGTCGTAGAGCACCAGCTGCAGGTCCGAGCCGTCCTCGGTGAACGCCATCGAACCGCTGTCGGCGTAGATCGTGCGCCGTCGCATCGGGTCGCTCAGGTCATAGATCGTGACCTCGCGCATCCCGTTCGTTTCCCGGTTCAGGTGGTTGGTCCGCAGGAAGTAACTGTTCGGCGCCACCTCGTTGATGATCTGTTCCTTGATCGCGAACGTCGGCTTCTTGCGGGCGATGTCGCCCTGGAGCGTGCGCAGGCGATGGTTGCTGCGCGGGAGCACCTGGTCATTGAAGACGATCATCGTGATCGACAGCATTCCCCCGGCTATCACGACCGGGACGAGCAGCCGCGTCATGCTCACGCCATTCGCCTTGAGCGCGGTGATCTCGTTCTCCGAGGCCAGGCGCGAAAAGGCGTACAGCACGGCCACCAGCACCGCCATCGGCAGTGTCATGGCGACGGTGAAGGGGATCGAGAGCAGGAAGAACTCGAGGATCACCCGCCCGTCGAGCCCCTTGCCCACGAGGTTCCCAAGCTGCTTGGCCACATAATTCAGCAGCATCAGGGACGTCAGGGCCGAGAGGGCAAAGACCAGGGGGCCGGCATGCTCTCGCAGGACGTACTTGTGGATTATCTTCACGCGCGCAGCTAAGGTCTCCGGTCGCGGGAGGGAACGAGGGCGCCGACCTTCCGTATGAGAAGGTTCCCCCCCTTGTACCCGTCGTCGCATTTCGCGACGTAATATAGCCCCCTCGCCTAGCCGGCAGAGCTTGGCTTCCGACGGAGGAACGACCGGCTGATACCCTACCGCCCGCGTTTGGTGCACGGCGTCGTTCCGCTCGTCCTCGCGCTCGCCTTCGGGCTGGGTGGGACGTCGGTGCGTGCGCAATCGCCCCGACGCGACTCGGCGCGGGTGGCGACCCCGACGCGGGACACGAGCCGCACAAGAGTCTCCGCCACGGATTCCGCCAGGCGAGACTCGCTCACCGGACGCATCCCGATCTTCCTCGCGGCGCAGAACGATCTCTCGATCGCCCTGACCGCCCGCCTGGAGACCAAGGCGGAGCGTACGCAGAACGACCGCTGCTCTGCCAACCAGCTCTTCTCGGTCGGCTTTGTCTGTCGCTCGGCCTTCACCCCGGCGTTCGATGCCCAGTTCGGGCTCAAGACCTCCGGCGGGATCGCCGATCGCGTGACGGTCGACGTCGACTACGACACGCAGCGCGAGTTCGACGGGTCGAACCAGATCGCCATCGCGTATCGCGGGGCCCCCACCTCGCACCTGCAGCGCATCGAAGTCGGCAACGTCTTCTTCCAGCCCCCGCCGTCGCGCTTCATCTCCGCCGGGATCCCGAGCGGCAACTTCGGTGTGCAGGCGGTCGGAAAGTTCGGCCGGATGCAGCTGACGGCGATCGCCGCGCAGCAGAAGGGGAACGTCGTGCGCGACCAGGTCTTCACCCTGGGGCGGCGCACCACGCAGGCGCTGGAACGCGAGATCGAGGACTACCAGATCGAGCCCCGGCGCTTCTTCTTCACCGTCGATCCGCAGCAGTTCGGGGCGAGCTATCCCAACGTCGACATCCTCGACGGCCGCCAGATGCAAACGCTGGCCGCCCTCCTCCCCGACACCCTGCGCCCGTCGCGCCTGCGCGTCTACCGCCTGATCCTCGGCGGACAGCCCCCCAACCCCAACGGCCCGCGCTTCCGCATCATCGGCGACCCGCGCTCGCGGAGCGGGCAGGTCTACGAACTCCTTCGCGAGAACATCGACTACTACGTCGATCCCTCGCTTCTCTGGATCGCCCTCGTGCGTCCGCTCGCCCTGAACAACGAGCGACTCGTCGTCGCCTACTCCGTGCGGGTGGCGGGGCGCGACACCGTGGTCGCCAACGTCGGCGGGACTCCCGACCTCGAGTTCTCCGTCGAGCACGAGCAGCTCGCCAACCTGCTCTGGGATCCACAGGTCACCCCCGACGATCCGGCCTTCCGCCGCGAGATCCGCAGCGTCTATCGCCTCGGCGGAGAGGACGTGCGGCGCGAGAGCGTGCAGGTCCGCATCGTCGTCGGGACGAGTGCTGACCAGGAGAAGCCCGCCGGGGGAATGGACGGGAGCTACTTGCAGCTGTTCGGCCTTGCCCAGCTCACCAGCGCGACGACCTTCGACTACGAGAACCGTCTCTGGCCGCGTCCCAACGATCCGAACTTCCTCGTCGCCAACGTCCCTGGGAGCCGCATCTTCCGCGACCAGTTCATCGTCTTTCCCTCGTTGGAGCCCTTCTCGCGCCGCGGCCTCGCCCGGCCGAGCGGAGTGGCCGCCAACGACACGATCTACCGCACGCCGTCGGAGTACCTCTACTCGCCGCAACGACCACAGTCCTACTACCGGCTGCGCGTGAAGTACCAGGTGGATGGCGGGGGCGCACTCGGCACGATCGCCCTCAACTCCGTGCAGCTCCGCCCCGGGTCCGAGCGCCTGACAATGGATGGACGCCTTCTGGTGAAGGACATCGACTACTCGGTGGACTACGAACTCGGACGCGTGCAGCTGCTGGGCGCCGACACCCTCATCGCGCGTGAGCGGCGGGTCGTGGTGAGCTACGAGGAGAACCCCCTCTTCGCCAGCGTCCCCACGTCGATCGTCGGCCTCAGCTCCGACTGGCACCTGCAGAACGGGCGCGTCAGCCTGGTCGCCATTTCCCAGTCACAACGGAGCACCTTCAACCGTCCTCCGTTAGGCTTCGAGCCGCAGGCGTCGATCGTCGCCGGGCTCTCGGCGGACTACGGCTGGAAGCTCCCGTCGCTGACGCAACTCCTCGACCGCCTCCCCGGCGCGCGCGCCGCGGGCGACGGCACGCCCGCGACGCCACCGCCGGCCCGGCTCGACGTGCGCGCCGAGTTCGCCGTCAGCCGCCCGCGCCAGAAGGCGTCGCAGCAGGCGTTCATCGAGTCGTTCGAGGGAGACGGTGGCACGACGATCAACCTCCTGCAGGCGCAATGGGAGCTCTCGTCACAGCCGGCGCTCGGGCACACGCTCGCCACCCGATTCGGTGCGTCGACGCTCGACACGACGCGCGCAACGACGCTGGCCTACCAGAACAGCGGACTGTCCAAGGACGGAAAGCTGGTGCAGTTCACCCTCGCCGACATCGACCCGCAGGCCAACCTCGCCGGCGTCGGCTTCGCGCCGCCGGAGTCGATGTTGTGGTTGACGCTCTACCCATTAGGCGTGGGTGGGCTCTACGACGCCGCCGGGGACCGCTATCGCTGGTTGACCGGGAAGCGGCTTCCGGGACGCCGCTGGCGCTCGATCCACACGGTGCTGGGGCAGGGCGGCATAGCGGGGGGCGGCGGGTCGGGGATCGACCTCTCCCGCGGCGAGCAGCTGGAGTTCTGGACGCTCGTCGACACGGCCGGCGTCCGGCGCCAGCGCAACCCGACGTTCGTCTTCGACTTCGGCGACGTGTCGGAAAACTCCGTCGCCTTCGCCCCCGAGACACTATCCGTCGCGAGCAACGACTCGATCTATCGCGGCAAGAAGCTGCAGGGCTTCAACCGGCTCGACACCGAGCGAGATCCCTTCTCGCGCGCCTTCAACGCCGACGTCAACGACCGGGGGCTTCCAGGCGACGTCGCCGACTCGCTCACCGTGTTCGGCGGCACCCCGCCGTTCACCGCCTTCGACGTCCCCACCTGTTCGCTCGGCCGCGGCTTCACCCGCGCGCTCGGCGACGCGCAGGACAACTGCACGGTGCGCAACGGGCGGTTGGATGAGGAGGACATTGACCAGGACAACGCGCTCAACTACCCGTCGACCGACCGGGAGCTGGAACAGGTGCGGCGCTTCGTCGTCGACCTGAGCGACCCTCGCAGCTACGCCCGCGTCGGGAAGTGCGGCGTCGCCGTCACCGACGTGAACAACGCGGTCCTGCCGGGGGCGCGCCTCTGTTGGGTCCAGGTGCGCCTGCCGTTCAACGCACCGGATGACTCGACGAACGGCGGCCCGTTGATCCGCCGGGTACGCGCAGTGCGCCTGACGGTCGTCTCGGGTGTCACCCTGGGGGACGACCAGTTCTCGCTCACCCCGATCTCTCGGCTTCGGGTCGTTGGTGCGGCGTGGCTCAAGCGCGCCGACCGTGTCCTCAACGGGATCGCCGGCACTGAACGCTCGCTCGGCGGTGGCGTGGTCATTGCCAGCGTCATCGGGACGCAGGACAACGACTCCACCCGCGGCATCTTCTACCAGCCCCCGCCCGGCATCGCCGAGGTCCCCGACGACGCGTCGTCGCTCTTCGGGGCACAGCAGCAGCAGGTCAACGAACGGTCGCTCCGCCTGCAGGCGACATCGCTCCCGGTCGGCGCCCGCGCCGAGGCGTACTTCCGCTTTCCCGAGGGGCAGCGGAACCTGATGGGCTACCGCGAGCTCCGCCTCTGGGCCCGTGGACGCGGCCGAGGATGGGAGGCCAACGGGGACCTGCAGGCCTTTGTCAAGATCGGACGCGACGTCGACAACTTCTACCTGTACCGTACCTCGATCCGCAGCGGCAACACGCGGGATGCCTGGGAACCCGAGGTGCGCGTGCGCTTCGAGAAGTTCTTCGCCCTGCGCGCCAAGCTGCAGAATGCCTTTCTCCAAAACCGGAAGCTCGAACTCGGCTGCAACGCGCTCGACTCGGCCCTCATCGCAAAGAGCGGGCTTCCCGTCGGCGGACGCATCGACCGGTACGCCGCCTGCGAGGACGGCTACGTCGTCTATACCATCGACCCGGCGGTGACGCCGCCCAACCTCGCCGCGGTCCAGGAGCTGGCGGTCGGCATGGTGCGCGTCGACTCGCTGGGCGGGATCGATCCGCCGATGGCGGGAGACACGCTCGAGCTCTGGGTCGACGACCTGCGCCTCGCCGACGTCGTGAATACCACCGGCTACGCCGGCGAGGTTACCGCGACGCTCAGCGCCGGCGACTACGGAAGCGTGCGCATCGGCGTGCGACGGCGCGACCCGAACTTCCGGCAGCTTGGCGAAGCGCCGTCGTTCCTCACCAACGACGATCTCGACCTCAGCGCTACCTGGCGGCTCGATCGCTTCCTCCCCGCCAAGTGGGGGATCGCCCTCCCGCTCAGCATCACCCATCGTGCAAGTGGTGCCGACCCCGAGTTCCTCTCGCGTTCCGACATCCCCGGTGCTTCGGTTCCCGGGCTGCGCGAGCCACGCTCGCAGCAGACGTCCTATGCGCTGAGCGCACGACGCGCCACGCCGCTGACCGGGAGCTGGCTCGCGCCACTGCTGAACAACGTCGTCGTCGATGGGACCGTCAATGCGATCGACAACCGCACGGAGTTCCAGAACGGGCGAATGCGCGACGTGAACGTCGGCTTCGACTTTTCCACCGCGGGATTCCTCGGCGGGTTACCGCAGCGCGACCCCGGGACCGAGGGACGCCCGCGCTGGAGCCTCGCCCTCCCGTCGCCAGGCGGCGGGACCACCGCGTTGCACCTGGCGCCAAGCCTCATACGCATCAGCAGCGCCGTGGTGCGCAGCGAGGATTCGCGCGCCTCGTACCTCAAGCCGGCGCTGAGCGGGAGCGACACGGCAAGTGTCGTGAGAGGACTGCAGAACGTCTGGCGCTCGATCAGCACCGTTGAGTTTGAACCGCTCCCGCACGTGACGGCTCGCTGGGACGCGACCAGCGTGCACGACCTGCGCGACTACGGCGACTCCACGCTCAACGCCATCGCAGCGGGGCGCGAGCGCTCCCAACTGGCCGGGCTGGACATCGGGTTGGAGCGCGAGCGTACGATGGCTGCCACCGTGACGTACGCTCCCACCAGCGACTGGTGGCTCCGTCCGCGACTCGCGCTGGGCTCCACCTACGCCATGCTGCGAGACCCGAACAACCGCTCCATCTCGGTCGACGTCTTGCCGACCGATGCACTCGTCCCGCACCTCAGTCGCCGGCTCGGCAACACGCAGTTGGTCACCGCCGCCACGACCTTCGACCCGTCCCGGGCGATCACCGACCTCACCAGCGACGACTCTCGCTGGCGCAGCGTGGCGCGCGCGGTCCGCCCCATCGACATCAGCTTCACCCGCAACCAGCTCTCGTCGTATGACGGCATTCCGGAGGCCGCGGGTCTCGGCTTCCAGTTCGGGCTTGGCGGGATCGATGCCTTCCGCTCGTTAGGTGACGCGGCGGCAACCAGCGCCGGGGCAAGCACCGACCTCGTCGTCTCCAATTCGCTCATGTTCCCCGGAGGGCTGACGATCAGCAACCGGCTGCAGCGGGGCGATGCCCGGCACTGGAGCCGCCGAGACGTGTCGCGCGTGACCGTGATCAACGGCGATGCCGTCACGTATCCCGACATCTCGATGCGCTGGAGCGGGCACCCGGTCGTACTCAGCGGGATTTTCAGCTCGCTCGGGGCCACGGCGCGCGCGCTGCGGACGCAGCAGTCGTGGACCACGCCGGGCGATGGATTTGAACTGCGCACCGAAGTCCGCGAATCGCGGCAGGAGTCCTATCCGTTCAGCGCGTCGGCGGTGACGGCGTGGGGGCAGGTCGCGATATCGGCGGCGTACGCCCTCACCCGTCGCGTCGATTCGCTTCCCGGCAGCCTGGCGCGCCGCCGCTCGAGCGACCTGGCCGCCGACATTGGCAAGAGCTTTACTCTCCCCGAGGGGTGGAAGGTGAAGAACCCGCTGCGCACGCGGGTATCATGGCAGGAGAGCCTGACCGAGAGCTTTGTCTCGAACGCCTTGGCCGAAGGGGCGCTGAGTCGCCTGACCGACAACGGGCGCCGTGCCCTGAACCTCAACGCCGACACCGATGTCGCCGAGAACATGACGTTCAGCCTGCAGGCCTCGCGCGTCGTCACCTTCGACCGCAACCTGAGCCGACGCTTCGTCCAGACCGTGCTCACCGCGGTCTTCCAGCTGCAATTTTTTGCCGGAGTGAACAAGTGAGGATGGGAACGATCGTCTGCATGATCCTGCTCGTCGCGGTGGGCTGCTCGCGCCACGGGGGTGACGCCACTCCCCCGCCGAGTAGTCCGTTCAATGGCGAGACGGCGCTCGGCTACGTGCGGGAGCAACTCGCCTTCGGGCCGCGCGTCCCCGGAACCCCGGCGCACGTGGCGGCCGGCGACTGGATCACCCGCATGATGCGCGAACGCGCGGACACCGTCATCGAGCAGCGCTGGGAGCATCGCACCGCCGACGGCCGGACGCTTCCGCTGCGCAACATCTTCGCGCGCTTCCACCCCGACGCCCCCGACCACATCGTCTACGTCACGCACTGGGATTCGCGTCCCAAGTCGGAGAGCGCCACCGACAGCGCCCAGCGATCGATGGCCGTGCCGGGCGCGAACGACGGCGCCAGCGGCACAGCGATGCTCATCGCGTTAGGTGATGTGCTCAAGGCGACCCCCCCAGGGGTCGGCGTCGACTTCCTCTTCGTCGACGGGGAAGACTACGGCGAGTTCGGCCCCCCTGACGTCGATGTCCTGCTGGGGGCCACCTACTTCGCCGCCCATCCGCTCGTTCCGGGATACGCGCCGCTCTTCGGTGTCCTCTGGGACATGGTCGGCGATCGCGACCTCAAGTTCGAGCAGGAGGCCAACTCGCTCCGTCAGGCGCCGGAAGTCGTCGCGTTGGTCTGGGAGACGGCGCGCGGACTTGGATATGGCGACACCTTCGTCCCCGTGCAGGGCCTCACAATCACCGACGACCACGTTCCCCTGCTGGCGGCAGGCCTCCGCGTGATCGATGTGATCGACCTCGAGTATCCGTGGCATCACACGCCCGAGGACACGATCGACAAGGTCTCGTCGGCGTCCTTGAAGATCGTGGGCGACGTCGCCTGGGCGTTGGTGCAGCGCTAGCTCCCGCCGCTCGTTCGCGACACCGCCTCCGCCAGCGCACACTTCTGGCACGGTCGGCGGTGAGATGATCCGGGACGTGGAGACCGGAGGTGTCACCTTGCCTCCATGTCCTCTCCCTCGCATCGCGCTCCCCTTATCCTCCTGCTGATCGTCGCAGCAGGGCTCGGCGTTCGTGGATTCTCCGAACGGGACGGAGGAGGGCGGGGAGGGGAAGGAACCTCAGCCGCGGCGTCGCTGGATTCGCAACTTTCCCGAGTGCGCGCCGCGGCCAATCGCGCACCGAAATCCAAGCGGTCGTCCAAGTCCGCGACTCCGAAGAAGTCGACCGCACCGAAGGAGCAGGCGATCCGGTCGGAGCTCACACCATACGGCGCGATGCCGGCCGAACTCCTCGCGGTTCCAGCTCGGCGCTCGTCCACTTCGGTACGGGGGAGGCGACTGACCGAACCGTCGGCTTCGATCGTCGATCTCGAGACGGCCTCCGCCCGGGAGATCGAGTCGCTTCCTCGGATTGGACCGGCGCTGGCCAAGCGGATAGTCGACGAGCGGAGCGCGCACGGCGCATTTCGCTCGCTCGAGGGGCTGCAGCGCGTGCGGGGGGTGGGACCGGCGCTCGCGCGCCTCCTCGAAGGGCGCGTGACCTTCAATGATGCGAGGCGTCCCTGACATGCCTAGCCTTGGCCTTGCTGAGGCGCAGAGTTCCTCGACGTGTTCCCCGAGAATGGCCGCGCCTCCGACCCCACAAGCCGAACGAATTTCCGACCTGCTCCTGCGTGACGGCTACGTCAGCAAGGAGCAGGTAGACCGTGCGATTCGTGAGGGGAAGTCCAACAACCTCGGCATTACCTACAACCTCATCAAGCTCGGCGCCATCGACGAACTCGAACTGACCAAGATCGTCGCCCGCTCCGCGCGGCTCCCGGCGATCGACCTGTCGAAGTTCGAAGTCGATCCGCGCATCATCAAGCTTGTTCCGGCCGACATCGCCACCAAGCACCTTGTCCTGCCGCTCAAGCGCGACGGACGCACGCTGACGGTGGCGATCGCCGATCCCAGTAACCTCGGCATCCTCGAAGATCTCAAGTTCATCACCCGCTACGACATCTTCCCGGTCGTCGCCGGCGAGGTCACGCTGCGCGGGGTCATCGAGAAGCAGTACGACGCCGGCGATGCTGCGATGTCCAGCCTCCTCGAAGAGTTTGTGGAGTCGGGCGACGTCGAAGTAGTCGAGGAGAAAGAAGAAGACGTCTCGGCCGCCGCGCTTGCGGCGCAGGTCGACGACGCCCCGGTCGTCAAGCTGATCAACGCCGTCCTCACCGACGCCGTGAAGCGGGGCGCCTCGGACATCCACTTCGAGTGCTTCGAGCACGAGCTGCGCGTGCGCTACCGTATCGACGGTGCGCTGCAGGAGGTCATGAAGCCCCCCCTCAAGCTGAAGGCGGCGCTGATCTCCAGATTCAAGATCATGGCCCAGCTGAACATCGCCGAGCGACGCGTCCCGCAGGACGGGCGCATCAAGCTCAAGATGGGGAACAAGGTCATCGACTACCGCGTGTCGACCCTTCCGACCCTGTTCGGCGAGAAGGTCGTGCTCCGAATCCTCGACAAGGGGAACCTGACGCTCGAACTCGAAAAGTTCGGCATCGAGCCCCGCGCCGAACGTGAGCTGATGGAAGCGGTATCGAACCCGTACGGCATGGTGCTCGTCACCGGCCCGACCGGCTCGGGGAAGACGACGACGTTGTACTCCGCCTTATCAAAGGTGAACAACATCGACGTCAACATCATGACCGCCGAGGATCCCGTCGAGTACAATCTCTTCGGGATTAACCAGGTCCAGGTACGCAACGACATCGGGATGACCTTCGCGGCAGCGCTGAAGGCGTTCCTGCGACAGGACCCGAACATCATCATGGTCGGCGAGGTGCGAGACCTGGAAACCGGCGGCATCGCCATCAAGGCGGCGCTCACCGGCCACCTGGTGCTCTCGACCCTTCACACCAACTCCGCCCCCGAAACGGTCACCCGACTGCTCGACATGGGGCTCGAGCCGTTCAACGTCGCGAGCGCCCTGAACCTCGTCCTCGCCCAGCGCCTCGTGCGCCGCATCTGCTCGCGCTGCCGCACCAAGTACATCCCCGACACGGTGGAACTTGCTGGCGCCAAGGTCACGGCGACGACGACGTTCCGCGAACTGCGCTTCACCGACGAGGCGCTGCAGAATGCCAAGCCCCGCGCCGTCCCGGACGCTGCACCGCACCTCAAGGACATCAACCTCGACTCGTGCATCGGCGACATCCCCTTCTTCAAGGGGAAGGGATGTGACGACTGCAATGGTACGGGACTCAAGGGGCGGCAGGGACTCTACGAAGTGATGTTCATGACCCCCAACCTGCGAAAGCAGATCCTGATGAACGTCGGCGCGCAGGAAATCCGCGACGTCGCGATCGAGGAAGGAATGCTGACGCTGCGCATGGACGGGTGGATGAAGGTGATGAAGGGCATTACGACGCTGGAGCAGGTGATTCGCGAAACCGCCGTGTAAGATGAGGGACAAGAGACGGGCGACGCGACAACGGGGTGTGATGCTCCGCGATTCTGATACGTTGTGTGGATGGGTGTGGAAGGGCGGGCGTGGGTCGCTCACTCAGCGTGCGCGCG
>JBDTUA010000153.1:0-11224 GCA_040007995.1 Gemmatimonadota bacterium | reverse complement strand
CGCGATCGCCACTACCGCGGACGCGACGAACGGGAACGGCGCGGCAGGGTTGGCGCCGGTCCTCGTGTGCATCGCCACTCGGGCATCACTGCGCCGCGCCACGAATGTGGTGCGCGCCGCCGCGCTGCTCGCCCAGCGTCACGCCGGACTCCGGTTGCGGATCATCGGATCAGTGGCGGCCGACGAGGAGTTGAAGCTCCTGGCGGCTGCACTCGGGATCGCGAAGCGCGTCGAGTGGGTCGGACACCCGCGCGACCTGAGCGAGGCGCTGCGCGGGGCAGCGGCCGGATGGGTGATCGCCGATGGCGATGACGCCGCGTTAGGCGCTTTGCACCTGATGTCGCACGGCGTCGCCGTGCTTGCCGAGCGCACCTCGGTGGCCGGGCGCTACGTGAACCACGGCATCCAGGGGACGCTGATGGCCACGCTTGATCCGCCGCTCATGGCCGCTGAGACTGCGGTCCTCCTCTCGGATCGCGAGCGCCGAGTGGCAATGGGGGCGGCGGGACGCGCTCGGGTGGAGCGCGAGTTCCCGTTTCGCGACATGCTGGCGGCGTTCGAGCTCGCACTGCGCGCCACGCGCGAACGCGCCGGCGATCGAGCGCGGGATCGCGCGTGACGGCCCGCGTCGGCGCGACCGATGAGGGACCGGCGCCTGCCTCGCTCCCGGTCAGCGTCGTGATCGCGGCGCGCAACGAGGCAGGGGAGATCGGAGAGTGCGTGCGCAGCGTCGGTTGGTCCCGCGAGGTGCTGGTGGTGGAGAACGACTCGACCGATGACACGATGGTGCGTGCGCGCGAAGCGGGCGCCACCGTCTTCAGCCACGCGTTTCGCTCGATCGGTGCGCAGCGCAACGCGGCCATCGCCCGCGCGTCGCAACCCTGGATCCTCGTCCTCGACGCCGACGAGCGGGCGACCCCGGCGTTCGGGAGTGCACTCTCGCGGGTCGTGGCGACGCCGCCCGCGACAGGCAGCGGTCCGCCGCAGGCTTATCGCGTCCGTCGGCGCAACTTCTTCTTCGGGCGCGAGATTTCGCACGGCGGATGGGAGCGTGATCGGCCGGTGCGCATCTTCTCCTCGGAGCTGCGGTATGACGAGCGTCCGGTCCATGAACACGTGATCGTCGACGGCATCGTCGCCGAGTTCGACGAGCCGGTCCTGCACACGCCGTACGCCTCGCTCGACGAGTACTTCGAGAAGCTGGGGCGCTACTCGGGCTCGTGGGCCGAGCAGCATCTCGCGCGTGGTCGTCGCGCCCGGATCTCGGACTTGCTTCTGCGGCCGTTCGGACGGGTGCTGAGCATGCTCGTGCTGCGCGGTGGGTGGCGCGACGGTGGGCACGGCGTCGTGCTGGCGGCGCTCGCGGGGGTGAGTGTGGCGGCGAAGTACGCGCAGTTGTGGGCGTTGCAGCGGCAGGGGGCCCCCCCCGAATGACACGCTAACCGCCATGCGTCACCTCTTCGTCACGCAGGACTACGCCCCCGACCTCGGCGGGATGGCACGCCGACACGTGGAACTCTGTCGCCGCTTTGCGCCCGACGAGGTCACCGTGTCGACCGTCGGCTCGCCCACCGCCGCCACCTTCGATCAACGAGAGTCATACCCGATCATCCGCCAGCCCTTCACCTTCGCCGGCGCCAAGCGCTTCGCCAACCAGCTCGCCTGGAGCCAAGACATCGCACGTCGCTGTCGCGCCGGCGTCGACGTCGTGCACCTGGGCAACATCCGTCCCTGCGGCTACGCCGTGCAGCTGGCGACGCGACGGGTCCCCACGCCGTATCTGGTCTACGTGTACGGCGGCGACCTGCTGCGCGAGAAGGAGAAGACGGCGCGCAGCATGGTAAAACGCTGGTCGGGGCGCGACATCTTCGCCCGCGCCGTCGGCGTCGTCGCGATTTCCCACTGGTCCGCCGCGCTCGCCCTTGAGGTAATGGCGCTGGTCGGTGTGCGCCGTCCGCCACCGGTCGCCGCGATCGACCTGGGGACCGACCCGAGACAATTCGATTCGAAGTTCGACACCGGCGCGCTGCGTCAGCGGTTCGGGATTGGCGACGCGCCGCTCGCGCTCACCGTGGCCCGCCTCGTCCCGCACAAGGGACAGGATACAGCGATCCGGGCGATCGCGGCACTCGGCACCGACGCCGCCGGGATGCACCTGCTCCTCGTCGGAGATGGAGGCGACGCCGAGCGGCTGCTGGAGATTGCCAGATCGTTAGGCATGGCCGCGCGTGTGCACCTGACGGGACCTCTCCCCGACGCCGAAATCGCCGAGGCGTATGCCACCGCCGACGTGTACCTCGGCCTCTCCCGGGTCGATCGCGCGGTCAACGCCGAGGGCTTCGGCCTCTCCTTCGTGGAGGCCGCCGCGAGCGGCACGCCAAGCATCGCCGGCGATTCGGGTGGCGTGCGATCGGCGGTTCGCGACGGTGAGACCGGCTTTGTGGTTCATCCGACCGACGTCGAGGCAGTCGCCGCAGCGCTCCGGCGCTTCATCCTCGCACCTGCGCTGGGACGTTCCATGGGTGCGGCGGGGCGGCGGGCCGTCGAGATCCACTACAATTGGGATCGTGTCGCGCGCGAGACGCTCGACTTCACCCGGCAGTGCGTCGCCGCCTCCCGAAACGCATGACATCTTCAAGCACCCCCGCTTCACCTCCGCCTGCTGTAACGGTGCCGGATACGCCGCCGACGCTCGCGCATCGCCTGCAATTCGCGCTGCTGCGCGCGGTGGTGGCCGTACTGTCGGTGTTGCCCCTCGAGACGGCTCGGCGTGTGGGGGAGTCGATCGGGCGCTTCGGCTACTGGCCGCTGCGGCTTCGACGCCGCGTGGTTGAACGGCAGATCGCCGCCGCCTTTCCCGGGTTGGATCACGGCGCGGTGCGTGCGCTGGCCAAGCGCTCCTACGCCAACCTCGGGCGTATCGGGATTGAGACGGCGCTGCTCGCCCGGCGAGGTCCCGCCGCGACCCTGGCGCTCTTCGAGGGGGAGGGAGACTTCGACCTGCTCCGACGACGCGCGGCGGAGGGACGCGGCGTCATCGCATTCGCCGGCCACGTCGGGAACTGGGAGATCACCGGAGCGTACGTAGCCGCGCGCGGATTGCCGCTGGACGCGGTGGTGCGGCGCATGCACAACCATCTCTTCGATGACTACTTGAACGCAGCACGCGCCAGCGTCGGCGTGTACGTGGTGTACGACCGCGACGCGGTGCGCCGCATACCTCGCGCGATCAAGGACGGACGTGTCGTGGGGCTGCTCGCCGATCAGGGGGTGATGGGTCTGGCCTCGACGTTCGTCCCGTTCTTCGGCCGCCCGGCCAAGACGCCGCGCGGTCCTGCGGTCTTCGCCCTCCGCTTCGGCGCCCCGATCCTCTTCGTCTCGTCAATGCTGCAGCCGAGCGGCAAGTATCGATTGCACGTGGAGGAGATCCCGGTCAGCGACACGGGACACCGCGATGCTGACGTGGATGCGACCGTCGCACGCTTCACGCAAGCGCTCGAACGCCTTGTGCGCCGCTACCCGGATCAATACTTCTGGCATCATCGACGATGGAAACGGCAACCACCGGGGACACCCGCGGAACTGCGGGAGCCCTGACCGTACGCGTCGCACGACTACGTTTGCCTCGTCTCACCTCCTCGAAACGTCAGCAGCTGACATGACCCACACGACCTCGACGCCCGCTCCCCGGACTCCTCCCTCGTCCATGCGCGCCGCTGCACCGACGCCGAGTGCTCAGGACTTCGCGAGACTCGAGGAGGTGGCTGACCGCGAGTTCCCGCGCGTCCGTCATGGTGAAGTGGCGTACTTCAACAACGCGTCGACCGGTCCGCTTCCCGAGTCGTCGCTGCGTGCGCTGGCAGACTTCGACGCCCTGCGCGCCGAACCCTGGCGCATCAGCTTCGAGAAGCAGTTCGGTACCGCGGATCGCTCGCGCGAGTTGATCGCGCGAATGGTCGGCGCGACGCCCGACGAGATCGCGTTGATGACCAACACGAGCTACGGACTCAACCTGGCCGCCCGGGCGCTTCCGCTGAAGCCCGGCGACGTGGTCCTCACCAGCGATCGGGAATTTCCCTCGAACATCTATCCGTGGTTGGCGGTGCAGCGCACGCGCGGCGTGACCTTCGAACGCATTCCGTGCACCGATCGACTCGTCGACGAGGGCGCCGTGCTCGAGGCGCTCGACCGCCCGCGCGTGCGAGTCCTCGTGCTGTCGTGGGTCTCCTTCGAGACCGGCTACGCCATTGATCTCGCGCGCATCGGTCGCGCCTGCGCCGAGCGTGGGATCTACTTTGTAGTCGATGCGATTCAGGGGCTCGGCGCGCTGACGCTCGACCTGTCGGCGATGCACGTAGACATTCTCGCCTGCGGCTGCCAGAAGTGGCTCCTCTCGCCGTGGGGCACCGGCTTCGTCTATGTGCGACAGTCCCTGATCGGCGCGCTCGAGCCGAGCGATGTCGGGTGGATGTCGGTGCGCAACTCCGACGATTTCACGCGCATGCTCGCGTACGACTTCACCTACCGCGATGATGCGCGCCGCTTCGAGGTGGTGACGCTGCCGTTTCAGGAGTTCGCGGCGGTCAACGTGGCGCTCGAGCTGTTCTTCGAAGTGGGGACTGAGGTTGCCGCGGCGCGCGTGGCGGCGCATGTCGAACGCCTCACGAGTTGGGCGATCTCGCGGCGCGATGTGACGCTTCTCTCGTCAAGCGAGCCGCTGCGTCGCTCCGGAATCGTCGCGCTCGTTCCGCGTGACCCCGTGCGTGCCTCGACGGCGCTGACCGACGCCGGCGTCGTGCACTCGCTGCGCGAAGGGGCGATCCGACTCGCCCCGCACTGGTTCACTCCGACCGACCACATCGAGCGTGCGGTGCGCGTCCTCGAAGGGCGGAAGGGCACGGACTGCTAGCGCCGGCATCAGCGCCCGCTGACGTTGGCACCCGCCCACATGGGCACCGCGCCGGGTCTAGTGCTCGGTAGCGGGCGTATCCGACGTTGCGACGCGGGCGAGCGCGACGTCGCGCGCGCCCTTCCGGACGAGGAAGAAGCCGCCGGACAGGGCGTCTCCCAGGGGAACCGTTGCCTCGTCGGCCGACAGCTTGCGACCGTTCACGGTCACGGCCCCTTGTTGCAGCTGCCGACGGCCGTCCCCCTTCGACTTCACCAGTCCGCTGTCCACCAGGACGTCGATGATGGAGATCGTGTCGCCCTCCCCGGGGAGGGCGTGGGCCTGCGGCACCTCGTCCCACAGCATCGCCAGCACCGGCTCCGACAGCGATCGCGGATCGGCCTTGCGGTCGAAGAGCACCCGCGACGCATCACGCGCGGCGTCGGTGGCCGGCTGTCCGTGGACGCGCGTCGTCACGTCTGCCGCCAGAGCGCCTTGCGCCTCGCGGCGCTCCGGGTGCTCGGCCAGCGCGGCTTCGAGCTGTTCGATCGCTTCCCGTTCGAGCAAGGTGAACATGCGCAGATAGCGCCCGGCGTCGCGATCGTCTGTGTGGATCCAGTGCTGGTAGAACTTGTAAGGCGAGGTACGCGCCGGATCGAGCCAGACGCTCGTTCCCGCCGCCGTCTTCCCGAACTTGCTCCCGTCGGCGTTCGTGACGAGGGGGAGCGTGATCCCGTGCGCCTCGACCCCGGCCGCCTTACGCAGCAGTTCCGTCCCGGCGGTGATGTTCCCCCACTGGTCGCTGCCGCCCAGCTGCAACGTGACGCCGTCGCGCCGGTTCAGCTCGAGGAAGTCGTACGCCTGAAGCAGCATGTAGCTGAACTCCGTGTACGAAATCCCTGTCTCCAGGCGTGACTTCACGGAGTCCTTCGCGAGCATCGTGTTCACGCTGAAGAACTTTCCCGTGTCGCGCAGAAAGTCGACGAGATGGAGGGAAAGAATCCAGTTCGCGTTATTGCGCAACTGCGCCGCGTGAGGACCCGAGAAATCGAGAAATCGCTCCAGCTGCCCTTGGAGGCCCGCCGAATGTTCGGCCACCTGCTCCGCGGTGAGCAGGTTCCGTTCGGCGCTCTTGCCGCTCGGGTCTCCGATCATCCCTGTCCCGCCGCCGACCAGAGCGACCGGACGGTGTCCCGCGCGCTGTAGATGCGTGAGCCCCATCACCGGAACGAGATGCCCGATGTGCAAGCTGGCTCCGCTGGCGTCGAAGCCGCAGTAACCGGAAGTGCTGGCGGAGCCGAGTGCCTCGGCGGCGCCCTCGGTGTGCTGGGAGAGAAGCTCGCGCCAGGCGAGCTCGTCGAGGAATGGACGCGTCATGCCGGAAAGGTAAGCGTCCTCTTGGTCCGATCCTAACGACCAACGCGACGCGTTGGCGATGACCGTACATGGCACCCTCGCCCGGCAGAACACACTCGACGACACACGACACTCAGTCCACGATGCGCTAGGCTCAGTGGCGGTACGCGTCGAATTGCCCTCGCCCCCAGGCGGACGTTAGCTTGCGCACCCTACAGGCAGCCGACGGACATGGTCTGGGGTATCAGCTGTATCCGCGTTCGTCGCTTCCGTCCCGTCTCCCTGACCCTTCCGCATGGCGAGCCCGTCTCCCCGCGCACGACGCGCCTCGTGGTTCACCCGGCATCCACGCCTCGTGCGCACGTTGACGCTCGTGGCGACGTTCGGGATCGCGGCCGGCGCCGGTGGGGCGTATGGGCT
This sequence comes from Gemmatimonadota bacterium, assembly GCA_040007995.1. Taxonomy (GTDB): domain Bacteria; phylum Gemmatimonadota; class Gemmatimonadetes; order Gemmatimonadales; family Gemmatimonadaceae; genus SCN-70-22. The sequence continues at coordinate 4,560 of JBDTUA010000153.1, read as the reverse complement.
GTGGAGCCTCATCTGCCGAGGCAATCGGTGCCCGTCGATTGCGGTGCTCGAGAGCTACCAGCCCAAGCAGACGTCGAAGCTCTACGCCATCGACGGCCGCTTCGTCGCCGAACTTGGACTCGAACGACGCACCCTCGCGCACATCGAGGACATCCCGGTGGTGGTGCGTAACGCGTTCATCATCACCGAGGACAAGCGCTTTTACTCGCACGCCGGGATCGACTGGTTTCGCATCCCGGGCTCGGTGCTGAGCAACCTACGGGCAGGCTACTTCAAGGAAGGCTTTTCGACGATCACCATGCAGCTCGCGCGGAATATTTTTCCCGAGCACCTCTCGCGCGAGAAGTCGCTCATCCGGAAGGTCAAGGAGGCGCGGGTCGCGAGCCAGATCGAGCAGCAGTACTCCAAGGATCGCATCCTCGAGCTGTACCTGAATCAGATCAACCTCGGGAGCGGCGCGTACGGGGTGGAGACGGCCTCGCAGCGCTATTTCGGCAAGCGTGTTGCGGACCTCAACCTCGCCGAAGCCGCCACGCTGGCCGCGATGCCCAAGGCGCCCGGCCGCTACAACCCGCGACGCTTTCCCGAACGCGCCGTCCAGCGACGCAACACCATCGTCGAGCTGATGCGCCGCGCCGGCGCCGTGTCGGACGCCGACGCGTCGCTCGCCAAGGCCTACCCGTTGCAGCTGGCACGACGGATCGAGTCCGGCGAGATCGCCCCGTACTACGTGGAATGGGTGCGGTTGCAGCTGGAAAAGAAGTTCGGCGCGCGCCTGTACGATGAAGGGCTCAAGGTCTACACGACGCTCGACCTCGACATCCAGACCGCCGCCGACCGGGCTCTTGAGAATCAGCTGCGGGCGATGGAGGGAGGAAAGTTCGGCAAGTGGAACCACGTCACGTACGAGCAGTACCAGGCCAAGGCGGCCTCGCGCGACGATGCCGCGGCGAATGAGTCGCCCTACATACAGGGTGCTGCGGTGGTGATCGATCCACGGTCGGGCGCAGTGCGCGCCATGATCGGGGGGCGCGACTTCGACGACTCCAAGTTCAACCGCGCCACCCAGGCGCTGCGACAGCCGGGCTCCACCTTCAAGCCGATCGTCTACGCGACCGCCGTGCAGAACGGACGCTCCCCCGCGACGATGATCGACGACGTTCCCATCTCGCTGCCGCAGGTCGACGGCTCGATGTGGACGCCGCAGAACTACGACATGAAGTTCGAGGGCGCGATGCCGATGCGCCGCGGCCTCATGCAGTCGCGCAATATCATCGCCATCCGCGTCGGTATGGAGATGGGCGAGCAGGCGGTTATCGACGAGGCACGCCGGTTCGGCCTCACGACCCCCATTCCGCCCTACCCCTCGATCTTCATCGGCTCGGCCGACGTCTACCCGGTCGAACTCATCGCCAGCTACGGCACCTTCGCCAACCTCGGCTCGCGCGTGGCCGCCAACGCCATCGTCCGTGTCGAGAACCAGGCCGGCGAGGTGATCTGGCAACCCAAGCCGCCTCGGACGCAGGTGCTCTCCCCGGGCGAGGCCTGGCTGATGGTCAGCATGATGAAGGATGTCGTCCAGCGCGGAACCGCCGCTGGGAGCGTCTGGGGCGCCGGCTTCCGAGTCCCCTCGGGCGGCAAGACCGGGACGACCAATGACGGCGCCGACGTCTGGTACGTTGGTTACACCGCCGACCTCGTCGCCGGCGTCTGGATGGGCTTCGACAGGCCGCAGAAGATCATCAGCAATGCTCAGGGCGGGCGGCTTGCGGCACCTGCATTCACGCAGCTCATGATGGAGGTGTACCGTCGCAAGCCGGCCCCCCCGGACTGGCCGCGTCCGGATGCCGTCGTGACGGCCACGGCCTGCGGTCCGACCGGGATGTATACCGAATTCTTCCTCGCCGGCACCGAGAACGACAACGGCTGTGGCACATCCGTGAGCGATCCGTTCTTCATACCGGCCGCCGGCGACACCACGGGGCGCACGCCAGCGGGGGCGCGCACAATTCCCGGACTCCTCCCAAAGCCGAAAGCCAAGAGCGACACCGCGAATCCCTTCAAGATTCCCGAGTCGCGATGACCTGGACACCGCTCGACTGCCACGCCCACACGACGTGGTCGGACGGGCACCTCGACCTGGATGACGTGCTCGCCGGTGTCCGCGCGCGCGGCGTGCGACCGACGATCTCCGACCACGTCTCGCATGACGTGAATGGCGCGATCGACTCGATGGAACGACTCGCCGCGTATCTCGATGCGCTCGAGACGCGCGACTGCTGCCGCTCCGCCGAGTTCTGCTGGCACGATCCGCTCTGGCGCGAGGTTCCGGCGGAGATGGACCAGCGTTTCTCGCACACCATTGGCTCGCTGCATGCCGTTTGGCTCCCCAACGGTGAATTGCAACGGGTTTTCACGCGCACCCTCCCCGACGAGCTGACGCCGCAGCTCTACGTGGCCGCGCTGCTCGACAACCTGGCGCGGCTCGGGCGCGACATGCCGGTCGACCTCGTGGCGCATCCCACGCTCCTCCCGATCCCAATGCGTACTCTCCCGTCCGAAGAGGTGTGGCGGGAAGAGGACGAGGAACGGCTCGTGGAGCTCTTCGCCGAGTGGTCGCTCGTATTCGAGGTGTCGTCCCGGTACCGTCCGCATGAGCGACTAGTGCGGCGCGCCGTCGACGCCGGCGTGCGGCTCTCGTTAGGCTCCGACGGCCATAACGCCGAGCAGGTCGGCGACGTCAGCTTCTCGCTCGCCCTGACGCGTGCGCTCGGCGTCGCCGATGCGGACCTCTTCGACCCCGCGGTGCACGGCCGCCGCAGCCTCGCGCGCCGCCCCTGCTAATGCGCGTCTACCGCGCGCGCTGGGTGCTCCCGATCGCCACACCGCCGATTCCCGACGGCGCGGTCGCAGTCGATGGGGAGCACATCGCCTTCGTCGGGCCGAGCGCGCTTGCTCCAGAGGGAACCCTCGTCGATCTCGGCGATGCCATGCTCCTCCCAGGGCTGGTGAACACGCACACCCACCTCGAACTGACCGCGATGCGCGGCTTCCTCGAGGAACTCGACTTCCGACCCTGGATCGTGCGGCTGACGAGGGCTCGGCAGGCCGTCCTCTCGCACGAACTCCTGCTCGCCTCGGCCACGGCCGGCATCGCCGAGGGACTGCTCGCCGGCGTTACCACCTTCGCCGACACCTGCGAGTCGGGGGCGGCGCTGCAGGCGATGACGGAGATGGGCGTTCGCGGCATCATGTACCTCGAGGTCTTCGGACCCGACCCCGCGCAGTGCGACGCGTCCATCGCGGGGCTGCGAAGCCGGCTCGAGGCACTGCGGCGGGGCGCGAGCGGACGCGTTCGACTGGGAATCTCTCCGCACGCGCCCTACACGGTCAGTGATCCGCTCTTCGCCGCCAGCGCCCGACTGGCGATCGACGACGGATGGTCGATGGCCGTGCATCTGGCGGAGAGCGAGGCGGAGGATCGCCTGGTGCGCGACGGGAGAGGAGTGTTCGCCGAGGCGCTCCAAGCACGCGGGATCTCCATAGCGCCGCGCGCCGACTCGCCGGTGGCACTTCTGGACCGGCTAGGCGTCCTTCAGGCCCGCCCGCTGCTGATTCACTGCGTGAGGGCGAGTACGCCGGACATTCGTCGGATCGCGCGATACGATTGCTCGATCGCCCATTGTCCCGCGTCGAACGCCAAGTTGGGGCACGGCATCGCCCCGCTTGCCGAGTGGCTCGACGCCGGAATCCGCGTCGGGCTCGGGACCGACTCCATGGCCAGCAACAATCGCATGGATATTCTCGACGAGGCGCGGGTGGCGGTCCTGATGCAGCGTGCGCTCAGTCGACGCTACGACGTCCTCTCCTCCACCCGGGTGCTCGACCTTGCGACTCGAGGTGGCGCAGCGGCGCTCGGCATCGAAGGCGAGGTCGGAACGCTCGAGGCGGGGAAGCAGGCCGACCTCGCCGCTTTTTCGTTAGGATCGCCGCGCACTACTCCTGCCTTTGCCCCCGAGGATACCCTGGTCTGGTCGCTGGCTGGGCGGGGGGCGGAGCTGGTCGTCGTGGCGGGTGTGGAGCGTGTCCGCGACGGACGGCTGATCCACCCTCCCGATGCGTCGTTCGCGGCGCTCGACGAGGCACGCCGCGCCCTCACCCGATGGCATCGGGCCGAGGAGGAGTGACCCGGCGGCCACCGCCGACACTCCCGACCGCTGTGTCTCCCAATTATTCTTCGATGAACCACTGAGGAGACCCGAATGGCCGACGCCTCGCCCGGACGCACCGAAAAGATCTGGCGCGACGGCGAACTCGTGAACTGGGACGACGCGACGCTCCACGTCATGTCGCACGTCGTGCACTACGGGTCGTCGGTTTTCGAAGGGATTCGCTGCTACGATACGCCGGCCGGTGGTGCCGTCTTCCGACTGCGCGACCACATGCGGCGCTTGCTCGATTCGGCGCGCATCTATCGCATGCCGCTGAAGTACTCCGTTGACGAACTGGTACAGGCCACGGTCGACACTGTTGCCGCCAACGACTTGCGCGAGTGCTATC
>JBDTUA010000152.1:0-11232 GCA_040007995.1 Gemmatimonadota bacterium | reverse complement strand
CTCAGAGCTACGGCCTGAGGGCGAGGGTGCAAGGTGCATTGTTGGAGCGGTTTCGTTCGCATCGTCCCTCAGGAGCAAGCGTCGCGGCCTCATCGAGGCAATCGATCGGCGACTGCCTTCTCCAACATCTCTTCCAGCAACTCATGCCCGGCCGCGGATAGGTGCGGATCAACCGCTCCATACAGCGACTCTCCGGCTTGCGTGGCCCGGCGAAATGGCTCGAGCACGTCGATGACATCGAGCTTCCGCGATCGCAACTCTCTTGCGAGCAGCCTGTTCGGCTGGTCGATGTCCACGGTGCTGCTGTCGATCGCGAAGCCCTCCAAGTATTGGTCGAGTATCCGAGGATCCACCTGGTGCGGCGCGGGCACGAGCACGAACAGGACAGGAATGCGCGCGTCACGCGCGAACTCCGCGATCTCGTTGCAGATGGACGCGGTATTCGACCATCGAGACGAGAGGGCCTCCGATCGGTCGAGGGCCGTGATGCGCGCCTGCGCGGAGAGGCCGAGTCTCATCCGCACATGCTGCAGTCGATTCCGTCCGAGTACGTAGAGGTGGGACCGCACCTCAAGGAAATCATTGATTGGATAGAGGACGGCGTCCACGAGCTCGTTCCGTCGCAGCGATCTCGGAAGGCGCAGGTGGTGAACGCGTGCTGGCAAACGACGCGGCACAATCTCCCGCCTGAAGTCGATCGCATCGTTGCCGAGGTAGAGCGTGACCAGCACGAGATCGATCGGCTGGCTCGCGATCACCTGACGAGATCGCAGAAGATACTGGTCGGGCGCCCAACCTCCGACGCCTGCATTGCGCACCGACACATTCAACCGCATGGAACGCGAAAGGCGCGTTTGCAGGAGCCCGGACACCGTCCTTTCGTGCGGTACTTGCATCGCCTCCACGAAGGAATCGCCGAGCATCAGGACCGCATACTTGCCATCGACGCGTCCATTTTCTCCAACCCTGAATCCGTCGACGTCGCTCGCCCACTCCACGACTCCCTCGCCAGTGTTCACGGTCGTCATGACGTCCGGAACATGTGACCATCCCAGCACGCTGTCGGGCCGCCAGATGTCGGGCCTCCGCAGGATCAGTTGCTGCGGACGGACGAAGCGAACCAGCGGCTCAGCCAGCACTCCTGCCATCAGGAATGCCGACACGACCACGACTCCACTCCCAATCCATCGTCGTCGAGGCATTCGATCCGTTGCTCTGGCGGCGCCGACTCCTGCGTCGGCCTAGTGGACCTCGGGCTCAGTCTCAGTGCGTGAGAGGCCGCGACTTCGCAATCACTCTTCGTCGGGTCGAACCGTGTCCGAAATATAGGGGCGGCAGTGACACTGAGCGCGATTGCCAGCCAGACGTCGCCTCGTGTAGTGTTTACTTCGGCTGGCCGCCTCAGGGTCGCGTCGACGCATGCATTGTAGCGCTGGAGGCGATGAAGTGGCGCGACGTCGCTGGGTCGACATGCGAGCGCGGCGCGCACGATGTTTCTTCACGAGGGCATTCCATGTGCGGAGTTGCCGGGATCGCCGGACCATCGATCGACGCGGGGGATGTCGATCGAGTCGAGCGGATGGTGGGGTCGCAGCATCGTCGCGGCCCGGACGGGAGCGGTGTCCATCGTTTCGGCTCCGCCGTGATGGGGCACACTCGACTGGCCGTCTTCGACCCCACGGATGCCGGTCGTCAGCCGATGGTGCTCGAGGACGGCCGCGTCGGTGTGGTGCTGAATGGCGCCATCTACAACTTCAGGGACCTGCGATCGGAACTCGAAAGCGGTGGCGTATGCTTTCGTAGCCGTACCGATACCGAGGTGCTGCTTCGCGGCTACGTGGTGTGGGGACTTCCGGCACTCGTGGAGCGTCTGCACGGAATGTTCGCCTTCGCGCTGTGGGACGACGCGCTGCAGTCGCTTTGGCTCGTCCGTGATCGACTGGGCGTCAAGCCGCTCGTCTTCATGCACGCCGAAGCCCGGCTCGCCTTTGCCTCGACCGTCACCGCGTTGCGCGCCGCGGGCCTGACGGGCGACGTTAATCCAGCGGCCATCGGCAGCTACCTGGAATACGGCTATGTACCTGACGGGCAATCGATCTATTCCGGCGTTGGAAAAGTGCCGCCCGCAAGCATCGTAACTTTTCGTGGTGATCGATTGATGACCAGTCGCTATTGGTCGCCGGCATCCGCAAGCGTGCCGGCCACGTTCCACGACGCCGTGGACGCGACCGATGCGCTCCTTCTGGCCGCGACGCGACGCAGGCTAGGGGCGGACGTCCGTGTGGGCGCACTCTTGAGCGGTGGCATCGACTCTGCCCTGGTCTGCGCCGCGGCCCATCGCCTCGGGAGCGAATTGCTTGTGTTTACCGTCGCGGCTCCGGGTGAGCCCGAAGACGAGAGCGAAGCGGCGCGAGCGACCGCGAACCGTCTCGGACTTCGGCATCGTGTCATTCCAGCCGATTCGGCCGACTTCGAAGACGTGAATGAGTTGGTGGTGGCGTATGGCGAGCCGTTCGCGTGCTCATCGGCGCTGGGAATGCTACTGCTTTCACGCGCCGTTGCCCGCGAGGGCATCAAGGTCATGCTCACCGGAGACGGCGGCGACGACCTGTTCCTCGGCTACGAGCGTCATCTCACCTTGGCTCGAAGTCAGGCGGCGGCGCGTTGGCTCCCGGAGGCGGCGTCACCGCTGTGGCGTGTCGTTCGTCCCCTTCTCCCCGACCGAGGAGCGGCGCGAAGACTCAAGCAGCGGGTGGATGTGGCCACCGGCGGTCTGGGAGCGTTTCTCAGCGCGCCGGACGGGCTTCCTGCGTTCGGTGCGCGCCGACTGCTCGGACCACGTCTCCTCGGCATGACCGTCAGCGCACGTACGATCCCCTGGTCCGTCCCCGCAGCGCGTCGGGTTCTGCTTGATTACCTCGAGCACGATCGACGTGAACAGTTCGTTTCCGAGTATTTGACCAAGCTCGATGGCTCCAGCATGCACTACGGAGTAGAGGCGCGCTCCCCATTCCTCGACCAGGCGCTCTGGGAGTATGCGACCAAGCTGCCGGTCACGCTTCACCTCCACGACGGCCAGACCAAGGCAATTCTGCGATCCCTCGCGCGTCGATTGCTGGGCGATCGGCTCGCGACAGCGCCGAAGCGCGGCTTCAGTGTACCGGTTCGCGCGTGGATGGCCGGACGATGGGCTCGAAAGTCGCTCGAGGTGCTGCAGGATTCCCTTCTCGCGCGAGATGGGTGGTTGGATCCTCGGCACTTGAAGCAGGAGTTTGAGCGCGCCCGCGTCTATCGACCGGCGGCCACTCGCCTCTGGTACCTGCTGATCCTCGAACTCTGGATGCGCGCTCAGTCACACGAGCTGAAATGACGATTTTAGCGAGGCCTTGATAGCGAGTTGTCAGTGCCATGGGTCACATTGACTCGCAGCGGCCCGGCAAATGCGACAGGGAGGGCACTGACCAGCAGAGCGAGATCGAACGATGCTGCGCGTCGCAGTCGTGGGGTGCGGGAAAGCTGGCGAAAACCACGTGCGTGAGATCTGCACGTTGCCCGGCGCGCGAGTCGTAGCCCTCTGCGACATCGAACCGCTCATGGCCGAACAGCTCTCCGATCGCTACAGCATCGCGCGCCACTATGGCGTCTTCGAGACGATGCTCGCCGAGGAGCGTCCCGACGTGGTGCATGTCGCAACCCCGCCACAATCGCACGTCGCCCTGTCACGTCTCGCCCTCGACCGGGGCTCGCACGTCGTCATCGAGAAGCCGCTTACCCTCGAGTACGCGTCCGCCGAGTCGCTGGTGCAACATGCCCTGCACCGCCAGCGCAAGCTGACGATTGGCCACGGCTACCACTTCGATCCGATCTGCCTCTCCATGCGCCGCATGATCGCCGACGGGCAGCTCGGAGAGCCTGTGCACGTCGAGAGCTTCATGGGATACGCGATGGACGGACAGTTCGGCACCCCGGTCTTCGCCGATTCGGGGCACTGGGTGCACGGACTTCCCGGAAAGCTCGTGCACAACATCATCGATCACCTCCTGAACAAGGTGATGGAGTTCGTGCAGGGCGACCATCCGACCATCGTCGCCCACGCGATGCAGCGTCTGCAGCGGGACAACCCCGCCTTCGCGATGCCCGACGAGGTCCGCATCATGCTCTCCGACGCGAGGGTATCGGCGTACGCCACCTTCTCGGCGCACGCGCGTCCAGTCGGCCATCACCTGACGGTGTACGGGACCCGCAACACGATGCGCCTGGACTTCGTCGCGGGGACGCTCACGCTGCAGTCGACGTCGAGCGTGCCGGGCGCGGTGGGACGCGTGGTCGCGACGCTGGACCAGTCGTGGCAGCACCTGCGCGCCGGCGGCGCAAACGTTGCACGCATTGCACGGGGAGACTTCCAGTACATGACGGGGCTCCGTACGCTGTTCGAACGGTTCTACGACTGCGTGCGCGATGGCACACCCCCACCGATTCCGTACGGGGAAATCCTGCGATTGAGTGCGATCACGGACCAGGTCTTCGCGCAATTCGGGGCGGAGCGCCGCCACAGCGCGTGACGACGCTACTCACGGGCGCGACGGGCTACCTCGGCGCAGCGGTCCTCGAACGATCGCTTGAGTATGGGGGACGCAACATCCGATGTCTCGTCCGACCCGGTGCCTCGCGTGCACACCTGCTCGCGCTCCAGTCGCGACATGGGCGCGGGGCAATCGAGATCATGGAGGGAACGCTCACCCGGCGACGCGACGTGGAGCGCGCCCTGGTCGGCGTGCAGCTCGTGATGCACCTGGCGGCCAGCCTCCGCGGCGCAGCGGCGGACATCTTCCTCAACACGGTTGTCGGATCACAGAATCTGTACGACGCGATCGCGCACAGTGCGGTGCATCGCCTGGTCACGACCAGCTCTCTGAGCGTGTACGACCTGTGCGACGTACCGACGGCGGCGCTCGTGAAGGAGTCGACGGCGCTCGACCCGCATCCTGAACGACGCGACGCGTACACGCACAGCAAGATCCGGCAGGAGCAACTACTCGGCGCGTTGGTGATGCGTCCAGGTGTTGCCTGCATCGTGCTGCGCCCCGGACCACTCTACGGACGCGGTGGTACTCCCCTCCCCTCCCGCATCGGACTCCGGTTCCCGGGCTTCCTGCTGCAGCTCGGTGGCGGAGCTCCGCTCCCGCTCAGCTACATCGATAACTGCGCTGAAGCGGTCCGGCTGGCGGCCTTCGACACGCGTGTGCCACCGGGTGCGTACAACGTCGTGGACGACGCGATGCCGACGGCGAGCGAATACCTTGCGCGCTACCGCCGTGAGGTACGTCCGCTGCGGGTGGTCCGCCTGCCGTTTGCCGGCACCGAGCTGTTGGCGCAGCTGAACGAATCGTCGCACCGTGCGAGTCGAGGACAGATCCCCCTGTTGCTGACACCATACCGCGCCCGCAACATGTGGCGCGGCCATCGCTACGACACCACGCGACTGATTGTCGCGGGCTGGCGCCCACCGGTGCCGACTGACGAAGCACTCGACCTGGCGTTCGGTGTCTGGCGCGATGGACAACGCGGCGGATCGTCGGCGCCCGCAATGGTGAGTCGATGACCGACACGCGACGCGCCGACAGGGCCCCCGTCTTCGTCGTTGGCTCGGCACGTTCGGGGACGACGCTGCTCTACCACACACTGCTCTCGAGCGGCGGATATGCGGTGTACCGCGGGGAGCCGGCGCTCTTCGACCTCGTGCAGCCGCGCTATGGCGACCTGCGGCACCGCTCATCACGAACGCGGCTCCTCGGCGAGTGGCCTCGCTCGCACCTGGCTCGTGCCTGCGGACTTGACGACGTCGCACGATGCGCCGAGGTGCTGGATTCGGTCAGGAGCAACGGTGACTTCCTGCGGGCGGTGATGTCCCGCCTCGCGGCGAGGCAGGGGGTCGCACGATGGGCGGTTTGGGGACCGGACAATCTCCTGTTGATGCCGTGGATCAAGCGCGAGTTGCCCGACGCGCGCTTCGTGCACATGGTGCGTGACGGGCGCGATGTGGCGTTGAGCATCGGGACCGAAGGGTGGATCCGTCCGTTGCCGTGGGATCGCGGCGCCGAGTCGCTGGTGGCAGCGCTCCACTGGCAGTGGAAGGTGCAACGCGGACGACGCGACGCCGCGCGCCTCGGAAGCGACTATCTGGAGCTGCACTTCGAGCAGCTGGTGCAGGACCGGCGGGGGGCGCTGGAGATACTGTCGACGTTTCTCGGGCATGCCATCGACGCGGATGCGGTGGCGGACGCGCGAATCGGCACGTTGCGCGACCCGAACTCGACGTTCGCCGGCGAGCATTCGCCCCCCGTCGGTCGCTGGCGCGAGCGCATGCCGCCACCACTCGTCGCAAGCATCGAAGGCGCGATCGGCTCGACGCTCGAGGCGTTCGGGTATGCGCGAGGCACCGCCGAGCGTGGCCGACCGTTGTCGCTTGCGTTCGCGATATATCCGTCATGGTTTTCGCTCAAGCACGTGCTACGCACGCATTCAGCGCTTGGACGACTCGCCGACCGGGGCCGACTCCGACTCGACGCGCCGATGGCAGCCGAACCGCTCCGACAAGAGCTCGAGGAGGCTCGGCGAGCATGAGTCGGTGTCAGGGATAACGCGGGAGCTCGGCGGCGACGGTCCTCTTCGTGTCGTCATCGTCGCGCCCTCGCTGCAGCAGCTTCTTGGGGGACAGGAGGTGCAAGGCGACCAGCTGGTGCGCGAGTGGGCCGACGACCCAGAGGTTCGAGCGACGCTCGTGGCGTCCAACCCCACTCTGACGGGCGCATTCCGCTTCATGGAGCGCGTCCCTCTACTGCGAACCCTCCTGCGACTCCCCGTTCGCGCAACCACGCTCTGGCGATCGACGCGTGATGCGGATGTCATGCACGCCTTCTCGGGTTCGCATTCTTCATTCACCGTCGCCACGCTCCCTTCGCTCCTCGTTGCGTGGCTTCAGGGTAAGCCTTCGCTGGTGCATTACCACAGCCCGCGTGGCGAGGCGCACCTCGCGGAGTCGTTCACGGCGCGGTGGTTGCTCCGTCGCATAGGAGCCGTGGTCGTCCCGTCGGAATACCTGCGGGAGGGCTTCGCACGGTGCGGTGTGCCGTCGCTGGCAATCGCGAATGTGGTGGACGCCGTGCGGTTTCAACCACGCGGCGTGCCGCCAACGGAGCCCGTCGTGCTTTCCATTCGCAATTTCGAGCCGCGCTACGCGGTGGACGACGTGATCCGCGCGTTCGCCCTGGTCAAGACGACACACCCTGCGCTGCGTTTGCTGCTGGCGGGCAGTGGCCCTATGGAGGGAGAGTTGCGCGCGCTGGTCCGCGCGCTCGATGTGCCCGACGTGACGTTCGCTGGCGCCATGTCCCGCGACGCGGTTGGTAACCTCATGACGCGAGCGACACTACTGCTCAACGCATCCCTCATCGACAACATGCCCGTCTCTATCCTGGAGGCGTTCGCGGCTGGCGTTCCGGTGGTAAGCTCGTCGGCGGGCGGAATTTCGACCTTCGCCCGACACGATGAGACGGCGCTGCTGGCCGACGTAGGCGATGTCGAGATGTTGGCGCGTCACGTACGGTCGGTCCTCGACGACTCCGCGTTGGCTCAGCGGCTCGTTGCAGCTGCACAGCGTGAGGTCGCACGTTGCAGCTGGGCGGCGGTGCGACCTCAGTGGCTTTTGCTGTACAAGCGCCTGGCCGCCGAGCGCTTCAGCTCCGATCGATAGAGCGCGGCCGTCGCCTCGAGCTGTCGCACCATCGTGAATTCCGACTGGACGCGCGCGCGACCCGCCTCTCCCATCTGGCGCCGGAGGGGCGCATCGCCGAGCAGGCGGAGCAAGCGGTCGGCCATCGCCCTATCGTCGCCGGCGGGGACGAGATAGCCCGTCGTACCTTCGACCATCGCCTCGCCTACCCCGCCTACGTCGCTCGCGACGACTGGGCGGGCCGCCGCCATGTACTCGAGGATCGCGTTGGGAAAGCCCTCACTGCGCGAACTGAGTGCGCAGACGTGGACGCGCTCCAGGAGCGCCGGGACGTAGCGACAGCGCCCGGGCAGGTGTACGTGGCGCTCCAGCCCGAGACTCGCGGCGAGCTGTCGCACCTCATCACGGAGCGGCCCCTCACCGGCAAGGATGAATTGGGTGTCTGGCGCGACGTCAACGACGCGCCGCGCCGCCCGCAGCATCGTCGCATGATCCTTCGCGGCATGATGGAAGTTCGCGATCATCGCCACGCACGGCCCATCTATCCGCATGCTCGTTGCCACATCGAACGGCATGGGATCCAGGTCGACGTGCGACGACATTCGATCTGGCGTCACCGCATTGTAGATGGTAGAGACGCGGTCATCCTCGAAGCGAGCGTCGAGGAGCTCCCTCCGCACGGCATTGCAGTTGGTGACGACGTGCGTCGCAATCGACAATGCCTGCCGCTCCAGCGCTGCTCGCGCGGGGGACCGGAGCGAGACGCTCTCCCGCTTGCTGGCAATGCGCACACCAACCTCCGACCACTTCGTCCCTGCCATCCCGAAGATGTTCGGATAGAAGCCGTGCGTGTGCACGATGTCGACCTGAGCGCCTTCGAGGAGTCTCCGGAACTCCTGCGCCTGTGTCAGGGTGTACCAGCTCAGCACGCGTATCAAGGGAAAGGCGGCGACGCGCTGGCGCAGGTCGGGATTGAGCAGCTCGCGGAGGGGACCGTCACCGTCATGCACGGCGACGGTGACGTTCCACGAACCGCTGTCGGCGAGCGCATTCGCCAGTTGGATCGCCTGGCGCTCGGTCCCGCCATCGGCGAAGCTATTGATGAGGTGCAGGACGTGTGGCGGCGAGCCGAGGGTGCGCGGAGGGGTGAGGCGTGGGAAGGGGAACATGGGCGTCAGCCCCGCCTCACGAGGAGAACCCGATCCATCGGCCGGCCATCGCCACCGTGAACCAGAGTCCGATCGAGGCCGCGGCAACCGCGCGACTCCGCCATCCCGTCACAGTGGCATCGTTGAGTGCCAGCGGGTTGCGCACCAGAAAGGTGAAGGCCAGGGCGAACGGAAGCGCGGTCACCTTCACCCAGAACGAGGGGATGTGGTAGCACTTCACCGCCTCCGAGATCAGCAATAGGACGCCGGTCCCCGCCATGAGGAAGAGGCTGCGCACGAGCCATGGCTGCACGCCGCGCGCAAGGGTCGCGATGGGCTGGTCCCGCAGGACGATGCCCAGCATTCGAAGGTCGACGACGAGCAGGACCCCACCGAGCAGTGACAGCGCGAGGAGATGCGTTGATTCGAGGACGGGAAAGAGCCAGAGAGACGTGTGCACGGCATGGCCGAGCCACGACGACTGGGCCCACTCGAACCAGGGAAGGAGGTGCGTCGGCATCAGCGCGTCGCGACGGGGCAACCTTCCGCCCAACTGGCGAGTGCAGGCAGGGGCTGCTTGTCGCAGGCGAACCAGTCGTACGCGATCAGCCGGCCACTGACGATGACTCCGGCCCACGCGACGAGCGACACCGCGGCGGCGATGCGTGCCCCGCGCGGCACGCGCAGCTCATGCGCCCAGTGTAGCGCGTTGCGATGCGTGCGCGCATGGAAGACGAAGACGTTGATGCCGGCGATTGCCACCAGCAGCATCTTCACCCGAAAGAAGAGATCGTGGTAGTACACCAGCGGCGTCGCGTAGAACAGCAGTACGCCGGTCGCGACCATGATCGCGAAGCCGAATCGGGTCCACGGGAGCAGTCGCGCCGTGAGGGCGGTGACCGGAACCCGCGGGAGCGCGAGCCCGAGGAGGCGCAGGTCGAGCACGGCGGCGGTTCCCGCGAAGAGCGCGAGTGTCAGGACATGCAGCGACTCGGCGAAGGGCCAGACGTAGTGCGACTGGTGCAGCGCGACGCTCCATGGGGTGTCGCCGAGCCATGCCAGCCAGGTCGCGATGGACATTGTGGGGTGATCAGCGAGTCTTGCTTCGCTTGGCGCGCTTGGACACCTGGGTCAATCTCCGGAGATCTTCCTTGTCCTTCACCCGCCCGGTTGCCCGCTTGTTGACGCGGAGTTCGTCGAGCCCGATGATGAGCAAATGCTGCTCGGCGATTGCCGATTCCACCGCTCCCGCGCGCACCTGTTCGAAGGAGACGCCGCTGATGGACGCCATCAAGTCGATGCGAAGCGGGACATTCCCGATCTGCGTCACCGCGTTCGGTGACAGGAGAAAGTCGGCATCGATGAGTTGGGCGGGCGCACCAAACTCCTCGAGGGCGCGACAGAGGCGCCGGACGTTCCGCGGCGATTGTTCGTACAGAAAGTCGATGTCACCCGTCGCGCGCACCACGCCGTGCCATCCCACCGCGAATCCTCCGACGAGAACGAAGACGACCTGGTGCGCATTCAACAGCGCGATGCAATCGCGGAAATCCGTCGCCAGTGCCGTCGTATCGTTCGAAGGGAGGTCCATTCAGCGCCGAGCGCGGCGTGCCCGCGCGACGACGTAGGCCTGCTCCGACACCCGTGCGACGGCGCCAAGCGCATCCGCGGGCCGCGACGGCGCGGGCGCATCCTCTCCCTCCTGCGCCAGCCGGATCTGGCGCCCCTGCCACGTGGCGCGTCGAATCGCAGCGCGAGCTGCGCGTGCCGCCGCGGCGGCGGCTGGATCGTGCAGGACATGAATCGATCCCATCGGATCGTCGAGCCGGACGGTTACGCCCACCTGACTCAACATCTGCAGCGCGGTTTCGAGGCTCACGTTCGGACGTTCGCCACGTTCCACTTCGGCCCAGAGTCGTTCGCTGACGCCAGCGCGGCGCGCGAGCTCCTTTTGCGTGAGATGCAGGGCCAGTCGCGAGGCCTTCAACAGCGCTCCAACCTGATGAGCGAGCATCCTCGTCTCCGGCGTCGAAGGTCACGTCGTGTCGCACGAAAGTTACGGACGCCGCGAACGAGCCACAACCCCTTTATGTGTGTTGGTTGTCGGAGTCTGTCGAGGCTCCGGGAGGCGCAGATTACGAGCGAGTGCCGCACACCGCAACGCGCCTATCGTCGCGCGTCGCGCTCCCTGAAGAAGGCCGGCAGCGTCTTCCTGTAGCGCTCGAGCCGAGGCACGTCCCAGAAGCGGATGTACGGATGCTGCGGGTTCTTCTCGGCGAAGTCCTGCTCCGACTCAGGGACGGGATGGAAGTCGGCGACCGGGGCGACCTGCGTCGCGACCCTGGGCTTGTC
>JBDTUA010000151.1:0-11364 GCA_040007995.1 Gemmatimonadota bacterium | reverse complement strand
GTCGCCTGTACCGACGACGCCGCACGGCACTGCGGACTCGAGCGGCGTGAGCGCCTGGCGCGCACGCTGGCGGGAGAACTGGACGCGATTGTCGCGATGGCGATGCGGGCCGAGCCCGAACGGCGCTACTCGTCCGCCGAGTCGCTGGCCGACGACGTGCAGCGCTTCCTCAAGCGGATGCCGGTGGTGGCCCGTCCGGACACACTCGGCTACCGGTTGCGACGTTTCGTCGCGCGTCGTCGCGCGGTGGTGGCGATCGGCGCGGCGGCGACGCTCACCGGCGCGACCTTCCTTGGCGTCGCGATCTGGCAGGCGCGTTCTGCGCGCGCGGAGGGGGAACGGACCCGGCGTATCTCGGCGTTCATGCAGTCCACGCTTGGAGCGGCCGACGCCTCCAACGTCGGAGGGGCGGGGCTGCGGTTGGGCCCGAACGTGACGATCGCTGTCCTGCTCGACTCGACGCTGCAACGAATTCCGGCCGCCTTTCCCGACGACCCGGCCATCCGGGCGCGCCTCTACACGAGCCTCGGCTCCTCCCTCTTGTCGCAGGGTCGCTTGCGCGAAGCGGCGGCAGTGCTCGACTCTGCGGTGCGGCTGGCGGAGGAAAGCTATGGAACGTCGAGCGAGACCTATGCGCTCGCCAGCATCGAAGCCGGCGTGGTGGCGCTGCATCGTAACCGGCTCGACGACGCCGCCCGCTTCATCGACCATGCGCGCGCCTCACTCGAGCGGGCCGGCCAGTCGCATTCGGAGATGTACGCCCGCGCACTGGTGGAGCAGTCGTCGGTCGACCTGGTGCGAGGCGACTACACCGCGATTGCGCCACTGGCGAATCGGGCGCTGGCGCTGGAGACGGCGCGCACGCCAGGCCCGTCGGTCGTGAAGGCTGCGGCTCTCAACCGCCTCGCAGGGGTCGCGGTCTCCCGCGGGGCGCTGTCGTCGGCCGATTCACTGCTGCGCCAGTCGCTGACGATGCTCGATGCGCTGCACGTCCCGTTCACCCTCGAGCGCATCGATGTGCTGAGCAACCTGTCACTTGCCGCCTGGGCGACTGGCCGCATCGCGACAGCTGACTCATTTTCCCAGCGCGGCCTTCGCCAGGCCACACTCGTCTTCGGCGCCGACAGCCGCGAGGCGGCGTTGTTCCTGCGACACTCGGGGCTCGTGCGACTGGCCCGCGGCGACACCGCGACGGCACGAGTGCAACTCACGCGCGCCGTACACGTGATCGATTCGATCCCCGAGGTCGTGGCTCCAATCCGCCATCTCGTCCACGACGGATACTTCTCCTATCTCCTGGCGGCCATGCGGCTGGCGGATGCCGACAGCGTGGCGGCCGCCGAACTGTCGCACATGTCGGGGCGTGATCGCGGCTTCGAGCTGGCGCTCGCGCACTTCAACTATGGCTACACGCGCGCGATGCTCCACGACCTGCCGACCAGCGAGACGCAGCTGCGCCTGGCCGAGGCGCTCTATCGGTCGAGCGGTATCGTGAACGTTCTGGCCGACACGCTGATCCGCGCCAACCTCGGGGCAGTGTACCTGCGAATGGGTAGGTCAGAGGAGGCCAGGCGCTACCTGCAAACGCTGTCGCCGCAGCAGCGGCAGGACATCACCGCCTTCGCGGCGCGGACGCACGGGGCGGACTCGGCGGCGGCGGCGGCGCGGGAGCGGCGGAGCGAGGGACGATAGTCGCGACGGGGCCGTGCGGCGCTCTCCGCGCTCCCCGCCCTCCGCTACGCCGCATCGTGAAAGATGACCCCGGTCGTGAAGCGCTGACCGCTTCGCACCGTTCCCACGCCATGCCGCAGGTTCACCTGGTGAAGGGCGTTGAAGTCACCATACGTAACGGTCTGCCTCGGCGCGATGGCGGTGAGGGCAACCCAGACGCGCTCCTGGAATGCGGTGCCGCGAATGTCGAGCGGGAGATCGACCGTGCGATGAAAGGCGACCTTTTCGCGCTTGGCCCCCCGTGCCCCGCACGACGGCTTGCACAAGACCCCGGTGGTGCGCACGGAGTAGACGAAGGCGCCGTCGAGTTACGAATCGCTCCCTTCACGGCGCCCGTCCAGCTTCCTCTCATACATTGCGCGGTCCGCAGCCTGCACTGCGTCATCAGGGTGCCCTCCGGCCTCCAACTCGCTGTGGCCGGCGTCGAAGGTAATGCGCGACGACCATCTGGACGTGTCATCCGCGAGACGCTCGCGCAGCGCCACGATCCGTGCTTCCATCGCGGGATGCGCGAGCCCCTGCGCGACGACGAGGAACTCGTCACCGGCGTAGCGCACGACCGCGTCCCCCGGCCTGACGCTCTCCTGCACGGCCGCGGCGAAGCGCTTGAGGAGATCGTCGCCAGCCGCGTGGCCGCGGGCGTCGTTGATCTGCTTGAATCCACGCAGGTCGATGAAAACCAGTGACGCGCCGTCGGGTTGCACGGTGCGCAGGATCCCGGGGAGCGCGCGACGATTGGCCAGCCCGGTGAGCGGATCGACGTCGACGATTGCCCGCAACGCTTCCTGTGCGCGCAGGAGGTCGTCATTGCTGCTCCGCAGTTCGCGCTGCGCCCGCGTGGTTGCCGCGAGGACAAGGAAAAAACCACCGATCATCGCGCCCGAGACGAGCTGCGTGATCAGGCTCCATTGCCAGAGGAGGAAGTCGGTGGTCATGGCCGCGTAACCTAGCGTGGCGCCCTGCATTCGCGGCGATGCGCGGCAGGGCTCCGGTGGTGCTCCGGTGGTGCTCCGCTGCATTCGGCGCCATACTCTTCGCGCCACCTGCCGCGCCCGTTCTCCTCTTCCGTCCGCCTGAGTTGCCATGCCCGTGCCACGCCTCCGCGCCCTGCTCCCTGGCGCTCTCATCATCGCGATCGCCGCTCTCCTTCCCACTGGCATCGTTGCCCAGTCACCGCCGCGCACCCTCGCGCTGGAGCAGTATCTGGACATGGAGTCGGTCACCGATCCGCAGATCTCGCCAGACGGGGCGCTGATCGTCTACACACGCGGCTGGATCGACAAGGTGAACGACAAGCGCGAGTCGTCGCTCTGGATCATGAACAGCGACGGGACGAAGAGCCGCCACCTGGTGGACGGAAGCGGGGCGCGCTGGTCGCCGGACGGAACGCGCATCCTGTACATAGCGCCCGGAGAGCCGCGCGGCGCCCAGGTCTTCGTGCGATGGATGGATGCCGAGGGGGCGACGACGCAGGTCACGCGGCTCGCGAACGGACCGTCGAACGTCACGTGGTCGCCGGACGGCAAGTGGCTCGCCTTTGCAAGTCGGGTGGACGATGAGGCGGAGTTCGCAGGCGTGAAATTACCGGGACGCCCTAACGGGGCGAAGTGGACAGGCGACCCGAAGGTCGTCGAGCGGGCGTCGTATCATCGAGATCGCGTCGGCTTCACCGATACCGGATGGAACCACCTGTTCGTCGTCCCCGCCGACGGCGGGACGGCGCGGCAGTTGACGAACGGGAACTGGAACCATCGCGGCGTGGAGTGGAGCCCCGACGGCAAGGAGATCTACTTCACCTCGTATCGCGCCGACGACTGGGACCGCCCGAACAACTGGAAGGAGTCGGAGATCTACGCCGTGACGGTGGGCGACGGTTTGATCCGACGGCTCACCAACCATCGCGGCCCCGACGACGGTGCGGTCGCCTCACCGGACGGGACGCTGATTGCCTACATCCGCGGGGACGAGCACCGCGACACGTATCGCAATTCGAAGATCTGGGTGATGAACCGCGACGGCTCCACCCCGCGCCTCATCTCCGGCGACTACGACCGGCAGTCGGGCGACATGCAGTGGGCGCCTGACGGGAGTGGGCTCTACTTCAGCGTGGCGCGCGAGGGCTACAGCAGCCTGCACTTTGTCTCGCTCAAGGGGGGCGTGACCACGCTGACCGACGGCAAGCAGATGTTCGACCTCTCATCGTTCGCAAGGAACGGCGTCGCGGTCGGGACGATCGCCAGCGCGTACGAGCCTGGCGACATCTATCGCTTCACCCTGGCCAACCCGAAGGCGGCGACGCGCCTCACGCAGGTCAACGACGACGTGCTGGCGGGCGTGAAGCTCGGTGACGTGGAGGAGTTCTGGTATCCCTCGACCGATGGCTTCCGCATCCAGGCGTGGATCGTGAAGCCGCCGGATTTCGATCCCTCGAAGAAGTATCCGTTGATGCTGTCGATCCACGGAGGGCCGCACGGGATGTACAACGGGGCGTTCAACTTCGCCTTTCAGGAGCACGCATCGAATGGATACGTGACGCTGTACACGAATCCGCGCGGGAGTACCGGCTACGGAACGAAGTTCGCCAACGCGATCAACCACGACTATCCCGGTGCCGACTTCCCCGACCTCATGACCGGCGTCGACTCGATGATCGGGCGCGGCTACATCGACGCCGACAACCTCTTCGTGTACGGCTGCTCGGGAGGCGGAATCCTCACGACCTACATCGTCGGCAATACGACGCGCTTTCGTGCCGCGTCGGCCAACTGCGCGATCGTGAACTGGATGTCGGCGATGGGAACCTCCGACGCGATCACCTACCTCGACACCTTCGAGAAGCCGTTCTGGGAGGACCCGAAGGAGTGGATGGATCGGTCGTCGATCTTCTACGTCGGGAACGTGAAGACGCCAACGATGCTGATGACCGGAGAGAACGACCTGCGCACGCCGATGGGGCAGGCGGAGGAGTACTATCAGGCGTTGAAATACGTCGGCGTTCCCACGGTGATGATCCGTTACCAGAACGAGTGGCACGGGACGACCTCGCAGCCGTCGAACTTCCTTCGCACGCAGCTCTACCTGCGGAAGTGGTTCGAGAAGTGGGGGACCAACAAGCCGAAGCCGGTCAGTTGACGATGCGCCCCCTCCGGGTCCGCCGGCCGCTTCCGAGCCGGCGCCACTTCGTGGCCCATCTCGTCCGCAACGGGGCGATGGCCGGGGCCTTCATCGCACTGTCGCTCACGATGGGTGCGGTGGGCTACCGGTCGCTCGCCCACCTCCCGTGGATCGACGCATATCTCAACGCGGCGATGATCCTGACCGGAATGGGGCCCGTCGCGGCGCTCACGGAGCCGGGCGCCAAGCTCTTCGCGATCGCGTACTCGCTCTACAGCGCGATGGCGTTCCTCACCGTGGCGGCGGTGATCCTCGGTCCGGTGGTCACCAGGCTGCTGCACAAGCTGCACCTCGATATGGACTCCGAAGGACCGGCCGACGATCACCCTGCCTGACGAGCGTCGGTAGACAAACCAGAGAAACCCGCCCGTGTCGCCGCCGCATCCACTCCCCGTCGTGGACCGGCGACGAACACGTGTAGCGTCTTTCTCCTGAGATGAATCAGTTCGTGCGGTCGTTCAGCGTGCGGAGGAACATCACAAGGCGAGCCTCTTCCAGCGGAGAGAGCCCGAGGCGGCCCAGCTCCTCCATGTTGACGTTCCGCGTCTCTTCCGGCCCCGGCCAGCAGGTCGTGCCGAAGCGTGGATCGCTCGGCCCGATGCCCGCCGCGCAGCGCGGGAGGACATCCCGCGTGTTGTAGAAGTGCACCACCTGCTCGATCGACTTGAAGACCCCGTTGTGCATGTACGACTTGGGGGTGAGCGGCGTAGGCTTCTTTTCGAGGTTTCGCAGCGTTGGCACCTTGATGGCACCGAGCAGGTCGGTCTCGCCGAGGAAGCCACCGAGCCCCGGATCGATGAAGCCGCTGCCGAGGAGCGCCGGGTTCTCCGGGTTCGCGGGGACGCCGATGTTGTCGAAGGTGAAGTCGGTGAGCATTGCGCGCTTGCCGGCGATCGGATGGCAGGCGGCGCAGCCGGCCTTCCCCTTGTAGAGTTCGAAGCCGTCCAGCTCCTCCTTTGTCAGGCGCGCTCCCCCGTTACGTGCGACGTCGAAGCGCGAGGAGAACGGGCTGACGCGGTCCGACGCTTCGAAGGCGGCGATCGAGAGACCGATGCGATCGTACTCCACCATCATCTGCTGCCGATCGCTCGGGGAGAGGGGGACGACGCTCCCTTCGGTGGCGCAGAGCGTGTTCATGACCCGCGCGCCCGGATAGGCGATCTGGAAGATCGAGTTGCCCCACGCGGCCCGATACAGCGCCGCGTACTTCCCTTCGGCGATGCGGAAGACGACGCAGGCCGGATCGGGGAGCGCCATCTCAACCGGATTCACGAAGGGTCCCTGCGCCTGCTCCGCTGAGGGCGAACCGAGCCGAGCGCCGGTGGCGCGACCGTCGTCGAAGTTGCCCCCCACCCACGCCTCATCCTCCTCGTTGTAGGCCAGGACGGGGCTGAAGGCCGCGTACGCGGCGGTCGGCGGGCGACGGTTGCCGAAACGTCCCGCGATCGAGCCCTCCGCCACCGAACCACCGGCATTGATCGTGGTGTTCGGCGACGTAAAGCCGAACGCCGGATCGTGGCAACTCTGGCACGACTGGTTCTTCCCGATCGAGAGGTTGGTATCCTTGAAGATCCGATCGCCCAGGTTGACCAGCTGCATCGTGTTGGGGGCGGCGCCGGGCTGCACGGCGAGCAACGCCGTGTCGACGTGGAGCGGATCGGTCGCGGGATTGTCGCATGCCGCGACGAGGAGCGCGACGAGGGCGACGAGGACTCGCCTGCTGGGACGGTCGGCCAGGAACATGGGGAGCTCGGTGCTGGGGTGATGAGTGGGCGGACGGACTTGGGCTCACGCGCCGGGAGCGCGATGCCCCGATCGTGTGATGTACCGCACAGCCGTGACCTCGTCAGGCAATGGCTGGGCCACGACGGTGGCCGAGCCGCTTCCCCTTGTTCACCTAGGGTTCATGCTCCATGAATGGCTGAATTCATGTTGTATTCATGTGACAACTGCCGTCGCCTGCACGCTGCAGTTCTGCGAGGAACTCGCAAAGCATGTCTGGTGAAGTATTTACGGCTTCATGTCGATCCGTGCGACAGAAAATGAGGGGGCGCCCGAAGGCACCCCCTCTGTTCGCGCGAGTCCGTCAGGATCGGCGCCGCCTAGTATCGCCAGGAGCGAACGTCCGCTCCTGCGGGCGCCGTCCGGATCATGCGCTCGACCGCCCACGGCAGCACCATCTGCGTGTAGCGAAGCCGCGAGTACGCGTTGCTGCGCGTGTGATCGCCGTTCCAGCAGTGTTCGTCGCGGTCGCCGTAGTCGACGACGGCTTCGGCTTCCGGCTTGGTCTTGAGAAAGTTGTCGACGTCGTAGACGGCGTTGTTCAGGTAGTAGTTGTCCATGTCGCCGACGAAGATCCGCAGCTTCCCACGGAGCTTGGGGCCGAGGGTGGCCCAGTCGCGCTGGAGGATGTAGGAGAGGTCGTAGTTCTCCTGCCAGAACTTCGCCGTCACGGGGTCGATCTTCCCGGTGACCCTATCCCAGATGCGCCGCGGGTAGCCGTCGGCGCCGAGCGGCGAGAAGACGCTTTCCCAGACGTCCCATTGCTCGCCCGAGCGCCCTCGGGTGCCGAGGAGGAGTTCGTAGTGGTTCATCTCCTCGAGGGTGGCGTCGACGTGGCCGAGATAGTTCCGGTGGCCGGGGCGTGGCGTCTTCTTCCAGCGGGACGTTGTGTAGTAGGCGTTGGTGTCGCTGTAGATGTTGACGACGGTGTAGTCGCGGAAGTCGATCGGATCGGGGCAGGCGATCCAGGCGCCGTTGTACTCGTCAGGATAGAAGAGCTGCACCGCCATCGACTCCCATCCCCCGGTCGACCCGCCGAAGACGAAGCGCGCCCACCCAGCCCCTAAGCCGCGAAAGCGTTTCTCGATCTCGGGGATCAGTTCGTACTGGATGGCGTCGCCGTACGGGCCGTTGCTCGCCGAGTTGACCGCATAGGAATCGTCGTAGAACGGGGTGGCGTGCTGGATCTGCACGAGCAGCACGCGGGGAAAGCCGGGGCCGGTCCAGTCCTTGAAGAACTGATAGGACTGCTCCTGCACGATGCGGTTGTAGCCGGGGAGCGAGAAGCGGGCGCTGTAGTCGGGCTGGAGGGTCGGGTCGGGCGGGGTCTCGCGCCAGTTATCGGGTTCGGTGGAGAAGTGGCCGTGGTTGACGACGAGCGGATACCGCGTTTGCGGATGGCTGTCGAAGCCCTCCGGGAGGGTGACGAAGGCGGCGAGGAACATGTCGCGCCCCCAGAAGCGCGACAGCCGCTCGCTGCGGATGCGCACGTGCTTCACGTACTTCGTCTCGTGAAAGGCGGGGATGGGTGGGATCACCTGGTCGATCGTCAGGTGTAACGGCTCCGTGCGCGTGGGATCGACCGTCGCGACACGCGGGACCGAATACAGGTTGCCCGGCTTGGTGTTCCAGTGCTGCCCTTCCCCCTGGTCGGGCGGGAGGGAGACGGCCACGCCATCGGCGCGACGGAAGGTCTCGTAGCGGGTCAGCACCGCCTGCACGCGATAGCTCCCGCGCGGCAGCGCGCCTAACGACTTGACGGGAAAGCCCCAGGCGCCGGGATCGAGTACTCGCGTCTCGCCCGGCTTCCACCCCGAGACATCGACGGCGAACGCCGGTTGCGCGTCGGCGCCATAACTGACCTGGAATCGGGGCTCCGCGCTGGAATCGGTAGAGAAGATGACGAAGAGGCGCCCATCGATGCCCGACGGGGCGGGGGGCGGCCCGCCGGGGAGGGTGGCCGGGAGGGTGACGGTGACGCGCAGGCGCGCCGGCGCCGGCTGCTGCGCCGCAAGCGACGAGGACCAGGACGCGACCAGGAGGGACGCGACCGTGAGGTACCGGCGGGACAGTGCACGCATGGTGGGACTCGGCTGGGGGGAGGGGTGTGCCAAGCTGCCTCGCGCGGGAGGGGACGTCAAATCCCGGCCGGGAGCTCGAAGCCGCTTCCGATTGCCGGTGCATGCCGCGAGTTTGGCAACGCCGCACCGGCGAGTGCCATTCTCGAGGCGGCGTGCTTCCTTTCCCCCCCCGATCCCGATCGATGCGTCTGCCCGTTTCTTTGGCGTCCGGTACGCGCGTCCGCGGTACCGCGCCGTTCGCCACGCTCCGCTTGCTGCCTCTCGCACTGCCTCTCGCACTGCCTCTCGCACTGCATGTCGCCGCGTCGCTTCTCACCGCGTCGCTGGTCACCACGCCACTCTTCGGACAGACCGTGGCCACCCCTGCGGCTGGACCTCAGGGGCGCGCGCCCCGCGTCGGCGCGGCGCGGGTCGTCACCACCGCCCCGGTCATCGATGGGCGACTCAACGACGCGGAATGGAAGGAAGGCGAGCCGTTCGCCGGCTTCACGCAGCGCGAACAGGCCGAAGGGGCGCCGGTCAGCGAGCGCACCGAGATCCGGTTGCTGACCGACGGCGAGGCACTCTACATCGGCGCCTGGATGTACGACCGGGAGCCCGGGGGGATCGTTCCCGGGGAGAAGGTGCGTGACGGGACCATCTCCAACAGCGACTACGTGGCGATCATTCTCGACACGTATCGCGACCGGCAGAACGGCTTCGTCTTCGCGACGACGCCGGCGGGGATCGAGTACGACGGCCAGATCATCCGTGAGGGCGAGGGGGGCGGCGTGCTGCAGTCCGGGCAGAACCGCGCGCAAGCCGGCTCGATGGGGGGCTTCAACCTCAACTGGGACGGGAGCTGGCGGGTGATGACGTCGTCGGACTCGCTCGGGTGGTACGCCGAGTTCCGCATCCCGTTCTCGACGCTGCGGTATGGGGGCGGTGCGACGCAGACGTGGGGGCTCAACATCGCCCGCATGATCCGTCGCAAGAACGAGGAGTCGTTCTGGTCGTTCATTCCGCGGCAGTTCAACATGTATCGCATGTCCATGGCGGGGACATTGGAAGGAATCACCGTTCCGGTGCGGCGGGTGGCGACGGTATCGCCCTATGTGCTCGGCTCGGCGCAGCGCGATTACGAGAACGAGGTGAAGGCGCGCTATCCGGCCGAGTGGGGAGCTGACCTCAAGTACGGCCTGACGCCAAGCCTGACGCTCGACCTGACGTACAACACCGACTTCGCGCAGGTGGAGGTGGACGAGCAGCGCACGAACCTGACGCGTTTCCCGATCTTCTTCCCCGAGAAGCGCCCCTTCTTCCTGGAGAATGCGGGGGTCTTCTCGGCGGGGACGCCGCAGGCGGCGGAGCTGTTCTTCAGCCGCAAGATCGGGATCAGCGAAGGGACGCCGGTGCCGATCATCGGCGGTGGGCGGGTGACGGGACGGGTGGGGAGCACGACGATCGGTGCGATGCAGCTCTTCACCGACGATGCACCGCAGGGCGGGATCGCGGGGCAGTCGTACACGGTGCTGCGCGCACTGCGCGAGGTGTCGCGCCGATCACGGATCGGGGTGATCGGGGTGCAGCGCATGACCACCGACAGCACCGCCAGCTACAACCGCACGCTGGGGATCGACGGGCGGGTGGGGCTGGGCGATGCGTGGACGATCGACTGGTGGGGGGCGGGAACGCAGACGCCGGGGCGCACCGGCGACGACCTCGGGTACAGCGGGCGCGTGGCGTACGCGACGCGCGACTGGAACAACAGCATGCGCTTCATCCAGTTAGGGGAGGATTTCAACCCTGAAGTCGGCTTCCTCAACCGCGCCGGCGGCTACTCGTTCTACGACATCAACTTCATGCGGTACTACCGCAAGCAGGAGTGGGCGTGGTTTAGGCAGTGGAACCCGCACGTGAGCTACCGCGGCTACTACGGACGGGACGGCTTCTACCAGAGCGGCCAGTGGCACATCGACTTTACGGAAATCGAGTTTGCCTCGGGGGCGAAGTTCGGCCCGGAGCTGAACGTATTTCACGAGGGGCTGCAGCAGCCGTTTGCGATCGCGGAGAACGTGGTGCTCCCGGAAGGGAGCTATGACTGGCCGTCGCTCGGGCTGGACTGGTCGACCAACGCGAGCACGCCGCTCTCGATGGTGCTGCGCGGCGATTTCGGCCCGTTCTACGATGGGACGCGCAACGGCGGGAGCGTGACGCTCACGGCACGTCACGGCGCGACGATCTCCTCGTCGCTGCTGGTGGATTATCAGGACGTCCGCCTCGACGAGGGGTCGTTCACCCGCTCGCTGGTCGGGCTCAAGGCGGCCTACTTCTTCACGCCGCGCATCTTCCTGCAGACGCTCACGCAGTACAACAACCAGCAGCAGGTGTGGACCGCGAACGCTCGACTCGGCTGGCTGAACACTGCGGGGACGGGTCTGTTCGTGGTGTTCAACGACGGGGAGAGCGCGGACGGGTTCTTTAGTTGGCAGCGGCCGAAGGCGAGATCGCTCGTCGTGAAGTATACGAAGCAGATTGGGACCTCTTGAAGTGGGACGGGGGACGGGGGACGGGAGTGCGCCGCTGCGCGGCGCGGGGGGCCCCCGTCGCTTTTCCT
>JBDTUA010000150.1:0-11444 GCA_040007995.1 Gemmatimonadota bacterium | reverse complement strand
GCCATCGGCCGGAGTGATCGTCGTGCCGTGGTTCATCGACATCCGTCGGATCGCGTCGCGCACGCGCCCAGTCCCCGAGACGACAAAGACCACGCCGCCGGGGACTTCCGACGGTTGAACCCGGGCGCGAATCGTCACGTCGTCCATGTCGATCAGGTGCTGGCGCAGCGCCTCGATGTCGACCTTCGACCAGTCGGTGTGCGGGTTGGCGTCCAGCACACGAACGACCTCGGCGATCGTCCCAAAGGCCTCCTGCCCGGCGCGAGTCGTACGCGGGGAGGCCTGCGCCCCCCGCGCCGTCATCGCGCTGTCGTGCGACATCCCGGCGGTGTGGGCATGCTGCTGCGCTCGTCCGGCGGCCGGGAGGGCGAGCAGGCTCGAAAGGGCAACGACGAGAGGACGCATGGTCGGGTGTACGGTCGGCAGGAGACAAGGATCGAACGGGGCGCGACGGCGACCACGGAGAGGACACGACTGGAAGTTACCCCCCACTCCCCGGTTGTGTCCGATGGACGTACGGCGCGCTGCGGGCAACGTTCCGGTCGGTCCTGTGCGTAACGCCTCGGTCGTCCTCCCCCGATGCTGGACGCCTTGTCGCGGTCGCTCCCCCCTCGTCGCCTCTTCTTCGTGCCATTTCTTCCGTTCACCGCGCTCGCCCTCCTCGTTCCGACCGCGCTTCTGGCGCAGGACGTTTTCAACGGCCGCGCTGGCCAGACGGACGTCGCCCCGCCGCGGCTGGAGCAGAGCATCGTCGTCGATGGTCAGCTGACCGAGCCGGTCTGGCGCGAAGCGGCGCTGCTCACCGGATTCTCTCAGTTCCAGCCGAGCGACCAGCGCGCGTCCACCGACTCGACCGAGGTCCTCGTCTGGTACTCGCCGACCGCGATCCATTTCGGGATCCGGGCGTATGCCCCGCCCGGCGCGACCAATGCCCGGCTCTCCGACCGCGACAAGATCAGCACCGACGACTACGTCGAGATCATCCTGTCGACCTTCAACGACGGTCGGCAGGCATTCGTCTTCGGCGTGAACGCGTTAGGCGTGCAGGCCGACGGCACGCTCAATGAGGTGATGACGACCACGTCGACGGGGACATCGGCGACCAGCGGGCGCACCGCGGCCGACCTGAGCGCCAACTTCGTGTACGAGTCCAAGGGACGGGTGACCGACTTCGGCTACGAGATCGAGGTCCGCATCCCGTTCAAGTCGCTGCGCTACCAGGCCAAGGCCGTCCAGGACTGGGGATTGCAACTGGTCCGTCGGGTGCAATACCTGGGGCATGAGGACACCTGGACGCCGACGCGCCGCGCCGCGGCCTCCTTCCTCGCCCAGTCAGGGCGGCTCACCGGGTTGCACGGCCTGCGCCGAGGCCTCACGGTCGACCTCAACCCCTCGGTCGTCGGCTTCCAGAACGGAACGCGCAAGGAGGACGGGAGCTGGGGCTATGCGCCGCAGGGACCCGAATACGGCGCCACGGTGCGCTGGGGGGTGACCAACAACCTCACCCTTAATGGCACCGTGAACCCCGACTTCTCACAGGTGGAGTCGGACGTCGTCGCCTTCCAGTACGATCCGCGACAGGCGCTCTTCTATCCGGAGCGGCGCCCCTTCTTCCTCGAGGGGATCGAGAACTTTGCCGTCGGCAACAACCTGATCTACAGCCGCCGCATCGTGCAGCCCGACGTGGCGTTCAAGCTCACCGGCAAGGCGCTGGGCACCAACCTCGCCATCCTCTCCGCCCTCGACGATCGCTCCTCGTCGCTGTCGGGGACGGGGCACCCCTTCTTCAACATCGTGCGCGGCACGCGTGACCTGGGGCAGCAGTCGCGACTCGGCTTCACCTACACCGACCGCATCGACGGGGACGACTACAATCGTGTTGCGGGATTGGACGCGCGCTTCATCACGCGCCGAATCTGGTCGCTGGCGTTACAGGGCGCGCTCAGCCGCACGCGGGCCGACTCCGCCATCACCACCGCGCCGCTCTGGGCTGCCACCCTCGCCCGTCAGGGGCGACGCTACAACTTCTCGGCGCGCATCAACGCCATCGGCGAGGACTTCGACGCTCAGGCCGGCTTCATCTCGCGCCGCGACGTCGTGGACTACGTCGTCAGCAACAACTGGACGTTCTATCGCCCGGCTGGCTCACGTATCGAGACGTGGGGGGCGACCGTTCGCGGACAGGGGACCGGCCCGTACGGCGCCTTCGTCAACGGCCGGGCCTCCCAGGATCGCAAGCTGCACTTCTCGACGAACGCGGCCATGCGCGGCGGCTGGCGCGTGAGTGGGGGCGTCTATTTCGAGAACTTCGGCTACGACCCCAACCTCTACGGCAACTACTACATCGAGCGCCACCTCGACAACACCACAATCGATACGGTCAAGTTCACTGCCGCCGGCGATCCGCGACTACACAACGTCGACCTCACCTTCAACATCGCGACCCCCGAATGGGGGAAATTCTCCGCCGACTTCTTCTACATCGGCGGCAAGGACGAGAACTTCGACGAGTGGCAGTCGGGATTGGTCCACATCATGACCGCCAACGCCCGCTGGCGCCCGACCGACCAGCTGCGAGTCGAGGCGCAGTACCAGCACCAGGAATTCAATCGCTGGAACGACGGCAGCACCGTCTCGATCCGCAAGGTCCCACGCCTCAAGGTCGAGTATCAGGCGACACGCACGATCTTCTTCCGGATGGTCGGCCAGTACGACACTCAGGAGAAGCTCGACCGCCGCGACGATGGCCGAACCAACTTTCCGCTGCTTGTCCGGAATGGCGACGGCTCCTACTCCCGCCTCAGCGGCTTCAAGCGCAACCGCATCCGCGCCGACTGGCTCTTCTCCTATCAACCAACACCCGGCACCGTCTTCTTCCTCGGATACGGGTCGTCGTTGGACGAGCCGGAACCGCTGAAGTTTCAGCGTCTGCGGCGCGTGCAGGACGGGATCTTCGTCAAGTATTCGTATCTGTTTAGGTTGTAGGACGGGAGACGGGAGACGGGAGACGGGAGGTAGGAGCAAAGGACGCGAGCGGCGCCAGCGGCGCCGCCCGCACTCCCGTCCCCCGTCCCCCGTCCCCCGTCCGTCTCTCTACTTTCCCGCTTCGACGACCACCGGCAGTTCTGCCTTCTTGCTCCACTCCTCCCATGATCCGTCAAATATTCGCGCGTGGTATCCGAGCCGTCTCGCGGCGTAGTACAGCAGCGAGGCCTGCATCCCGATGTGGCAGTAGGTGACAACGGTGTCGCCGGCTTGCACTCCGGCCGATGCGAATGCGTGGCGCAGTTTGGGCTCGGCGCGCAGCGTCGTGAGTTCGCCGGTGAGCTGCGAGTACGGGACGTTCTTTGCGCCGGGGATGTGGCCGGCGCGTGGCATCTGGCCGGGGCTGTAGCCGAGGTAGAACTCGGGGGTGCGTGCGTCGAGAATCGAGACGCCGCGGGTCGTCGTGTTCGCGCTCACCCAGTCAATGTCGGCGATCACGCTGGGATCCACCTTCGGCGTGAAGTGCCCCGGCGTCACCGGCACGCTGTCCCGCGAGACGAGCCGCCCCGCGTCGCGCCAGGCGTCCATCCCGCCGTCGAGCACCGAGACGCGTCCCTTGAGGCCCAAGTGCTCCAGCGTGACGAGCAAGCGCGCCACCTGCAGCGGCTGACCGTAGATGATCACCCGATCGCCGTCGTTCAGTCCGATGCCCTCCATCACCGAATCGAGCACCGCGGTCGACGGCATCTGGCTGCTGAGTCCCGCGAGCGACGGCGCGTACGATGCGAACAGGAGCACGCGGGCTCCGGCGACGTGGCCGGCATCGTACTCCGCGCGCGAGGCCGCCGCGTGCACGATCATCTGGTTCCGATCACCCAGATGCTTTGAGAGCCACTCGCCGTTCACCATCAGCGGGACTGGCGAGGCGGGGCGTACCTGCGCGTGTGGCGCCTGAGGGAGGGCGGCGAGCAGGAGGACGATGGCCGAGGCTGCGGCGGTTCTACGATTCATGGGCGAGCGATAGCGAAGGAGATCGAAGCCAACGCGGCGACCTGCCGCTCCGCAAACTAGCAGCGTTGGCGCATCGGTCGCGGCTGTCGCAGCTGTCGCAGCGGCCCAGTCGAGACCGTCGCGTTGACCGCCGCTGGCATCGCGAGTTATCTACGAACCACGGCTGCGACCCCCCACTCGGGGCGATCCCGCTACCGGCCGTCGTCTCTCGCGCAGTGATCCGCATGGCAGCACGACCTTTGGCAGTAGCGATCGAGCGATCAATCGCCTCGCAGCACTCGGCTTCTCCCGCTCGCGGTCGGCGGCGGTGGTACCCTGTGATCCTTACGGTCGCGGTGGGCGCCTTGGCCGGTTGCGCCCCGTCCGGTGGGGGAACCGCGCGCGGCGATTCGGCAGTTGCGGGCGCCAGCATGTCCGCGGCCGCGAACGATTCGCTTCCGCGCCCGCGCGCCGTGGCGACCGTGGCCTTCCGCGTCCCCGATGAGTCGGAGATTCGCGACACGGTGCTGCTCGCGTCGATCCGGCGGGGACTGGCGCTCGTCACCCACACCGGCGACTCCCTCCCCCGGCACGTCGGCAACGCCCTCGTCTGCACGAACTGCCACCAGAAGGGGGGGACGCTCGAGGACGGGATGGCGTGGGTCGGGGTGTACGCGCGCTTTCCGCAGTACCGGAGCCGGAGCGGAACGACGATCCTCATCGAGGATCGCGTGAACGATTGCTTCAAGCGCTCGCTCAACGGGACGCCGCTCGCCGCCGAGTCGCCGGAGATGCGCGACATCGTCGGCTACCTGGCCTTCCTGTCCAACGGCGTCCCCGTCGGGGCGCAGACGGCGGGGCAGGGGCTGCCGAAGATGGAACCGCTTCCGGGTGACACGACGCGGGGTGCGGCGATTTTCACGATGCGTTGCGCCCGCTGCCACGGTGTAGATGGCGACGGGACGCCGATCGCGCCCCCGGTCTGGGGACCGCGCTCCTACAACATCGGCGCCGGCATGGCGCGGGTGCGCACGGCCGCCAGCTTCATCAAGCACTGGATGCCGCAGGACTCCGCGGGTGTCCTCACTGCGCAGGAGGCCTTCGACGTCGCCACCTACGTCGACTCCCGTCCGCGTCCCGACATGAAGGGGAAGGAGAAGGACTGGCCGCATGGCGATGCGCCCCCGGACGTTGCCTATCCCACCGACGCTGCCAGGCGGAAGTCAGCTGTCAATCGCTAGTCAGGGCGACGACGGCGACACGATTCCTGGAAAGTCTTCGGTCGCCGTCGCGGGGGCACGGCGCGCGCGGTCGCGCTCGGCGAGCGCCTGCACCCGCCCCATGACGGTTTCGGTGATCTGCTTGTAGGTGCTCCCCTTCCCCGGGAGCGCGAAGAGCGTGTCCAGCGGGACCGGGGCGTCGAACCAGACGCGGATCGGCTCGCCGCCGCTCCAGTTGCGCCGTACTTGTGCGAGCACGTCGTTGTCGAGCCCCGCGATGAAACAGGGGATCACGATGGGGCGCGCCGCATGGATGATCTTCCCGGTTCCCGGCTGGGAGCGCATCAGCGCATACGGGTCGGGGTCGAGGTTGCGTCCCCCTTCGGGATGAATTCCCAGGATCTGCCCCGGCCCCCGGCGACAGATTTCCACCAGGAGCTCCAGCGCGTAGCGATCGCTGACCCCGTGACTGGGAACGGCGAAGAGCGGCGGAAACATCGACCAGAAGGCGGCGACCTGGTTCAGCGCCATCCCGGCGACCGATTGATAGTAATAGTGCCCGGTCACCGGGAAGGTGAGTCGCTTGTGTCCCGGCAGCTCACGATGCAGGAGACTCGACACCACGAACATGTCGAAGTACGAGCGATGGTTGGCGACGAAGAGCAGTGGCCCGCGCGGAAAGGCATCGCGCACGTGCTCCATGCCCTCCACCTGCAGCAACCGCCCCGTCACGGTGGCGATCCACGTCGCACCAATCACCTTCTGGCACCAGGTCCAGAACCCCTTCCACGGCTCGCGGTTCATGCGACGAGCGATGTCGAAGTGGAGGCGTTCGAGTGTCGCCAGCGTCGCGCGCACCTCCGCCGGGAGCGGTCGGTCGATCAGGCGCGGCTCCCCATACGAAGGCACGTCGTCGGTCAACGAGGCCCCCGCCATGACGTCGGGAGGTTGACGTGAGCGCGGTGACGCCCGTAGCTGGCCGTCACGGGAATTCCGGTGCACCTTGTCCGGTGCCACGAGGCCACCGGGCGTGCGGCTGGAGCGCGGGGGGAGGGCGTGGCGTCCCGCCGGAAGGAAGTTCGTCGCAGCATGTGAGCGAATGGTGCGTCGGGCGCGGATGATTGGGAAGCGGGGGGCTGAATCCACCGGCGACACGATTCGAGACATGACCATGACGCTTTTCCATAGCACGGGAATCTGGCTGTACTGGTACGCCCTGATCTGGCTGGAAGTGCTGCCGTTCGGCGTGATGCTGCTCTGGACGCTGCTGCGCATCTCGCCCGCCCGCAGCAAGGACGAGAGCACCTGGCTGAACGGGGCCGTTCTAGGCGCCTTCTTCACCCAGATCATCACTTCGGCGCTGGCGGCAGTTCTCTTCGTGCGCGCCATGCCGACCCACGCCTGGTATACCTACTTCTTCTGGCTGGTGGCGCACTTCGTCGTCTGGACCTTCCTCGGTTCCGGCGTCTTCTTCGCGTCGCTGCAGGCGCTCGCGGCGGGGCCGCGCCTCGCGATGCGGCGTACCGCAGCGCTGCTCGCCGTTATCGGTGTCGCGATCATCCACGCTGCCACGCTGTACGCTACCTGGCGCTTCCGTATCCGATGATCAGCCCCCGTCGTGCTCTCCGGGCGCATCCTGCCGTCGCCACGGCGCTAGTCGTCGCCGCAACCCTCTTCGCGCCGTCCGAGGGCGCTGCACAAAGCGACGTCGCCTTCGCCCCGGGCGTCTACGCAGCCCGACGCGCACGGTTGCTGGAACGAACCGGTGGCGCACCGGCCGTCATCGCAGGGCGATACCTGATCAATCCGGGAGACGAACTCGCCAAGCAGGATCCCGATTTCTGGTATCTCACCGGAGTCGAGTCGCCGTATGCCATCCTCGTGCTCACCCGCTCGGCCGCCGGCACACCAGTCGCCTCGCTCTTCCTCCCGGCCCCGATGCAGTTCGCCGGCGGCCAGTACCCCATGGACGATCCGCGCTTTCGCACAGCGCCGTGGAATCGTCCTCGGCGTCGCCTCGCCCCCGACAAGTTGGCGCTCGACGCGACCGGGGTGGACAGCGTATTCGCCGTCGCTGAATTCGCCGACCGCTTTCGGCGGTTGGCGGGCGACGCACCGCTGATCTTCGCCCCGGAAGGTGAGGAGCTGTTCGCCCCCGCCGGCCTCGCGGCACCGTTTGACATGCGACGCCAGTTTCACGATGCCCTCGCGCCGCTCGCCCCACGCGCCCAGTGGCGCGACCTCTCCCCGCTCGTCGAGAAGCTGCGTCTCATAAAGGATCGTGAGGAGATCGACGTCATGCGGACGGCGGCCCGCATCTCCGGACTCGGGATGATCGAAGGGATGCGCGGCACCCGCGCCGGCATGAACGACCGCGAACTCGGCGGCCTGATGGAGTACATCTGGAAGCGCGAAGGATCGACGCGGAGCGCCTTTCCCCCGATCGTCTCGTCCGGGGAGCACGCGATGACCTTCTTCACCCTCCTCCGCGAGCAGTACAACGCCGTGGACCGGGTGATGCGAGACGGAGACCTGGTCTTCGTGGACTATGGCGCAGCCGAGTATCGCACCTACACGACCGATCTCTGTCGCACTTGGCCGGTGTCGGGACACTTCACCCCCGAGCAGCGCAAGTACTACGACATCGTGCTGGAGGCGCAGGAGGCGGCGATCGCCGCCATTCGTCCCGGCGTGCTGATGCTCGACGTGATCAAGGCGGCGGCCCGCGTCTTTCAGCGACACGGCCTGGAGCGCTACGAAGACATCGGCACGATGGGGAGTGACCGTGTCTGGGGGATCATGCCGTCGCCGACGCACTATCTCACGCGCGACGCCGGGATCGTACGTTACAACTCGTTCGGGCGGGGAGTGCGCGACCTCGGTCACCACATCGGGCTCGAAGTCCAGGACTCGCGCGACTACTCGTCGCCGCTCGCTCCAGGCATGATCGTCACCATCGAGCCGAAGATGTACATCCCCGAGCTGAACATCTCGATCATGATCGAGGACATGATCCTGGTGACGGAGGCCGGCCACGAGAATCTCTCGTCGGCGGTTCCCAAACGCGCGGACGACATCGAGCGTATCATGGCTGAGGGGCATCGCGCCAACGCCTGGCGTCCCTCGCCGCCCCCACGTCCGGCGGGCCGCTCGCGTTAGGCAGCCTCGCCCGCTTCGCCGCTACCGGAGTTCAGCCGCATGTCTGTGCTTGCCCTTCTCGGTGCCGCCTATCTGCAGCTGGCGGCCGTCCCGTCGTCCGCCACCCAGCCGGCGATGCGCGATCCCGCTTACGCGGCCGACGGCCGCCTCGCTGTGAGCATCGACGGCGACCTCTGGATCCAGCGCGCGTCCGGGCGTGACGCGGGATGGCGCCGCATCACCAGTGGTCCCTCCTGGGATCGGGAACCGGCGTGGAGCGCGGACGGACGCGCCATCGTCTTCACCTCCGATCGCGCCGGGGCGCTCGATCTCTGGCGGGTGACGCTGAGCGCCGACGGCGCATCGGAGCCCGAACGGATCACGACCGATGCCGCCGACGAGATGGAGCCTTCCGTCGGCACGGACGGCAGCATCGTCTTCACCCGCGGACGCGAGAGTCATGCGCGCCTCTGGATGCGCGACTCCGCGGGGGTCGAGCGGCGCCTGACGACGGGCGACTTCCCCGAGCGCTGGGGGGCGATCTCGCCCGATGGCGGGCGCGTGGTGTACGTGCAGCTGGCGGATGCCGGGCGTCGCCTGCGGGTGCGTGGAGTGGCGGCCGGGGCACCGGACAGCGTGATCGTCGGTGACCGCTCCCCCGAGCGCCCCGTCTGGTCGCCCGATGGCGGGCGTATCGCCTTCGCCTCGACCTCGCCCAGCCCTGGCGTCTACGTGACGCCGCGCGACGGGGGGTACGTGAACCTGGCGACGACCGTGCGCGGTCCGACCGCCTGGTCGCCGGGCGCCGAGCTGTTCGCCATCGCCGAGTCCGAGGGCGTGGAGCCTGGCTACAACGGCGACCCGCGCCGTCTCCCCGACCGGGTCGCAGAATCGTTAGGCAACGTGACTCGGCTGCGCTGGGTCACGGCGCCGGCCGCGCTCGACGCGCGCGTCGCGACCGTCGCGCTTCCCGATCTGGGGGCGCGCTCTACCCGGAACGCCGAACTGTTCGACCGCATCTGGTCGCGACTCGACCGTTTGTACTATGCCGACCCGACGGCCGCGGCGCGCCACGCGGAATGGGAGCGGCTGCGTGTCGCGAACCGTCCGCGCGCCCTCGCGGCGACCAGTGACCTCGAACTCTCGCGTGTCGTGCACACGATGGTGCGCGATCGCCCCACGCTGCGCGACGAGGCATCGGGACGCGCAGCGGTGGCGAGCGCGCACCCGGTCGCGACCGAGGCGGGGCTCGAGATGCTGCGCAAGGGTGGGAACGTCGTCGACGCGGCGGTGGCCGTCTCGTTCGCGTTAGGCGTGGTCGAGCCCGACGCGAGCGGCATGGGGGGCTACGGTGAGATGCTCGTCCAGCTCAAG
This sequence comes from Gemmatimonadota bacterium, assembly GCA_040007995.1. Taxonomy (GTDB): domain Bacteria; phylum Gemmatimonadota; class Gemmatimonadetes; order Gemmatimonadales; family Gemmatimonadaceae; genus SCN-70-22. The sequence continues at coordinate 1,737 of JBDTUA010000150.1, read as the reverse complement.
GGGATGGAGCGCCCAGCCTTGTTCGAGTTCATGGCCCGCGTCCCGGAGGAGGCCGGCCTCTCCAACGCCACGCTGCTGCAGGGCGGGCGCTATCCATCCGACGGACCGGTGCTGGCGATGGTCCCCGGGACCGTGGCTGGCATGCACGCGGCCTGGAAGAAGCTGGGGAGCGGAAAGCTGACGTGGAGCGAACTGCTCGCCCCGGCCATCCGGGCGGCGCGCGACGGCTACATCGTGAGTGAAGGACTGGCCACCACGCTGATGCTCGAGCAGGCGCGCTTTCGAAAGTACGAGGGGAGCCGCGCCCTCTTCTTCCGCGACGGCAAGCCGCTCGTCGCCGGCGATACGCTGCGGAATCCCGACCTCGCCTGGACGCTCGAACAGGTCGCCAAGGGGGGAGCCGACGGCTTCTATCGTGGCGAGGTCGCGCGCCGACTCGTGCAGGACCTGCGAGGGAAGGGGAACGCGGTGCGCCTCACCGACCTCGCCCGCTACTTCGCCCCGGAGCGAGCCCCGGTCGAGTTCACCTACCGCGGCAACACGGTCTATTCGAGCGCCCCTCCCGCTGGCGGCGGCTCGATCCTCGCCGGCCAGCTCAGCAACTTCGAACGTTTTGCCTCGCCGAAGCCGTATCCCGACGACGCTGCGACGCTGCACGCCATGATCGCGGCCTGGCAGCTGGCGCCGTCGTCGCGCAATCGTATCGCCGACCCGTCGCTCTGGCCGGTGACCACCGAGCCGTTCACGAGCAAGGACACCGCGGCGGTGCGCTGGCGCTGCTTCACCCCGGCGCAGGCCATCGACCTGTCGATCTTCCGTGGCGATACGCTGCGCTGCGGCTCCGCCGGCTCGGCGGGAACGTTCCCGAGCTCTACCGGGGGGGGTGACCGTGACTCAGCGACCGTGAATGCGACGGCCAGCGATACGTCCCGCAGCAAACCTGAGTCGCACGGCGGCGACACGCCGAGCGCGAGCGGAGCGCGCGATGAATGTGCCGGCCTCGATCATGCCGCGGGCGCCGAATGCCGAGCCCAGGGAACGACCGCCTTCACCGTCGGTGACGCCGACGGCAATCTCGTGGCGGTGACGCAGACGCTGGGGACGTGGGGCGGGAACTTCTATGTCTCTCCGGGATTAGGTTTCGTGTACAACGACAAGCTGACCTCGTACGGCACCGACCCCACTGCGTACGGTGCACGCCTGCCGTACGCCCGTCACGGCAGCACGCTCGCACCGACGATCGTCTTCCGCGGCAGCGGGGCATCGAAGCGTCCTTGGTTCGCCGTAGGAGCCGCCGGGAACGCCTGGATCAACTCAGCCGTCTATCAGGTAGTGGTCGCGATGAGCGACTTCGGGTTAGGCCCGCAGCGTGCGCTCGAACTGCCACGCTTCCTCCCGGGACAGCGGGCCGGAGTGGGTGGTTCCGGCCGGCAGCGCGAGGCAGTGATCGACCTGGAGGATGGTTTCTCTCCGGACGTCATCGCCCGGCTGCGCGAGATGGGGTATCACTTCGACCTCGTCTCGCTCGCTGGCGAGCTACGCATGGGATACGGATCGGCCGTCATGATCGATGGCGATCGCATCCGCGGTGGGGGCGATCCCCGCCGTGCAGGGGTCGCGGGCGCGGTCGCGAAGTCGAAGTAGGCGCCGCCGCGCAGACGCCGTCGCGTCATCTCAGGTGACCGGCAGCTCGAGCCGTACCGTCAGCCTGCACCATGCCTGCACCATGCCTGCACC
>JBDTUA010000149.1:0-11463 GCA_040007995.1 Gemmatimonadota bacterium | reverse complement strand
GACGCGCTGCTCCTCGTCGACAAGCCGGCGGGGATGTCGTCCCACGATGTCGTGGCGCTCGCGCGCAGGGCGTTAGGCACGCGCAAGGTGGGACACGGCGGGACGCTCGACCCGTTCGCGACCGGGCTCCTGCTGGTCATGTCCGGCCGCGGTACCCGCCTCCTGCAGTTCGTTCCCGCCGATCCGAAAGTCTATGACGCGACCATCCGGTTCGGTCGCGAGACCGATACCGATGATGGCACCGGTCAGGTCGTCGTCGCCGATGCGGCGCTGCCAGAGCCTTCACGCGTGCGCGAGGCGCTTCCCGCCCTGACCGGCGACCTGCAGCAGGTGCCACCCGATTACTCCGCCAAGCACGTGGACGGCGTCCGGGCGTATACCATCGCGAGGCGTGGCGATCGGCCGGCGCTGAGCGCCGTCGCTGTTCGGGTGGATCGATGGGAGCTCCTCGAGCAGGGGCCGGACCTGCTGCGCGCGAGAATCACGTGCGGCACGGGCACGTACATCCGCGCCCTCGCCAGGGACCTCGGCCGCGCGGTCGGCTCTGCCGCTTACCTCGAGGCGCTGCGTCGAGTCAAGGTGGGTCCGTTCTCCGTCGACGACGCCGACGACGTCGAGGCGCTGCGGTCGGGTCACGTGCGTCGACGACCGCTGGCCGCCGCGCTCGGAGCCATGCCGCTCGAAGCACTCGACCCGCCCGACGTGCGTCGGGTGCGCCAGGGAATGTCGGTGGCCGCGTCGGTCCCCGGTGAACGGGCGGCGCTCACCGATCGCGAAGGGGAACTGGTCGCGGTCGCTGCGCGTCGCGGCGACGCCTGGTATCCCGACGTCGTACTCGCGAGCGCCTGACATGCGCCCCTCGTCGGGACTGCCGTCGAACGTGCAGGACACGGTGGTTACCGTCGGTACGTTCGACGGCGTACATCGGGGACACCAGGACGTCCTCTCCCGACTCGTCGAGTGTGCGAGCGCCCTGGAAACTCGTTCGGTTCTGGTCACGTTCGATCCGCACCCGCTCGAAGTAGTGAATCCCGCCGCCGCTCCGTCGCTCCTGACGATCGGCGACGAGAAACTCGAGGTCCTCGCCGAGAGCGGCATCGACTACGTCGCGATCATTCCGTTCACGCGAACGCTTGCCGCCTTCGATGCCGAGCGATTCGTAGACGAAGTCCTGGTTGGATGCTACCGCGTGCGGCACCTGCTCATGGGACATGACCACGGCTTCGGTCGAAATCGTGCCGGTGACGAGAGCGTGCTGCGCGCGCTCGGTCAGTCCCGCGGCTTCACCGTCGAAGCAGTCGAGCCGGTGACCGGACCCCACGGACAGGCAGTGTCGTCGACAGCGGTGCGTCGCGCCGTCGCTGGAGGCGATCTGGATCGGGCGCGCGAAGGCCTCGGTCGCCCCTATGCGGTCGGCGGACGCGTGGTGCACGGAGAACAGCGTGGCCGCATGCTCGGCTTTCCCACGATCAACATCCCGCTGCCGTCGCCCCGTAAACTCCTGCCACCCCAAGGGGTATACGCGGTAAGGGTACAGACTCCGCGCGGACCGTTCGGCGGAATGCTCAACCTTGGCCCTCGTCCCACGTTCGATGATGCCGGCGTGACCTTAGAAGCACACCTGTTCGATGCTTCGGGCGATTTTTACGGAGTACGAGTGCGGATCGACTTTCTTCGCCGACTTCGCGATACGGCGCGATTCGATTCCCCCGAGGGCCTACGTGCACAACTCGCGATCGACGAACGTCTGGCGCGGGAGACACTGGCGCTAACGTTGTGATACTCTCGGACTTCGGTTGACTCAGTGAGACCAAAAGTCTAACCTTCCAAGCTTCCCGCACCACACCCCTTTCCCAGTTCCGCCGAATGTCGAATCTGAAGTACCGCGTGGCCCTGATCCTGGCGCTGGTGGCGGCGTCCGTCTGGGCGCTCTTTCCGCGGACGGTGGTGGAGCGCGTCAAGCGTGACGGTGCCTTCACCTATGACACGCTGCGCCGAGTCCCGCTCAAGCGCGGATTGGACCTGCAGGGCGGCATGCACCTGGCGCTCGAGATCGACGAATCGAAGCAGGCAGTCGCTGACAAGAGCGACGCGCTCGATCGCGCGCTGAAGGTGGTGCGTACGCGAATCGACGAATTCGGCGTCTCGGAGCCGGTGGTGCAGAAGCTCGGAACCGACCGCATCATCGTCGAGCTGCCCGGTATCGATGATCCGGAGCGCGCGGAGGCGGTCGTGCAGAAGTCCGCTTTCCTGCAATTCCAGATCACCGACAAGACGCAGGCGCTCGACAAGGTGCTCCCGCGGCTCGATCAGATCATTCGCGATCGAGGTGGTGTGAGCCCGGTCGCGGCCGGCGATACGGCGCCTCGCACGCAAGTCGCGGCGATGCCGAATCTCTTTACAAAGACCGACAGCGCGCAAAAGGATTCAACCTCGAAGGACTCCACGCTCGCCGCTGGCATCAACGGCGCGGGGGGTGGGGCGCTCTCGAAGCTGCTCCAGGGGGGACAGATCGCAGGCGAGTACATGGTCTCGGAGCGCGACGTCGCTACAGTCGAGCGCTATCTCGCGATGCCGGAAGTGCAGGGTGCCCTCCCTCCGGGCAAGATGCTGCGGTGGTCCGGGGACACGGTCTCTATGGGGGCGCAATCGTATCGACCGCTGTACGTGGTCGACGCACGCCCCATCATCACCGGCGAGTACCTCACGAATGCAAAGCCGAACAACTCGCCTATCGAAGGGACCGTCGTCGAGTTCGAACTGAACAACGAAGGCGGGCGTCGCTTCCGCAATGAGACAGGAAAGCACGTCGGCGATAACATGGCGATCGTGCTGGACGACCGGGTGATGGGTCGTCCGCCGGTCATCCAGAGCGCCATCGGTACGCGCGGGCAGATTACGATGGGCAATCGCGACCTGCAGGCGGCGCAGGACCTCGCCCTGGTGCTGCGCGCCGGATCGCTGCCGGTGCCGCTCAAGATCGCCGAGGTGCGCAGTATCGGCGCGTCCTTAGGCGAGGACTCGATTGCGAAGGGGCGGCTCGCCATGCTGATCGCGGTAGGCTTCGTCATTGCGATCATGATCGGCTACTACCGCTTCTCGGGGATGCTGGCCGTCGGCGCACTCGTGCTCTACGTACTCTTCACGATGGCGATCCTTGCCGGCTTCGGCGCGGTCCTCACCTTGCCAGGCCTCGCTGGCCTCGTGCTCACGGTCGGCATTGCGGTGGACGCGAACGTGCTGATCTTCGAGCGTATCCGCGAGGAACTGGATCGTGGGAAGACCGTCCGCACGTCGATTGACGAGGGCTTCAAGCACGCCTGGAGCGCGATCCTCGATACGTCGGTGACGACGATCCTGGGCGGTGCGGTGCTGTACCAGTACGGCACGGGACCCGTGAAAGGCTTCGCGGTGACCCTGATCGCCGGTATTACCGCGTCGCTCTTCTGCGCCGTGTTTGTCACCAAGACGTTCTACCTGATCTGGCTGAATCGCTCCCGGAACGTTCAGACGCTGAGCATCTGATGATTCGCATCTTTCATAATACCGCCTTCGATTTCATCAAGTGGTGGCGCCGGGCGGCGATCGCCACCGTCCTGTTCATCCTGCTCGGCCTGGCCTCCTTCCTGTGGTCGGGCGGCATCAACTACAGCATCGAGTTCACCAGCGGCACGCTGATGCAGCTTGAGTTCACGCAGCCGCCCAACCCGGCGGAGCTTCGCTCCACGGTCGATGCGGTTGCGCCGGGCGCCGAGATCCAGGAATACGGCACCAGCCTCGAATACACCGTGCGTGTCCGCCGCTCCTCCGCTGAGGAAGCGACATCGACGACCGAAGGCGTCGCCAAGGCCGTCAGCGTGGCGCTCGACGCGAAGTACACCCCGACAGGCTATCGGGTCGTTCGCGCCGAGGTCGTCGGACCGAAGGTCGGGAGCGAATTGCGACGAGGCGCCGTGATCTCGATGCTCCTGGTCGCGCTCGTCACGCTCGCGTACCTGGCCTTCAGGTTCGAATGGCGATTCGGCGCTGCCGCGGTGTTATCGACGGCGCACGACGTGCTGGTTACGTTCGCCTTCATCAAGTTGTTCCACATCGAAGTGTCGCTGGTCGTAGTCGGCGCCATCCTGACGCTGCTCGGATACTCCTCGAACGATACGATCATCATCTTCGATCGCGTCAGGGAAAACCTGCGCAAGGTGCGGAAAGAGCCGTTGTACGATACGCTCAATCGTTCGATCAACGAGACGCTGCCGCGCTCGATCCTGACGCACACGACCACGCTGGCAGCAACGCTGACCCTGCTCATCTTCGCGGGCCAGGTGTTGCGACCGTTTGCCTGGGTCATGTCCTTTGGCGTCTTCGTGGCGACCTTCTCCTCGATCTACGTCGCCGGTCCGCTCCTGCTCTACATCGAGCGACGGTTTCCGCGCGCGGTCGCTGACCGCGGACATGCTTCACCGTCGCAGGTGAAGGCCGACTCGAAGGTTGAGCCCCGCGGCGATCGCCCCGCGGCGCGTCCGGCCGGCCGCTCGACGCAACGCCCGGCCACACGATAGGGGCATCCCCAGCCGTCGCGAGCCGCTCGCGGCGGCGCTGCGTGTGAGACCATGCCGCGCTTCATCGACAGCCATGTGCACCTGGCCGATCCCGCCTTCGACAACGACCGCGAGGCCGTGATCGAGCGGGCGCGTGCCGCAGGTGCGCACGCGCTGGTCTGTATCGGAGAATCGTTAGGCTCGGCGGAGCGAGCGGCCGCCATCGCGGGCCGTCACCCGGGGTTCGTCTTCAGCACCTCGGGAGTCCACCCGCACGACGCCGCATCCTTCGACCCGATCGCCGATCCGCCGCGACTCCGGGCGTTCGTCGATGCCGGCGCGGTCGCCATTGGAGAGTGCGGGCTCGACTACCACTACGATCACGCGCCCCGCGAGTTGCAGCGTCGTGCCTTCGCGATGCAACTGGCCCTCGCCGGCGAACTCGGCGCGCCGGTCGTCGTGCATTCCCGCGACGCGGTCGACGATACCAGGTCGATGGTGCGCGAGGCAGGGCAGGCTGGCATCATCGGCGTCCTGCACTGCTTCGGCGGACCGGCGACGCTCGCCGACGTGGCGCTCGAGGCCGGATGGTACCTCTCCTTCAGCGGCATCGTCACCTTCAAGAAATGGGACGACGACGCCCTGCTGAGACTCGTTCCCGACGATCGACTCCTCGTCGAGACCGACGCGCCATACCTCACACCGGTCCCGCATCGCGGCAAGCGCAACGAACCCGCCTTCGCGTCGCTCACGCTGGCGCGCGTGGCCCAGGCGCGCGGCGTGAGCGTGGAATCCCTCGGCGACATCTCGACGCGGAACACCGCGCGACTCTTCGGCCTAGCCATCGTTACGCCCGCACACTAGTATCGCCGCGCCGGTCGAACCTCTCGTCGCGCGTTCATTCGCTCGGGCAGCGGTAGACCATCGTCTCGCACCCTCCACACGCGCACATTCGCATGCCCTTTCCCACCGACATCGAGATCGCGCAGGCGGCCACGCTTCGGCCCATCACCGACGTCGCCGCGGAGCTGGGTCTGGTCGCCGACGATCTCGACTTGTACGGGAAGTTCAAGGCGAAGATTCCCCTTGAGGTGACGCAGCGCCCGTCGCGCGGACGACTCGTGCTGGTCACGGGGATCAACCCCACGGCGGCAGGGGAGGGAAAGACCACGACATGCGTAGGCCTGGCGCAAGCGTTGCGAACGCTCGGGACGCGTACCGCCCTCTGCATCCGCGAGCCGAGCCTCGGTCCCGTCTTCGGGATGAAGGGCGGCGCGGCTGGAGGCGGCTACGCGCAGGTTTTACCGATGGAGGACATCAACCTCCACTTTACCGGCGACTTTCACGCAATCGCTTCGGCACATGCGCTGCTCTCTGCACTGCTGGACAACCATCTGCAGCAGGGGAACGCGCTGAATATCGATCCCCGACGCATCACTTGGCCGCGCACTTTGGACATGAATGACCGTGCCCTCCGTCGTGCCGTGATCGGCCTCGGCGGCCCGGGAGAAGGGGTGGTGCGCGAAGAGCGGTGGGTGATTGTGCCAGCGAGCGAGGTCATGGCAATCGTCGCCCTGTCGACTTCGTTCGTGGACCTCGAGGCGCGGCTTGGCCGCATCATTGTCGGCGCAACGGCCGGGGCGGACCGACAGCCCGTTCGTGCGAGTGACCTGCGCGCCGCGGGGGCCATGGCCATGCTCCTCAAGGACGCGATCCGGCCGAACATCGTCCAGACGCTGGAGGGCGGACCGGCCTTCGTGCACGCGGGACCTTTCGGCAACATCGCGCACGGCTGCAACTCGATCCTCGCCACGCGCGCTGGCTTGGCGTTAGGCGACGTCGTGATCACCGAAGCGGGCTTCGGCTCCGACCTCGGCGCCGAGAAGTTTTTCGACATCAAATGTCGCGCTGGCGGCCTCATGCCCCAGGCGGCGGTGTTGGTGGCGACCATTCGCGCGCTGAAGATGAATGGGGGCGCGAACAAGAAGGAATTGGCGAATGAGGACCTGGGGGCGCTCGAGCGGGGACTGCCGAACCTCGAACACCACATCGCCAACGTTCGGCAGTTCGGCGTTCCGATCGTCGTCGCGGTCAATCGTTTCGCGACCGATTCCGATGCGGAACTGGCGATGGTCAGCGATTGCGCACGGCGCGCAGGTGTGCGGGTTGCCATGAACGAAGTCTTCGCCAGGGGCGGACAGGGCGGGATCGAACTGGCGCGCGAGGTGCTCACCCTCCTGGAAGAAGGTGGCGCGAACTTCGCCCCGATCTACGAGGTCGACCGTCCCATTCGTGAGAAGATCGACACCATCGCCCGGCGCGTGTACGGCGCTGATGGCGTCGACTACAGCCCCAAGGCCGATCGCGCGATTACCTATCTGGAGTCGATCGGGATGGGGGACACTCCCATCTGCATGGCCAAGACGCAATACTCCCTCTCGGACGACCCGACGAAGCTCGGACGTCCGACGGGATTCCGCTTGACCGTGAACGAAGTGTATCCCGCCGCGGGCGCCGGATTTGTGGTGGCGCAATGCGGTGACATCATGACGATGCCCGGTCTCCCCAAGGTCCCTGCCGCCGAGCGCATGTCGGTGGGCGCCGATGGGTCGATCGTGGGCCTATTCTAGCCGAGGATTCGATTGTGAGCGTGCAACAGCTACATACCAATAGCGCCCCAGCGGCGATCGGTCCCTATGCGCAGGCGACGATCGCCGGCGGCTTCCTGTTCACCGCCGGGCAGATCCCCCTCGATCCGGTCTCGATGCAGGTCGTCGAGGGCGACGTGGAGGCGCAGGCGGAGCGAGTCATGCTCAACCTCGCCGCCGTCCTGACGCAGGCGGGTTGCAGCTGGGCTGATGTGGTGAAGACAACCGTCTTCCTGCAGGACATGGCACACTTTCCCCGGGTCAACGAGGCGTACGCCCGGGCGCTCGGCGAAGCCCGACCGGCGCGCTCTACCGTGCAGGTCGCGGCGCTTCCGCGTGGCGTCCTGGTCGAGATCGAGGCGATCGCCAAGCTCCCCTGACCGTCCCAGAGCAGGGTCACGATGTCCGATGATCGCGCCCGCATCTTCCGCTTGACGCACTACGCCCGCTGCGCGGGTTGAGCTGCCAAGATGGGTCCGGGCGACCTCATGCAAGCGCTCGCGGCGCTCACACCGCGCACTGATCCCCGGCTGCTCATCGGCCACGAATCCTTTGATGACGCGGGGGTCTTTCGCTTGTCCGACGACCTCGCGCTCGTGCAGACGGTCGATTTCTTCACCCCGATCGTCGACGATCCCTACGACTTCGGGCAGGTGGCGGCCGCCAATGCACTGTCGGACGTGTATGCCATGGGCGGCGAGCCGCTGACGGCGCTGTCGATCGTTGGATTTCCCACGGGGATGCTGCCGCTGGAAGTCTTGGGACAGATCCTGCGTGGCGGACAGGATAAGGTGCACGAAGCGGGCGCCGCCCTCGTGGGTGGGCATACGATCACCGATGACGAACTGAAGTTCGGCCTCGCAGTGACCGGTCGCGTACACCCCGACCGGATCCTGAGCAATGCCAACGCCCGCGCGGGCGAGGTGCTCGTCCTGACCAAGGCGCTCGGTACGGGGCTGGTGGCAACGGCGGTCAAGCGCGGAACAGCGCTCGCGTCGCACGAGGCCAGCATGGTCGCCTCGATGAAACGACTGAATCGCGAGGCGGCGAGCGCGGCGCTCGCCGTGGATGCGCGTTGCGCCACCGACGTCACGGGCTTCGGGCTCCTCGGGCATGCCTCGCACATTGCCCGGGCGAGTGCCGTCACCCTCCGACTTCATGTCAACAAGATCCCGGCCCTACCCGGCGCGCGCGAAGCACTCGACGCGGGGGTGCGGACCGGAGGCGCCGAGCGGAACGACAGCTACCTCGCACCGCTCGTGGACTGGGGGAGCGCGACCGATAAGCAGCGTGCGCTCCTCGTGGACCCGCAGACGTCGGGCGGGCTGCTCGTCTCGGTCCCAGCCGACCGGGTAGTGGACTATCTTGCCCGCGTCGACGGAAGCGTCGCCATCGGCGAGGTCGTCGCCAGAGGGGAACATCTCATCGTGCTGGCAGGGTAGTACGTCGATCTCCCGTGCGAGCGTCGTATGCTGGCGTGCGCTCTGGGTGCGTATGGGGCCTGGTGGCTTCCGTCGTCTTCAAAACGGCTGTGACCTGACTCGGTCGGGTTTGGTGGGTTCGATTCCCACACGCTCCCGCCACTTCCTTTATTCTGCGTTACCCGATGATCGGTGCCCGTGTTCGCTGACCTCCGAGTATGGCCGCGGCTGGCCGCGCTGACGCGGACGCTCGCGGTCGGAACCGTGGTGCTGCTCTTTGCGGCTCACGGTGCGGAAGCGCAACACGCGGATTCGGCTCGTGCCGGGGTTCGCACCTCCGCGGGCGATACCACGGTGCTTCCCGCTACTCGCGCCGCGGCTCGCCGAATTTCTCAACCCCGCGACTCGCTCGCGCCCCCGGTCTCCCCCGGACGGGCCTTTCTGCTCTCACTCGCGCTTCCGGGGCTCGGCCAGTCGCGCCTGAATCGCCCCACGGCCGGAGCCGTGTATTTCACCGCGGAGGCCGTCTGGCTGGCCATGCTCGGCAAGGCTGCGAACGATCTGCGCATCGCCAAGGCGCACGCGGGCGACGTGATCGTCAACAGCTATGCGGTCGATGCCTCCACCGGACAGCCGACGCTTACCGACAGCGGTCGCTACGTGGTGAAGGACACGATCCGCAGCCGGTACGCCGAACCGATCTCCACCGGCTCGGCGAGCACGTCGCAGGACCAGCGCAGCCGGGTGAAGGCACGGCGCCTGCACTTCGAGGACTGGATCGCCATGCTGGCGTTCAACCACTTGTTCTCGGCAGCCGACGCCTTCGTCTCGTCGCAACTCTGGGACCTGCCGGCACAAGTGGAGATGCGCGTTTTGCCGCGGGGGAGCGGCATCGGCATCTCCATCCCGTTTCGTTAGGCGCGCGCCGGTTCGCGTCGAAGGAGGTCCGACGACGGCCCGCTCAGCGATATGCGGAAGCGTCGGAGCTCCACTGCCTCGTCGGTCACCCGGAGGAAGGTCGAGTCGCCGAGCCAGGTCCCTGCGTTCGCATAGACCCCGCCCGTCTCGGCGCGCTCGACCAGGGGTACGTGCGAGTGCCCGAAGACCAGCAGCTGAATCGGGTGTTCGGACGCCAGCTGCTGCATGGCGACCTTGAGCAGCCCGCTGCCGCCATCCTTCGCGCGGTAGCTTCGGCTGGCGTGCGACGAGCCTAACGCGAGCCGCATCCCGAGGTCCGGGTGCAACCATCGGAAGATCCGGATGGCGAGTGGATGACGCAGCACCCAGCGCAGCACTCGATATCGCCGGTCCTCGACGTCGCGCAGTCCGTCGCCATGTTCCACGCGACTCGACCACCCGGCAATGTCCCCCGTCCAGGGCCCAGCAAGATAGTCCACGCCCACCTCGTCGCGCAGAAACCCCCCTCCCCAACAGTCATGGTTTCCTGCGACCCACGTGATGTGCACACCCGCATCCGCCAGGTCTGCCAGCGCCGCCAGCACGCGATAGCCGACCCGGGGGATGACCCGCTTCCACTCGAACCAGAAGTCGAACAAGTCCCCGTTGATGATCAAGGCCTTGGCGTCGCGACGGATGTCGCGCAGGAACGCGAGCAGGAGTCGTTCGGCGTCTCGGTCGGCGACACCGAGATGGGCGTCGGAAATGATATACGTCGGCGATGGAATCACGCGCCGAGTATAGGCGTCGTGCCTCCCTTTACAAAGGCTGGCAGAGCAGTCATCTTCGCGCCGACAGCAACACCCAGAAGGGGGACGGATGGCACAGAGTGCGCTCGGACTAATCGAGACGAAGGGACTCGTCTGGGCTATTGAAGCAGCTGACGCGATGGTGAAGGCGGCGAACCTCCGGTTGATCGGCAAGGAAAAGATCGGCGTCGGCTATGTCACCGTCTTCGTGCGCGGCGACGTTGGCGCGGTCAAAGCCGCGACCGATGCCGGAGCCGCGGCGGCGGAGCGGGTCGGGGAACTCGTCTCGGTCCACGTCAATCCACGTCCGCACGCCGAACTCGAACTCATCCTCCCGCAGGGAGCGCTGGGTGACGCCGGCTGACCGGGGCTGGTCCCTTGAAGCGCTGGGCCTCGTCGAGACGCGCGGGTTAGCGGGGGCGTTGGAGGCCGCCGACGCAGGGGTGAAGGCGGCAGACGTCAGATTGTTCGGGACCGAGCACGCCGTCGCCGGGCTCGTCACCGTCAACTTGCTGGGTGACGTGGCCGCCGTGAAGGCGGCCGACGGCGCCGCCGCCGCGGCCGCGCAGCGCGTGGAACAACTCGTCGCTGTGCACGTGATTGCTCGCCCGCACGAGGACATCGGTCACGTCGCCGAGGACGACGAGGGGAGAGACGCACCGCTGACGCGCGACCGGATCAACCACGCACAACTCGAGGAGCTCAAGGTCGTCCACCTCCGGTCGCTGGCACGCCGCGTCGACAACTTCCCGATCAAGGCGCGGGCCGTGGCGCGCGCCGGCCGCGATGAACTCCTCGCCGCCTTCCGCGCCCTGCATAACGCCTGAGCGCTCGGCATCCCATGGACGCCGACCTCCACAGTATTCAGGAAGCGAAAGACCTCGTCGTCCGCGCTGCGGCGGCGCGACGGCACTTTGCATCCGCCTCCCAGTCGCACGTCGATCACGTCGTGCAAGCCATGGCGACCGCGGCCTCGCGCGCCGCCGAAGCGCTGGCCCGACTCGCCGTCGACGAGACGCGTATGGGCGTGTACGAGCACAAGATCCTCAAGAACCGCTTCGCATCGAACCTGATCCTCGAGTACATCGCCCCGATGCGCACAGACGGCGTCCTGCGGGAGGACCCGGTCCGGCACGTGCGCGAACTAGCCGTG
>JBDTUA010000148.1:0-11524 GCA_040007995.1 Gemmatimonadota bacterium | reverse complement strand
AGTGAAATAGGGACGGGGGACGGGGGACGGGGGTGCACACGGCGCCTAAGGCGCGGAGTGCGGGATGGGTTCACGAGGCGGGGGCCGCCGCACACCGGCGGCTTGGTGCGGGCGTTGGCCGGCGCGCATTGTGCGCCGGCACTCCTGCCTATCGTCTCCGTCCGTCGTCCAACTTCCCCCCGATCCTCGCTCACGATACCCTACTACCCTCCTCCCACGCCGGACCTTTCTCGATGGCTCTCGTCCAACGCGACTTCATCCTGCGCATGATCGAGGCGATCGCCGCGGCGATTGCGCGCGTTCGCAAGCGCCGCTCGGAGGGCGACCTCGTCGGCGCGCGACAGGAGGTGCACCAGGCGACGATGGAGTTGCTCGGGCCGGCCGCGGCGATGGCGATGATGGTCGACGTGCGAACCGCCGCCAATCTGGTCAGCGATCCAAATCGCCTTCGCCTCTGGTGTCGCCTGCTCGCTGAGGACCGTGCGCTCCTCTCGGAAATGGGAAAGACGCGCGAAGCCGGCGCGGTCGACCGGCGGATCGTGGAATTGCTGCTCGAAGCCTGGCAGCGCGAGAAGGAATGGGACGAAGGGACGAGGGAGCTATTCACCGACGCCCGCGCGCGTGGCGGCGCCGACCACATCGACGCTGCTTTCCGCGCCGCCCTCACGGCGTGGGACGCCGACCCTCGTTAGGCCTCACGCCGTCTCGTCTTCTCGTCTTCTCGTCTTCTCGTCTTCTCCCCTTCCGTACCCCGTGACAATCGCGACCCCGATCATCACCACCAGCGCCCACGCATAGCTGTTGTTCATCCCGGCCGTCAACGGCGAAATGCGTGGCATGCCGTAGGGCACGCCGCTGGCGCTGGCGCTGGAAGCCAGGATCGTCGGAATGAAGTACGGGAGCAGGAAGGGATACGTGCAGACGGTCATGTCGAGCAGGTTGGCACGCCGGTAGGCGCTCAGACCGGCGCGCGCGCCCAGTTCACGGGTGAATTCTCCCACCGTCAGCATGGCAACCACCGAGTGGGTGGTGAGGAGCACGGTCGCCGAGACGGCGCTGACGATCCAGACTTCGGCGCGACGGGGCGAGACGGTGCTGGTGCGCGCCCAGGTCAGCACGCGTTCCACCGAACTCGACGCCTGCACCCCGCCGACCAGGCCGATGAGCAGGATCGTGAAGATCGAGACACCGACGCCGCGCGAAATGCCATCGATGATGAGCCCCTTGGCGCTGAAGGCATCGGCATCGATGTAGAGCACCTGGGCAGGGGCGATGAGTCCGAGGGCGATCCCGACGACAAGGGCGAGGGCGATCCCCGCGAAGAGCCCCTCCAGCAGGTGACGGCGGCGGAGGAGCAGGACAATCACGACCAGCGGGACCACGAGCATCGGGAGCGCCGCCGGCGACGCCACGAAGGGCGCCACCTCGGCACCGGCGCCTAACGAGCCAGTCACGGCCCCGGCGCGGGCGGCAAGGACGATGCTCGCCACGAGCGCCACGAGCCCCGCCGGCACGACATATTTGAGGCGCGCGCGCACCGTCCCGGGGATGTCGGTGTGCTGCGAGCCGGCGCTGGCGATGCTGGTGTCCGAGACGGGGGAGATCGAGTCGCCGAATGTCGCGCCGGCGAGGATCGCTCCCAGCAGCACGGCCGGCGATGCACCGAGCCCCCCGCCCGCTGGATAGAGGAGCGGTCCGGCCAGGAGGATCGTCCCGAAACTCGTCCCCGTCGAGGTGGCGACGACGCTGCAGATGAGGAAGGACGCGCCAACATAGGCCGGGCCGGACAGTTGCAGCGCGCGCGCCCCCCAGACGAGCGCTTGCACGAAGCCCGACGCGTTCAGCAGCACACCCAGCACCCCCGCCAGCAACCACGCCATGATCATCAGCATCACGACGGGCTGCCCCATCGCGGCGATCACCGTCTCGCTGTACCGCGTGCGATCACGGGCGAGTGCGAGTCCGAGTGCCAGCGCCGCGAGCAGGATCGGCCAGAAGCCCTTCTCGTCGGGAGCGCCGGAGAGGGCGAGCCATCCCACACCGGTGAGGAAGAGGAGAAAGGGAGCGAGGGCGCCGACGAGCCGGCCGCGAAATTCGAGAGGAGGTTGCACCGCGGTTATCATACAGCGCGCCCCAACCCCGGGAAGGAGCCGGTCATGACCCATCCCGAAGCACATCGCGACACGCACGCCGACGACAGCTTCACGCTCTATGACCTGCGCGTCGACGTCATCGCCGGCGACCGTCCGATGGTCTGTAACCATCGGGTCGGCGATTACTTCGAGCTATCGGGCGAGATGCTCCGCTTTCCCGACGGCCAGGGCTTTCCGCTCTACTCGCTCGCCGGCCTCCTCCCGATCCTCCCGGCAAAGCAGCGGGAGACGCACCCGGCAGATTGGATGACGACCGATGCCGAGATCGCGTGTGTCGATCCGCATTGCGGTGGGCGATTTCGCATCTCGCGCACGGCGAAGCGCACTTTTCGACACGGCGACGTGACCGTCGTCCCGATGCCTCCTGCACCCCGACAGCCGTGAGCCTGCGCTCCGCCACGCATATCGATCTTGCCCCCGGGTACCGCATCTCGCGCCTCATCAAGGGAGGATGGCAACTGGCGGGGGGACATGGTGCGATCTCGCGCGCGCAGGCCCTCAGCGACATGGCGGCCTTCGCCGAGGCGGGAATCACCACCTTCGACTGCGCCGACATCTACTCCGGCGTCGAGGAGCGCATCGGTGACTTCCTGCGCTCCTGGCGCCCCGCGCACCATACCGCCGGGGAGCAGGTGCGCGTGCACACGAAGTTCGTGCCCAACCTGGATTCCCTGGCCGAGCTCACCGCACACGACATTCGTCGTATCATCGAGCGCTCACGCGAACGTCTCGGGGTGCGGGTCATCGACCTGGTGCAGCTGCATTGGTGGGACTTCCGCATTCCCGGCGTTGTCGACGCGGCGCGCTACCTGTCGATGCTGCGCGACGAGGGAAAGATCCGGCAGCTGGGCGTGACCAACTTCGATTCCGCTCACCTCGCCCTCCTGCTCGAGGCGGGGGTCCCGATCGTGTCGCACCAGGTGCAGTACTCGCTCCTCGACCGCCGAGCGGCAGGCGCGATGGCGGCGCTGTGCACCGCACACCACATCGGCCTGCTCGCCTTCGGTGCGGTGGCGGGCGGCTTCCTCTCGGAGAAATGGCTCGGCGCCGACGAACCGACCGAGCCGCTGGAGAACCGGTCGCTCACCAAGTACAAGCTCATCATCGACGAGTTCGGTGGATGGGCGCTCTTTCAGGAGTTGCTGGGCGTCCTCGCCGACATTGCGGGACGGCACGATGCGAAGATCGGGACGGTGGCCATTCGCTGGGTGCTCGACCAACCGGCGGTGGCGGCCGTCATCGTCGGAGCGCGCCATGCGGGGCACCTGGGCGACACCCGTCGTGCATTCGACTTGCAGCTCACGGACGAGGATCGCGGTGCGATCGAGGGTCTCCTGGCGCGCACCGCCGGGCCGGCGGGGGAGGTATACGCCCTCGAGCGCGACCGAGAAGGGGTACATGGGCGGATCATGCACTACAACCTCAATGGGGCGTCCTAGCGCACGTTGCGGAACCTACTCTACCGGTTCCGGGTCGCATTGAGTCCCTTCCCGTCACGCTTTGCCTGGCGGCAGGTGTCGAAATCCATTCGGGCGCCCTACAATCATGTCATGACAAGTCGACTCTTCGTCGTCGCGCTCGCCGGAATGGCGCTCGGCTGCTCGCAGTCGCCCGTCGTACCGAAGATCGGGGAGCAGCCGATCGCACTGAGCATGGCGTTCAGCACGACGACGCTCCAGCTCGGGAAGCCCGACACGATCACGGTCACGGTCAGCAACAGCTTCGACCAGACGGTGCAATTGCTCTTCGACACCCAGTGCCAGGTCCTGGTGACGATCCGGTCGCTCTCCGGGAGCGTCGTTGTTCCGCCTAACGGGGTGCGCAACTGCTCGCCGACCGCCAGCTCGATGGATCTCCCGGCCGGCGGAAGCATTACGCGACGGTTCATCTGGACCGGAACCGCCGATTTCACCCCACCGGGTTCGTCCACGGCACTGCCGGCGGGTTCGTACTTCGTCTCGGCGTCGATCAACGCCACCAACTATTCCACCATCGCCGCAGCCGTGCGGGTCGAGCTCACCACGCCATGACCATCCTTACGCTCCGAACCGCCAGCGCACTCGCGCTCGCCGTCGCCCTCACGGGCTCCACCGCACTCGCCCAGGCCACGAAGCCGGCGGCGAGCGACGCGGCCCACCTTGCCAAGGTGCGTCGCGTGCTCGCCACGACGCCGCTCGTCGATGGCCATAACGACCTCCCGTGGTACATCCGCGAGGAGTTCAAGGCGTCACCGCGCAACGTGGACGCGTACGATCTTCGCAAGCCGACGTCGGGCAACACGGACATTGCGCGACTGCGGAAGGGAATGGTCGGCGGGCAGTTCTGGTCGGTGTACGTGCCGGGTGAGGTGAAGGACTCCGGCTTCGCCCGCATCCAGCTGGAGCAGATCGACATCGCCCGCCGGATCTTTGCCAAGTACCCGGACGTCTTCATGCCGGCCTTTACCGCGGCCGACGTGCGCAAGGCGAAGGCGACGGGGAAGATCGGGTCGATGCTGGGGATGGAAGGGGGGCACGCGATCGAGAACTCGCTGGGCGCGCTGCGGGCGTACTTCGACCTGGGCGCGCGCTACATGACGCTCACCCACAACGTCACGCTCGACTGGGCCGACGCCGCGCAGGATGAAGCGCGCCACGGCGGGCTGACGAAGTTCGGGGAAGAGGTCGTGCATGAGATGAACCGTCTCGGGATGATCGTCGACCTCTCGCACGTCTCGCCGGGAACGATGAGCGACGCGCTGAACGTGACGGCGTCGCCAGTGATGTTCTCACACTCGGGATCGCGCGAGTTGGTGAATGTCCCGCGCAACGTCCCCGACTCGATCCTCAAGCGACTGCCGAAGAACGGGGGCGTGGTCATGGTCCCGTTCGTCCCTGGCTTCGTCTCAGCGAAGGTGGCGGAGTGGAGCGCAATGCGCGGCGCCGAGTTCCAGCGGGTGCGCACGCAGTTCCCCAGCGACAGCATGGCGGTGGTACGCGCGCTGGCTGAGTGGGAGCGCAGTCACCCGGCGGTGCACGCGTCGATCGCAGACGTCGCCAACCACATCGAGCATGTGCGCGACGTGGCCGGGGTGGATTACGTCGGGATCGGAAGCGACTTCGACGGGACGGGGAACGAGCTCCCCGATGGACTGCAGGATGTCTCGACCTTTCCGGCGCTGCTCGTCGAGCTGTCGAAGCGCGGCTGGAGCGAGGCCGACCTGCGCAAGGTGGCGGGGGAGAACGTGCTGCGCGTGATGGCGGCCAACGAGAAGGTGGCGGCGCGGCTGCAGCGCGAACGTCCCGCCTCCAACAAGACGATCGAGGAGCTCGACGGCCGCACGAAGATGTAGCGCACGGGCGCGCGACTAATGCGTCGCGAAGACGAGGGTGAACGGTTTGCCGAGTGCGCGGCCGTCGCCCTGGATGGTAGAGAAGGAGGAGCCGTCGCGGCGGATCGTCAACCGTCCGCTGGCCTCGCGCGCGTTGACACGGCGGACCTCGAACTGGACGCGTCCATCCGCGGCCTCGAGCCATCGTCCGTCGATCGTCACGCGCTCGCGGCGCGCCTCGAGGATGATGTGGCCCTCGCGGGCGCGGTCGAGGCGCACAGTGGCACGGCCGATGGCGAGGGTCGAACCGCCCTCCTGGGACAGCGTCCCCCGCCCGCCCTCGGCGCGATCCATCTGCAGCGCCGTGTTGTCCGGAAGGTCGCCGCCATTCGGGCGCGGGATTTCGTTAGGCATCCCGGTCCCGCGGAAGTCGAGTGACCACGGTCCGCGCTCGCCGCTCCCCGAGCCGGCGAGCGATTGCACCTCGTCGGCGCTCCGCAGGCGCACCGTGAGCGTCCCGGTCGCGGTGTAGCCGAAGATCGCCGTCACGGCGATCTCGATGCGCTGTCCCTGCACGCGACGCACGCGCCCGCGGATCTCTCCACGGGTCGGCCGATCGACATCGACGATGACGTCACCACCGGTCCCGATGCGCGCGCGCACCACCGAGTACGCGCCGCCTCGCACGCCTTCC
This sequence comes from Gemmatimonadota bacterium, assembly GCA_040007995.1. Taxonomy (GTDB): domain Bacteria; phylum Gemmatimonadota; class Gemmatimonadetes; order Gemmatimonadales; family Gemmatimonadaceae; genus SCN-70-22. The sequence continues at coordinate 5,367 of JBDTUA010000148.1, read as the reverse complement.
ATGCGCGTGAGTCCATCCCCCTCGGCGCGCGCGTCGACGTTGCGATACACCTGCGACCCGGCGCCTGCTCGCCAGCCGTCGGGGGAATCGTCGTCCTCGCCGTCGCGTGTCGCGAGTTCCAGACGATAGCTCCCGGCGCGATCGCTCCAGCTCAGTTGCAGCGCGCGCGGGACCATACGGTCGCGATCGGCGAAGCTCAGCGTTCCGCTGCCGCGCACGGCCACGCCGGCGACCTCGCGTACGTCGATACGATCGACGTTGCCAATCGTGGGACGCTGCCACCGTCCCTTCACGATGATGGTAGCCTTCCGCGAAACCACGGTGACGGCGAAGTCGGCATTGGCGCGCAGCGTGAGTCGCGCCTCGCGCACCTCGTTGGGCGCCGAACGACCGCCTCCGATGGTGCCGATACCGACCAGCGTGAGGTTGCGCTCCTGCGCCCGGCCGCTGGTCGCGACCAGGGAAGACATTGCGATGACCTGAAGCAACACCTTCGTTCCCGACAAGACCGATCGCATCGCCACCCCGCGCAGTTCGAATGTCCCGTGTCCGCGCAGCGTCCATCGCAGCGCGCGCCCGCTACCGCTACCCCAGTTCCTACCGTGACGACTTCGCTGCAGTTCCGTCCCGCGCAGCGGCGCGCCATGCAGCGGCGTCCTATTGGAGCGGCGTACCATGCGGGGCCGTCCCATGCGACAGCGTGCCGCGAGACGTGCTCGCCGTTCCGCGATCGAGAGCGCTGCCACATCTTTGCTCGCCCGCGCGTCCCACCCTGTCACCCCGCATCGCGTGTCGACTCCTTCGCGCCCCGAGCGAACCACCGTGCCGCAGGCTGCGATGGGCGGGGCGCGTTTCTCAGCTGCTTCTACATGCTCTTTGCCTACGGCTTCGCGCTCGGCTTCGATCCGCGATGGCCAATGATCGCGTTCTTCACGCTGATGCTCAACCGCCTGTTCCCGGCGCTCGACGGAGCCGTGCCGAGTGCGGCGACCAAATGCTACATGGTATCGTGCTGGGGGGTGGGGACGCTCGCGTAGCTGGGGAGCGACTTCGCCGCGGCGGCGCGTCCGATTCCACCGTTCGGCCTCACTGCCGACGTCATCGCGGCACAGGACTTCACCACGGGAGGGTTATGGCCGGAGCAATCGTATCGTCCGTTGATCAGGGGTACGCTGTCCTTCGCCACCGTTGGCGTGCGGAAGAATGTGGGGGGGCACGCCGTCGCCTGGTGTGCCCTGCGATACGTCGACGCATGACGTCGAATCGTGTGGTGTCTGCGCGACGCCTGCTGATCGGTGTGATCGCCCTCGTCCTCTCGGCCTGCGAGCGTCCCGCCCCCTCTCCCGCGCCCACGCGTGCCGTGATCGACTCCCTCTTCGCGCGCTTTGCCAAACCGGGCATGCCCGGCGCGAGCGTGCTCGTCGTCCGGCATGACAGCGTGCTGTTGCGCGCGTCGTATGGACTTGCCGATGTCGAGCAGTCCATCGCCGCGACTCCGGCGACGAACTATCGCCTCGCGTCGCTGACCAAGCAGTTCACGGCGACCGCAGTGCTGCTCATGGCGCGCGACGGCAAGCTGTCGCTCGATGCGCCGGTGCGGACGTATCTCCCGGAGCTTCCCCCCTATACGTCGACGGTGACGGTGCGTCACCTGCTGACGCACACCAGCGGACTGTGGGACTACGAGGACTTCGTCCCCGACTCGCAGCGGCAACAGGTCCACGACGCCGACGTGCTGGCGCTGCTGCGTGCGCACGCGGAAAGCACGTACTTCGCACCGGGGCGTGCGTGGCGGTACTCGAACACCGGCTATGCGCTCCTGTCGCTCGTCGTGGAGCGGGTGAGCGGGGCACGCTTTGCCGATGTTCTCCGCACGCGAATCTTCGAGCCGTTGGGGATGCGCGACACGTACGCCCACGAGGAGGGACGCACCACGATCCCCAACCGCGCCTGGGGCTACACCGTGCGCGGCGACTCAGTCGCTCGCACCGACCAGAGCAACACGTCGGCGGTACTCGGCGACGGCGGGGTGTACTCATCCATCGACGACCTGGCGAAGTGGCATGCGTCGCTGGACCGTGCACCCCTGGTCGGGGATTCGTTGTGGCACGCGACGATGACGCCCTTCACGCTGAGCGATGGCACCCCGACATCGTACGGCTTCGGCTGGTTCGTCGAGCGGTTCCGAGGGCACACGCGTCTGCGACACCACGGGGAGACGCGCGGATTCACGAACGCCGTGTCGCGATTTCCCGACGATGGACTCACCGTCATCGTGCTGACCAATCGCACCGGGTCGGAGCCGTGGGTGATCGCCGATGCGTTGTCGTCGCTCTATCTCCCAGGGGAGATACCGTCACCTGCAACGTGATGGGCAACGTGATGGGCAGGGTGGCGGCCACGACCGAACGCCGCATCACGCTCTACGTCGGCGCGCTCGGCGTCCCCGCGCGCGGGTACGAGGACTGGACGTCGTGCAAAGTGTTGATTGCCGGGTCGGGGCGAACGCGTATCCGCTGCGAGGGCTCAGTGCGGCAACGCGATCGCCGGGTGCATCGGGGGGTGGCGCGGCGTGCGCGATCCTGCGCCGGCATCGCGGCGGCGGGGCGATAGCGGAAGTCGCACGCGGGACTCGCGCAATTGCGAGGAGTCTCTTACAATTACGCAGGCGGGAAAATCAACGCCCGCCCGAACGAATGCGGCACCAGGATCTCCGGGGATCCTGGTGCTGCGTCGTTTCCGGGATGTCCGCCAGGCGCAACTGTTCACCTAACGATGATTTCCCTAGGGAAAACGGTGCCTAACGCACTCCCGGCGGCAGGCAGCGAACTTGACCCCCCGCGCGTCACGACCGGGGTGAGTGACCGCCAATCCCGCCTCGAGCGACGCACCAGTCGCGGCCGCTCATCGGTGCGCGGAGGGCGCGAAAGACCGGAAATGCGGTGAAATCCTAAAGATTTTTCTGGCGCGGATGACCTCAACTGGACGCCAGCCGCACACCGCGGAGCGCTCAGCGCTCCACAGCACGGCGTGTCGGGAGGAGCGCGGGACCTTCCGATGTCGGCATCGCGCCCGCCTGCCGCGGGGCGCGACGCATGAGCACCTGCACGATGCGTTGCGCCGCCAGTCCATCACCGAAGGGATTCTCCCCGGCGATCATCGCATCGATCTCGCGGAAGTCATCCAGCAGGCGGGTGGCGTGATCGACGATGGCCAACGTCTCCGTTCCGACGAGACAACCGAAGCCCGACGTGATCACCTCCGGACGATCGGTGCTCCGTCGCAGCACCAGCACCGGCCGCCCGAGCGACGCGCACTCCTCCTGGATGCCGCCGGAGTCCGTCATCGCGAACTCGGACCGACGGATCACCTCGACGACGTCTGAATAGCCGAGCGGCTCGAGGAGCTCTACGCGCGGCATCCCCTCCAGTTCGTCGTACACCACCGCGCGCACCTGCGGATTCGGGTGCACAGGGAGGAGGAAGTGCGTATCGGCGTGCATCGTGGACAGCTCGGCGATCGCCCGACACGTGCTCAGCAGCGGTTCGCCCAGGTTTTCGCGGCGGTGCATCGTGCACAGGACGAAGCGTCGCTTCTCCCATAGGAGGTCGTTCAGCTGCGGATCGGCAAACGACGACTTGCGCGGCGTGCGCCGGATGGCGTCGACGATTGTATTGCCGGTTACCACGATCCGCTCGTCGGCGACTCCTTCGCGCAGGAGATTCTCGCGCGCCGTCTCGGTCGGGGCGAAGTGCAGGTCGGCGACGACCGCGGCCATTCGCCGATTGAGCTCCTCGGGAAACGGGTTGCGCAGGTTGCCCGTGCGCAGCCCGGCCTCGACGTGCCCGACCGGGATCCCGAGGTAGTGCGCGGCCAGCGCGGCCGCGAGCACGACACTGCCGTCACCCTGCACGAGGACCAGGTCCGGGCGCGTCTCGGCGTAGCAGCTCGAGAGCGCCACCATCGCCCGGGCCGTGAAATCGGCAAGCGCATGTTTGTTGGCCACCGCGAGGCCGAGGTCGATGTGCGGCTTGATTCCGAACGCATCGAGCGCCTGCGCCAGCATCTCGCGATGCTGCGAGGTGGTGACGACGATCGTCTCGATCGCGTGACGGTGCTGCGCCAGCTCGAGGATCACCGGTGCAAGCTTGATCGCCTCGGGACGCGTGCCGACGATCACGCAGACGCGATAGCGGCTTCCGTGTCCGACGGCCGAGAGTTCGCGCGGAGTTTGTCGATCCCCGTTCCGACGATTCATGGGCGGGGTGCGACGATTCGACGGTTCTCTCGCCATGAAGTCGGTCATTCCTGCAGTGCTGGAGTACATCGCGGCGCGCACCGGGCGCGTCCACCCGACGTCCAGTTCCCCCGGTCGCCGACGACCTGCTAGCCGCAGCCGCGACGGCAATTGCGCGCGGACGGATGGTGTGAGGAGATGACCGCCGACCGCGGGTTGAGGCAACAATGCGAAGAGGCGCACCGGGACGAGGACTCGTCACGCGCGCGCCCCTCCGTTTGTTCGACGCGCATCACGATTCGCGTCGGACCCTGATCACGCGGTAGCCGGTGCGTGACCGGCGAAGACCGCCCCTTGCGGGTCCGTCGCGATGAAGACCATCCCGCCCGGTACTTCCATCGGTGGCTGCATGATCTTCCCGCCTGCCGCCGTCACGCGCGCGGCGGCGGCGTGAATGTCGTCGACGTAGACGTAGTAGGTCCACGACGGCGGCATCGGCATGGCCGCGCTCGTGTTGTACATCCCCCCCATCTGTACTCCGTCGCGCGCGAACAGGCGGTAGATCCCGTTCGGCCCCATGTCCATGTCGGAGTCGAGCGTCCAGCCGAAGAGCTTTCCATAGAAGTCGAGTGCGCCGTCGATATCGCTCGTCGCGAGTTCGTACCAGGAGATGTCGCCAATGACGGGGGGACCGTTATGTCCGGGCGCGTCTGCCTCCGGTGTGAAGGCGGCGAAGACGGTGCCGTAGGGATCGGTAAGGACGGCGAACTTGCCCACGGTAGGGATGGCCATCGGCGCCACCATCACCTTGGCCCCGATCGACTCCGCCTGCGCAACGGTGGCGTCGACATCCTCGGTGGCGATGTAGCCCAGCCAGTGCGGATGTGCCCCCTGGGCGGTCGCCGCGGGAGGCAACTCGCGCATCCCGCCGATGGTCGTCCCATCGACGGTCCACATGTAGTAGGGCGATCCACCTCCCCCCATGTCCCACTGGTCGATCCCCCAGCCGGCAACGGATGTGTAGAACGTCTGCGCCGCCTTCTGGTCGGTGGTATTGAGATCGAACCAGACGAAGCGGCCGCGGTAGGTCGGAGCGGAATCGGGCATGGGGCACCTGGGGACGGGAGACG
>JBDTUA010000147.1:0-11527 GCA_040007995.1 Gemmatimonadota bacterium | reverse complement strand
CGCGACGCCCGACTTGTGGCGCGAGGACGCCTGGATTCCCTCGAATCCCAGCTCGAAGACGTGGTGCGGCGTCACCGCCCGCACGGGCCCGAAGCGCTGCAGTGTGTTGGCGCGGATCCACGCGTCGAGTCGCCGGATCTCATCGTCCGTCAGCCCGGAGTACGCCTTGGCCACCGGGACGAGCTGGTCGCCTTCGTGAACGGCGAAGGTGTAGTCGGTATACAGCGAGGCGCGCCGCCCGTGCCCGACCTGCGCGTTGACCAGCACTGCATCGACGGTGTAGGGTTCGATCTTCCACTTCCACCACTCCCCCCGTGGACGACCAACCCGATACGGCCCTCGAACCGCCTTGAGCATCAGCCCTTCCACCCCGCGCTCACGCGAGCCCGCGCGCAGCGCCCCGAGCGCCTCCCACGTCTCGATTTCCACCATCGGCGAAAGCTGCAATGCCCCGTTGGACGGAAGTGGCGCCAGGAGCGCCTCGAGTGCCGCGCGCCGTTCGTGCTGCGGCGCATCGCGCTCGTCCTCCCCGTCACGCTCCAGCAGGTCAAAGGCGAGCAGGACCACCGGAGCATCCCGCAGCGCGCGCGCGGTGAGGTTCGTGCGCCCGATGCGCGTCTGCAGGACCCCGAAGGGGAGGACGCGGCCATCGCGCCAGGGAACGAGCTCGCCGTCGATCACCGTCCCCGAGGGGAGTGCCCGCGCCGCCATCGCGATCTCCGGGAATCGCTCGGTGATCAGCTCCTCGCCACGCGACCACAGATAGACCTCCCCGCCGCGCACCAGCAGCTGCGCGCGGATGCCGTCCCACTTCCACTCGGTCAGCCAGTCGCGCGGATCGCCTAACGCGGCGATCTCACCCTCGAGCGGTGAGGCGAGGTAGAACGGATAGGGGCGGGACCGATCCGAGGCGTCGTCCTGCGCGGCGAAGAGACGGGCCGCGAACGCCGCGTCGGGGGCCCAGTTCCCCATCAGACGGTGCGCCACCTGCGCCGGCTCGCGACCGATCGCCCCGGCGAGGGCGCGCGCCACCAGCGTGGCCGAGACGCCGACACGAAAGCCGCCGGTGAGCAGCTTGTGCACGACGAGACAGGCCGGCGCATCGAAGGCCCGCCACCATCCCTCCACGCGCGAGCGTTGCGCCTGCTCCGGCTCGTGCCGCAGCGCGTCGATTTCGCGTTCCGCGAAGTCGGCGAGCGACAGCGACGTCACGGCGCCCCCTTCCCCGCGGGCACAGAGGAGCGCGAGCGTCTCGGCCAGGTCGCCGACCGCGTGGTAGGAGGCCTCGATCAACCACTCGGGGAGCCCGGTGAAGTCGGCCGCCCAACTTCGCAGGTGGCGAGTAGCGATCGGGCGTCGCCCCTGCCGACCGGTCAGGAACTGGATGGCCCACACGGCGTCCAGCGGCGGAATCTCCGAGAAGTACCGCTGCAGCGCTCCGAGCTTCGCCCCGGTCGCGGTCGTTCGATCGAGCTCGACGTACATGGCGACAAACGATGCAAGGCCGCCGGCGGTCATTCGGCGTCTTCTCCCGTGAACTCCGTCACGAGCGCTGCCGCATCGAGGCCGCGTTCGGTGAGGAGCCGCACCAGCGCCGCCGAGTCGCCATGGGTCGCCAAGACGCGCTCTGCTCCGGTCTCGTCGATCGTCTGCAGGAGCGCCGGCCAGTCGGCGTGGTCGGAGATCGCAAAGCCGCGATCGAGCGCGCGCCGCCGGCGCGTCCCGCGCAGTTGCATCCAGCCGGAAGCGAAGGCGGTGTCCGGATCGCGGAAGCGGCGCATCCAGCCGGGGATGTTCGCCGAAGGTGGGGCCAGCACGAGCGCCCCCTCGATCTTCTCACGGCTCGGCACGTCGCTCACCAGTCCGGTCGGAGGGAGCCAGACCCCCGCCGCACGGTACAGGACATTGAGCGGCTCGATACCACCGTGCACCAGGATCGGGACATCGGTGCACGCACCGATCTCGGCGAGCAATCGCTGGGCCTTCCCGAGCGTGTAGGTGAAGAGCACCGCGGTTCGGCTCTCGCGGCGGCACTGCTCAATCCAGTCGACAATGTCGCCGACGACAGCCTGCGTCGCCGGCCATCGATAGACGGGCAGGGCGAACGTCGCCTCGGTGATCAACGTCTGGCAGCGCACGACCTCGAATGGCGTGCACGTCGGATCGGCCGCGCGCTTGTAGTCGCCTGTCACCACCCACACGTCGCCGCCCCGCGCGACGCGCACCTGCGCCGACCCGCGGATGTGTCCCGCCGGGTGCAAGCTTACGTCGACGTCGCCGAGTCGCCGGCGTTCGCCCCACGCCACCCCTTCGGCCGGGATGTCCGCTCCGAGGCGGTGGCGAAGCAGCGAGAGCCCTTCCTGTGCGGCCAGATAGGCATCGCTCCCCGCGCGCGCGTGGTCGGAGTGTGCGTGCGTGATTACGGCCCGCGCGACCGGGCGCCACGGATCGATGAAGAAGTCGCCGGCCTCGCAGTACAGGCCCGACGGGGTGACGCGCAGCAGTGGTGGTGGGTTCACGGGGCGAAGGCGTTCGGCGGTTCCTCTCCGAAAGCTATCGAATGGCGCCCCGGTTCCAGCGCGTTGCCCCACCGCCCCGCCATCTGGCGCCGCCTTCGCCTATTTTTCGGCGAGCGCGAGCGTCACTTGCCACGGGATTGAGCTCTGAGGGTATCAGGGAGTCGACGCTGCCCGCCCGATTTTGAGGCCGCGCTCGCCTCACGACGTGGTCCCCGCACTTTCCTGGAGTCTGCATGCCGATCCGCCCGTTCTTCCGCGCGCTGCGCACCCTCCCCAGTCTGGCGCTGCTCGCCGCGGGCATGGTGCCGGTCGCCGTGCCGGTCGTCGCCACGGCTCAGCGTCCGGTCCCGACCATGGCCGGTCGAGACTCCACGGCGCCGGTGCCAATTCCCGCCGATTCCGCGGTGCGTTCCGGACGGCTGCCGAACGGGCTGCGATATTACGTGCGCCGAAACGCCCGCCCCGAGCAGCGCGTCGAGCTCCGTCTCGTGGTCAACGCCGGCTCGGTACTGGAAGACGCCGACCAGCGCGGATTGGCGCACTTCACCGAGCACATGCTGTTCAACGGTACGCGCCGCTTCAAGAAAAATGACATCGTCTCCTACCTCGAATCGATCGGGGTGAAGGTCGGCGCGGACCTGAACGCGTACACCGGATTCGACGAGACCGTCTACATCCTTCCCGTTCCCACCGACAAGCCCGGACTCCTCGATCGTTCGTTCGACATCCTTGAGGACTGGGCAGGTGGCGTCCTCTTCGACTCAAGCGACGTAGTCGGCGAGCGCGGCGTCGTACTCGAGGAGTGGCGCGGCGGCCTCGGCGCCGACACCCGCATCCGCGACAAGCAGTTCCCGGTGATCTTCGCCGGCTCCAAGTACGCCGATCGTCTCCCGATCGGTCTCCCGGAGGTCATCCGCGGCGCGAACCCCGCGGCGCTCAAGCGCTTCTATCACGAGTGGTATCGCCCGGACAACATGGCGGTCGTCGCCGTCGGCGACGTAGATCCGGCGCGCCTCGTCGCGCTCATCCGGCAGCACTTCTCAGGCATGACCGCCCCCGCGCGCGCCCGAGCGCGACCGTCGATCGCCGTGCCGCCTAACGACTCCACCCTCGTGAGCATCGCCACCGACCCGGAGCTGCAATACGGCAGCGTCGAAGTGCTGTACAAGCACCCGGCGCAGTCGCTGCATACCGTGGCCGACTACCGACGCTCAGTCGTGGGCCGCCTGTACAACCTGATGCTGAACCAGCGCCTCACCGAGATTACGCGACGCCCTGACGCTCCCTTCGCCTTCGCCGGCTCCGCTTACGGTAGCTTCGTCCGCTCAACCGACGTCTATCAGCTGCAAGCCGCGGCGAAAGATGGAGCGCTGCTCGACGCGCTCCGTGCGGTGTTGATCGAAGCCCGCCGAGTCGACCAGCACGGCTTCCTCGAGTCGGAACTGGACCGGGCACGAACCGCGATCCTGCGCTCGTACGAGAGCGCAAACGCCGAGCGTGACAAGACCGAGTCGGCCAGCTACGTGGAGGAGTACGTCGACCAGTTCCTGACGGGCGACGCCGCGCCCGGCATCGCGTGGGAGTACGCCGAGGTGCAACGCCTGCTCCCCGGCGTCACCGTCGGCGAGGTGAATGCGCTCGCCCGACAGTGGATCACTGACCAGAACCGCGTCGTCGCGATCTCGGCGCCAACCAAGGACAGCGCCAGCGTGCCGAGCAAAGCCGCCGTGCTGGCCACGTTCCGCGCGGCCAATGCGGCGGCGGTCGAACCCTACACGGAGACAGTTTCCACGGCCGCCCTCGTGGCGAACGTGCCGCCACCGGGGCATATCGTCGCCGAGAGCACCACCACCGAACTCGGGGTCACGACCTGGACGCTCTCGAACGGAGCGCGTGTGGTCCTCAAGCCGACTGACTTCAAGGCCGACGAGGTCATGATGCGCGCGTGGAGCCCTGGAGGGTCGAGCCTGGTGAGCGACGCCGACTACCCGTCCGCCATACTCGCCACCACCGTGGTCGAGCGCGGAGGGCTGGGCGACTTCGACCTCACGTCGCTCGGCAAGAAGCTCACGGGGAAGCAGGCGCGAGCCAACGCGTATGTCGACGTGCTCGAAGAGGGGATCAGCGGCGGCGCCTCGACGAAGGACCTGGAAACGCTCTTCCAACTCGCGTACCTGCGCTTCACCGCGCCGCGGCGCGACACAAGCGCGTTTCTCGCCTTCAAGGCGCAGATCGCCCCCTTCTTCGCCAACCGTGCGAACTCGCCCGACGCCGTCTTTTCGGACACGATCCTCCTGACGATGGCGCAGCATCATCCGCGCGCCCAGCCGATCACGCAGGCGCTGCTGGATCGTGCATCGTACGACCGCGCCCTGGAGATCTACCACGATCGCTTCGCGGACGCCTCCGACTTCACCTTCGTCTTCGTCGGCAGCTTCTCGTTGGAGCAGATGCGGCCCCTGGTGGAGCAGTGGCTGGCGACGCTCCCGGCCACGCATCGCAACGAGACGTGGCGCGACGTGGGGATTCGCCCGCCCGCGGGCGTGATCGAGAAGACCGTGCGCAAGGGCGTCGAACCGAAGGCGTCGAGCATCGTCGTCTTCTCAGGCGACGCGCCGTACACCCCGGCGACACGCTACGCGCTGCGCTCCCTCAGCGAGTACCTCGAGATGCGCCTGCTCGACAACCTGCGTGAGGCGCTGGGCGGCACCTATTCCGTCAACGTCGGCGGCCAGGCGAGCCAGCGCCCGCAGGCGGAGTACTCCGTCACCATCCAGTTCGGCTCGGCGCCGGGACGCGCTGACTCGCTCTTCCGCACCGTGCTGGCCGTGATCGACTCCACCAAGGCCGGCGTGATCAGCGACGCCGACGTGCAAAAGGTGCGCGAACAGCAGCAGCGGTCATTCGAGGTGAATCAGCGGGAGAACAGCTACTGGCTGGCGAACCTTGCCGGCCGGCTGGAGAGCGGCGAGGATCCCCGCGGGCTGCTGACATACGACCAGCTGATTCATGGCCTGACCGCCGCGCAGCTGCAACGTGCGGCGCAGGACTTCCTCGACGTGGCCCACTACGCGCGCTTCGTGCTCCTGCCCACTGCCGTGCAACCCTAACGGGAATCGCGCGCCGTTGCGCCGGGACACGGCGGCGCCCGAGCACGGCGGCGCCCCGCTGCAGCGGCGCTCACGCGCAGCTTCCACCCCACTCCGCGACGACTCGGTCCCGCGCCGGTAATCGTGACGCCCGCCCGTTCACGTCAGGCATTCCCTGACACAGGGAGGGACCCACCCCGACGTGACAACCAACGGTGTACGCCGAGATTTCCGTGATGTGAACGAGTTCGTCGCGCGCGTGTCGCCGGGGACTCGCTGCTGCCATCGCCGTTTCATTGCCCTCGTCGAGGTCCTGCATGAGCGAAGCTCGGAGCGTCCCCGCCGAATCGGCCGCCGCTGCGGCCGCCCGGCTCGAGTCGTTCAGTTACGATGACGCCATTGTCCGCAAGTTTCTCTTCGCGACGATCCTCTGGGGGATCGTCGGTATGCTGGTCGGAGTCATTATCGCCGTGCAGATGGCATGGCCCGACGCCAACCTCGCCCCCTACCTGACCTTCGGGCGACTACGGCCGCTCCACACCAACGCCGTCATCTTCGCCTTCGCCGGCAACGCAATCTTCACCGGCGTCTATTACTCCACGCAGCGCCTGTGCAAGGCGCGCATGTACTCCGACGGGCTCAGCGCCGCCCACTTCTGGGGATGGCAGCTGATCATCGTCGCGGCGGCGATCACGCTCCCGCTCGGCTACACCCAGGCCAAGGAATACGCGGAGCTCGAGTGGCCGATCGACATCCTGATCACCGTCGTGTGGGTGATCTTCGCGGTCAACTTCATCGGTACGCTGATCCGGCGGCGTGAGCGCCACCTCTACGTGGCCCTCTGGTTCTACCTCGCGTCGATTATCACCGTCGCCATCCTGCACATTTTCAACAACCTCGCGATCCCCGCCGGCGCGTTCAAGAGCTACAGCATCTATGCCGGCGTCCAGGATGCGTTCATGCAGTGGTGGTACGGGCACAACGCCGTCGCCTTCTTCCTCACGACGCCGTTCCTCGGCCTGATGTACTACTTCATGCCGAAGGCGGCCGAGGGGCCGATCTTCAGCTACCGCCTGTCGATCCTGCACTTCTGGTCGCTGGTCTTCATGTACATCTGGGCCGGTCCGCACCACCTGCACTACACGTCGCTCCCCGAATGGGCGACGACGATCGGCATGCTCTTCTCCGTCATGCTCTGGGCGCCCAGCTGGGGCGGGATGATCAACGGCCTCATGACGTTGCGGGGCGCGTGGCACAAGGTCGCCGACGACCCGATCCTCAAGTTCATGGTCATCGCCCTCACCGGCTACGGCATGGCGACGTTTGAGGGGCCGATGATGTCGATCAAGACGGTGAACGCGCTGTCGCACTACACCGACTGGACGATCGCCCACGTGCACTCGGGGGCGCTCACCTGGAACGGTTTCCTCACGTTCGCCATGATCTACTGGCTGGCCCCGCGCCTGTTCCAGACGGAGCTGTACAGCAAGAAGCTGATGAACACGCACTTCTGGATCGGGACCGTCGGCGTGGTGCTCTACATCGTCGCGATCTACTCCGCGGGTGTCACGCAGGGACTCATGTGGCGTGCCTTCGACGAGACCGGGCGCCTGCAGTACCCGGACTTCGTCGAGACGGTCGCGCGACTGATTCCGATGTACTGGGTCCGCGTCGTCGGCGGCACGATGTACCTGACGGGCGTGATCCTCTTCGCCTACAACATCCTGAAGACGTGGGCCTCGCGTCCCGCGACGTACGTGGTCCCGGTCATCCAGGCTCCGTCGCTGACCAAGGTCTACGTCCCGGAACCGCTGCGCCCGGACGTCGACGTGCCGACGACGGCCTGGGGGCGCTTCGTCAATCTCACCTTCCATCGAGCGTGGGAGCGGGCGCCGGTCCTCTTCTCCGTGCTGACGCTCGTCGCCGTGGCGGTTGCCTCGCTCTTCGAGATCATCCCGACCTTCCTCATCAAGTCCAACGTCCCGACCATCGCCTCGGTCAAGCCGTACTCGCCGCTCGAACTGGCGGGACGAGACCTCTACATCAGGGAAGGATGCTTCAACTGTCATTCGCAGATGATCCGTGCGCTGCGCTTCGACACGGAACGCTACGGCGACTACTCCAAGCCTGGTGAGTCGGTCTACGACCATCCGTTCCTGTTCGGTTCGCGTCGCATCGGTCCCGATCTCGCCCGCGAGGGAGGACTCAAGAGCAACCTCTGGCATCTCCGGCACTTCCAGAACCCGCGTGAGGTCAACGCGAAATCGATCATGCCGTCGTATGAGCATTTGTTGACCGACGACATCGACTTCGCGCAGATCCAGCGCCGTGTCGATGCGATGGCCATGCTCGGAGTTCCCTACGGCGACGCCATCGGGCATGCACCGGAGATGGCGCGCGCGCAGGCCGTGCTCATCGGCACCGACCTGGCCCAGACTGGCGGTGGTCCTGGCTTCGAGACCAAGGAAGTCACGGCGCTCATCGCCTACCTGCAGCGACTCGGACGCGACATCCAGGTCGGCCAGGGGGCCGTCTCGATCAAGTCGACCGCTCCCGCGACCAAGGGCGCAGGAGGGACGCCATGAGCCTCACACAACTGATGAGCGGCGCCAACCTCGATGGCTACGCGCAGGTCGCGCTAGTTCTCTTCCTCTTCGCCTTCGTGCTCATCCTCTGGCGCGTCTTCTCTCCGCGTTTCCGCGCACAGTACGCGAAGGACGCGTTGATGCCGCTGGACGACGAGCACCCCCAAACGCCGCGCACGCCCGGAGAGTGACATGGCCGCCCCACAAGACGAATCGCACCTGATCGAACACGACTACGACGGGATCCAGGAGTACGACAATCCGCTCCCGCGCTGGTGGGTCTACCTGTTCTACGCCACGTTCGTCTTCTCGGTGCTCTACCTCCTGAACGTGCCGGGTATCGGGATCGGCAAGGGACGCATCGCCGACCTCAATGCCGACGTCGCCGCATTCAAGGCGGCACACGCACAGGAGGACTCGGGACCGAGTCCGGCGCAGCTCACCGCGCTCGCTGCCGATCCCGCGGCGCTGGCCGAGGGGAAGCAGCTCTTCACCACCAACTGCGTGTCGTGTCATCGGGCCGACGGTGGCGGCTTGATCGGGCCGAACCTCGCCGACGACGCCTGGATCCACGGCGGGACGCTCGTCGAGATTCACGAGACAATCACCGTCGGCGTCCTGGCCAAGGGGATGCCTAACTGGGGGAAGATTCTGAAGCCGGCGCAGGTCAACGCGCTCACGGCCTACGTCGCCTCGCTCCGGGGGAGCAATCCGGTCAACCCGAAGGCGCCGGAAGGGTCGCCGGTCACCCCGTGACGACGGCCGGCGTACAGAAGGCGCAGGGACGAGTCCTCCCTACGATGAACGAGGACGGATCGCGCCGCTGGATCCGTCCGAAGTCATCGGAGGGGGCGTGGTGGTCGCGGCGCCGGGTGGTCGCCTACGCGCTGATGGTGCTCTACCTCGCCATTCCGCATATCATGATCAACGGCAAGCCGAGCATCTGGCTCAACGCCGTGCGCCGCGAGTTCACCTTTTTCGGCTACACCTTTCTCGCGACCGACACGCTCCTGTTCATGCTGGTGCTGGGAACCCTGGTCCTCCTCGTCTTCACCTTCACCGCGCTCTTCGGGCGGGTCTGGTGCGGCTGGGGCTGTCCGCAGACCGTCTGGATGGAGTACCTCTTCCGTCCGATTGAGCGATGGGTGGAAGGCGGCCGCATGGGCTCGATCCTGATCGACCGCGGCCGCGGTCACCTGCACCCGCGTCGCATCGCGAAGTACGCGATCTATGCAGTGCTCGCCGTGATCCTGGCCCACACCTTTCTGGCGTACTTCGTCGGCGTGGAGCAGCTGAAAGTCTGGGTGACGCGCTCCCCGGTGCAACACCCGTCGTCATTCGCCATCATGGCGGTCACCAGCGTCCTCGTCTTCCTCGACTTCGCGTACTTTCGCGAGCAGACCTGCACGATCGCCTGCCCCTATGGCCGATGGCAGTCGGTCCTGCTCGACAAGAGTTCGTTGGTCGTCGCCTACGACTACGGACGCGGCGAGCCCCGCATGCGGGGCATGCGCCCACGCGATCCGTCGGCTGGTGACTGTATCGACTGCGGCGCGTGCGTCGCCGCCTGTCCGACCGGCATCGACATCCGCGATGGCCTGCAGATGGAGTGCATCCATTGCACGCAGTGCGCCGATGCCTGCGACGCGATCATGACGTCCGTCAATAAGCCGGTCGGGCTGATTCGTTACACGTCGCAGGACATCCTGGAGGGGGGCGCGCGCCACCTGCTGCGCCCGCGGACCATCATCTACCCGGTGGCCCTCGTGATCGTGCTCGGGGTGCTCGCCTGGCAGCTCGACACCAGGCCGGCCGCCGATGTCACCCTCCTGCGTTCACTCGACCGTCCCTTCACCGAAGAAGCGGACGGGCGGATCTCCAACCAGGTGCGGGTGAAGATCGCCAACCGCAGCGAAGCCGACGAGCAGTACCGGATCTCGGTCGCTGGCGCGGAGGAGGGAACCGTGATCATTCCGGTCAATCCGTTCCCGGTGCCACGCGCCGAGAACGCGACGACGAGCGTCTTCGTCCTCCTGCCGCGGCGGGCGTTCGCCGGCGGGGATCGAATGATCACCATCACGATCAGCGGCCGCGGCGGCTTCACGGAACGATATCCGTACCGACTGCTCGGCCCCCGCGCCGACGCGCGCGATTCGGTAGCCACCCCAATTGCACCTGTCGGCAAGGAGCCTGCACGATGAAGCGCGGCTGGCAGTGGCCCGTCGGCATCGCAGCCGTCCTGGCGATCGTGGTGATCGCCGACGTGACCGTCGCGATCGTGGCCGCTCGTGACGAGGCCTTCGCGGTGGAGCCGGATTACTACCAGAAGGCGGTACACTTCGACGATGAGATGGCGCTGCGCGCCGAAAGTGCACGCCTCGCCTGGCAGCTGGTCCCGACGCTGCAACTGGGGCGTCCCGGCGCTCCGGGCGCTGTCTCGGTCATCCTGCGGGACTCGGCCGGTCTCGCACTGACCGGCGCGCGCGTGCAGCTGCTCGCCATGCACAACGCGCGCGCCTCGCACCCGATGACGGCGACGCTCGCCGACCGTGGCGACGGACGCTACGACGCCCCCCTCGACGCCCGGCGACCGGGCGAGTGGGAACTCCGCTTCGTCGTGACCCGGGGCGCCGACCGCTTCGCGGTCCGCGATCGGCTCGACGCCGCTCTCCCCCGCTAGGGCGACGTGTCGCTGACGCTTGCCCTCGGACTCCTCACCGCCTCCCTGCTGGGAAGCGTGCACTGCGCGGGCATGTGCGGCCCGTTCGTCTGCTTCTACGCCAGCGGCGGTGAGCGCGCGGCCTCGAGCGCGTCGCACCTCGCCTATAACCTGGGTCGACTCGTCTCGTATCTCACGCTCGGCGCGCTCGCCGGCCTCGCGGGCGGCGGCGTGGAGCGACTGGGTGCGGTGGGCGGGATCTCGCGGGGAGCCGCCATCCTTTCCGGATCGCTGATGGTCGGGTGGGGACTCATGACGCTCCTCGCCACCCGCGGCGTGCGGCTACCGCGCCTCGACGGACTCCCGCCCGGACGGAACCCGTTAGGCGCACTCCTCGCCCGGGCGCGCGGACGCCCGCCGGTGGTGCGGGCGGCGATCATCGGGCTGCTCACCACGCTCCTCCCCTGCGGCTGGCTCTACGCCTTCGTCTTCGCGGCAGCGGGCACCGGGCACGTCGCGCCAGCCATGGCCACGATGGCCCTCTTCTGGACCGGCACCCTGCCGGTGATGCTCGGGGTCGGCTACGGCGCACAGCGCCTCACGGGTGCCCTGCGCGCGCGCCTCCCGCAGATCACCGCCGTGACCGTCGTCGTCCTGGGGCTCCTCACGATCACC
>JBDTUA010000146.1:0-11555 GCA_040007995.1 Gemmatimonadota bacterium | reverse complement strand
TGCTCCCCTCGTGCCGCCCTGGTCCTGCCCGCGCATCCCGCAGGCCCTCGACGCGCGCGCCGTCACGCCGCAGCTTTCGCTCCGATCCCGGACTGCAAGATACACAGGCGTTGCGCCGGATCGACCCCGCGCTTCCCCGTCCCGGTGGACGAGCAGCGCATGACATCCCAGCGGCGATGCGCCACCTGGACGCTTACGCGCTGCTGACAAACTGCCGGAGTACGTCATGCCCGCACAATCATGGCAACAGATCGTCGCCTCGTCGCTCGACTGGGATCAGGCGCACCTCACGTTGGACGACGCGCTGAAGGGACTGACCGCCGAGGGGCGCGCGACTCGTCCAGCGGGATATCCGCATTCCGTCTGGCAACTGCTCGAACACATCCGCCTCGCGCAACATGACCTGCTCGACTTCTGCACCAACGACGCGTACTCGCACAACCTGACGTGGCCTGACGACTACTGGCCACGCGATCCGGCCCCGCCGAACGACGCTGCGTGGAGCGACTGCGTGGCGCAGATCAAGCGGGATCGCGCGCAGTTCGCGCGCTTCACGACGGAGGGCTCGGTGGATCTGACGCAGGCCATTCCGCTAGGCACGGGACAGACGTACCTGCGCACGGTGCTCGTGGCCGTCGATCATGCGGCCTATCACCTGGGACAGATCGTGGACGTCAGGCGGGTGAATGGCGACTGGCCGCCCGCGTCGTAGTCCCGTCGCGCCGGCAGAGCTCCACCGGTCGTCGCGCGACTTCCCACGGCGCGGCATACGTTTACCTCCTCACTGAAACACTCCTTCCCGAACCACGAGCAACGAGACATGAGCGACGCAAACAAGCACGACGAACGCATCGCAAAGCTGACCTTCGCGTCGGTCCATCCTCACTACGTGACAAAGGTCGAAAAGAAGGGGAGGACCAAGGAAGAGCTATCTCGCGTGATCGAGTGGCTGACCGGCTACCACGAGGCTCGCCAGCAGGAACTCATCAAGGAGAAGGTGACCTTCGCACAGTTCTTTCAGAACGCCACCATGAATCCCAATGCGCACCTGATCACCGGTGCGATCTGCGGCTATCGGGTGGAAGAGATCGAAAATCCATTGACGCAGCAGGTGAGATACCTGGACAAGCTGGTAGACGAGTTGGCGAAGGGGCGAAAGATGGAGAAGATTCTGCGCGTTGGTTGAGCGGACTCGGCCATCCTGCCGGTCGTGCCGTCCCTTGCGCTCGCTCGCCCGAGGCCCAAGTTGTCGCGGACTCTTCCTCTGTCGGCAACGATGATCATGCGAACTGCTCTCACCACAGCGCTCCTCGCCCTGTCGAGCGCCGTGATTCCGGCGCAGCAGGTGCTCGCCGTCCGCGGGGCGACCGTGCACACCGCCACGGGTGCCCCCATCACCGATGCCACGATCATCGTGCGCGATGGACGCATCGCTGCCGTGGGGCAAAACGTCGCCGTCCCCGCCGGGGCGACAGTCATCGATGCCACGGGGAAGGTGATCGTCCCAGGCTTCATCGACGAGCACTCGCACATCGGCGCGCGACCGACGGACCTCAACGACCGGCCGATGATCATCGGCCCGCAGCATCGCATCATCGACGCGCTCGATCTCGACGATCCGGACTGGAAGGAGGCGGTGAAGGGAGGTGTTACCAGCCTCACCACCGGCCCAGGGAGCGGCGAGAACGTGAGCGGGATGGCCATCGTCATCAAGACGTTCGGCGGCGACCTCGCGCGCCGCGTGCTCAAAGAGAAGGGCGGGATGAAGTTCGCCATGGGGCCGAAGCGCAGCGACGCCTACCCCTCCACGTCGATGGGGGTGGCGGCCAACCTCCGGCAGTACCTGATCAAGACGCAGGAATACGTGGCGGCGCAGAAGCGCTGGGAGGACGGCGGGCGGCAGGGCGCACAGCCGGCGCGCGACCTGGGATACGAGGCCATGGCCGAAGTGCTGGCCCGCAAGGTTCGCGTTCGCGCCCACGTGCACTCGGCCACCGACGTGATGACGCTCCTGCGCCTGAAAGATGAATTCGGCTTCGACCTCACGCTGCACCACTCCACCGAAGCCTACAAGGTGGCAGCGGAAGTAGCCAAGCGGGGGGTGAGTGCAGTCGTGCTCCCGCTCGGCTCGCGGATCGGGGTCACCGACGATGCGATGAAGGGCCCGTATGAACTGTGGAAAGCCGGAGTGAAGATCGCCATGCACACCGATCACCCGGTGATCAACCAGAAGTGGTTGCGCCTGTCGGCTGGGCTGGCGATGCGCTACGGGCTTCCGGAGGATGAGGCGCTCAAGGCGATCACCATCAACGTCGCAGAGATTCAGGGTGTGGCCGATCGGGTGGGGAGCATCGCCGTGGGGAAGGACGCCGACTTCGTGGTGATGAATGGGCCTTGGTATGAACCACGAACGCGAGTGGACCTGGTGGTGGGCGATGGCGCCGTGATCTACGATCGATCGACGGAGGGCAAGTGATCATGCACCCCATTGTCCGATACTTCATGCGTGCGACGGTGACCGCGTTAGTTACCGCATCGTTGGTCGCCCCGCTCGACTCCACACTGATCGCGCAGGCGAGCGCCATCGCGATCCGCGGCGGGACGGTCATACCCATGGACGGTCCCGTTCTCCGCAATGCGACCGTCGTCATGCAGGGCGGCAGGATTTCCGCGGTCGGGACCAACGTCTCCATTCCCGCCGGCGCGACGGTGATCGACGCCCGAGGGAAGTACGTCCTCCCGGGCTTGATCGACGCCATGACCTCGCTGGGGCTCGGCCAGGGCGACATGAACGAAGCCGCCGATCCGGTATCGCCCCAGTTGCGGGTCTTCGAGGCGTTCAATCCTTTCGGTGACTTCGGATCGGGCACTACGGGGCCGCTGCGATTGCACGAGCTGCTGAGCGGTGGCGTGACCACGATGTACATCGCTCCGGCAGATGCCGCGTTGATCGGCGGGCAAGGGGCCGTCGTGAAGACGGCGGGCGACAACCTGTCGTCGATGTCGCTGCGCGATCCGGCGGCGATCGACATCGCCCTGGGGGAACCGCCGAGGAAGGCCGCCAGCGCCAAGCAGCGCGACCCAGCGACGCGGATGGCCGAGGTGGCGATGATCCGTCAGGCGCTGGTGAAGGCGCAGGAGTACCAGCGCAACCGGCAGCAGAACCCCAACCTCCCGCGCGACCTGGGACAGGGAGCGTTAGGCAAGCTGCTGCGCCGTGAGATCCCGGCGCGCATCCAGGCCAACGCCCCGGTCGACATCCGTAACGCGCTGGGGCTGTCGGAGGAGTTCGGCTTCGACCTGATCATCGACGGCGGGGCGAACGCCAAGTCGCAGATGGCGCAACTGTCGGCGAGGAAGGTCCCCGTGGTCCTCGGGCAGGTGTCGCACCAGTACGTGAGCAATGAGGAAATCCCCGACAAGTCTGACTATCCGCCAGTCGACGAGACGCTTCCTGCCACGCTGACCAACGGCGGGGTGACGACGGCGATCGCCACCTTCTCACGCGCCTTCGGGTCGTTAGCGCCGTCCGGCTCGAGCAAGTGGCTCCTGCTCGACGCGGGGATCGCCGCCGGCTACGGAATGACCGAGGAGCAGGTCCTGCAGGCGGTCACCATCATACCCGCCCGGATCCTCGGCGTGCAGGACCGGGTCGGCTCACTTACCGTCGGAAAGGACGCCGACGTGATCGTGCTGGATGGGCCGCCGCTCTCCATGAAGAGCTGGGTAGAGCGTGTGTATGTGGGAGGGACGCTGGTGCACGAAAAGAAGTAGCGAGGCCGCTAGAGCGAGAGCGCCGGCAGGAGTCGCTTTGACGCCTTGAGGAATGAACGGAGCGTCCCTCCGCCGTCCTTCGCTCGCGCCGGCGCGTTGGCGGCCGGCGTCTCCTGGTCTACCACCGCCTTCCACGCGGCAATCCACGCATCGCGCATCGTCGCCGTGTCGGGAAAGCGCTCGCTCGCCGTGAAGGCGAGGCCGCGCGCAATCCAGGCGCGTATCGGCCCAGGAACCTTGGCGGCCCAGCGCGACTCCCAGTCGATCCCCTGCTCCTGGCGCCACAGCTGCAACTCGGGATCGTGCGCCACGAAGGGGAGATGTCCCGTAAGGGCGAAGAAGGCGACCGCCGTGAGGGCGAACCGATCGACGCCTTCGTCCTGGGGCGTGCCACGCAGCTGCTCCGGGGCCGCGAAGGCGAGCGTCCCGGCCGCGCCACTCTCCCCGGGCGGTGCCGCGATACCGAAGTCGGCGAGGTTCCAGTGCCCGCTCCGGTCGAGGAGGATATTCTCCGGCTTCACGTCGCGGTGCACGACTCCTGCCGTGTGCGCCGTGGCGATCGCATCGAGCAACGCCTCGAGCTCCGGTCCAACTTCGGACAGCGGTAGCGCCCCCTGCGTCGTTACGCGATCGGCCAGCGACCCCCCGGGCGTGAGCGGCATCGTGAAATACGCCACTCCCTGACGCTCGGCGAATTCCAGCACCGGGATGATGCGCGGGTGCGCGATCGATGCCAGAACACGCGCCTCGCGGCGCAGGCGCGAGATCGCGGCCGGGTCCAGGGCGATTTCGGGGTTGAGCGCCTTGAGCGCCACGTCGCGATGAAGCGCGAGGTCACGCCCGCGCCAGACCGACCCTGACGCCCCGCGTCCCAGCTGCTCGAGCAGTTCATAGTCGAGTCCCGTCGCGGCGCGCAGGAGCGCCTGCTGACGCGCCTCGGCCTTCTCCGGATCGTTGTCAAGCGTGAGCGCCGGCGTGGAGAAGGCGAGGCCGGCCAGCGACGACTCGCCCCCGATCGCCCGATCAAGCAGCTGGAGCAGCATCGCCACCGACGGGAAGCGTGACTCGGGAGCGAGCGAGACGGCGCGGCGCAGGACCTCGCGCACCGAGCGCGGGACATGCGTCCCCGCGTCCAGCGCGCCTAACGCCTCGCCGCCGTCGTCACTCCACGTCACCCCGGTGAGCGCAGCAATGGTCAGTGCGCCGAGCTGGAACTGGTCCGTCGCCGGCGTCGGGCGCCACCACATGCCGCCCGCCGCAATCGCGTCGCGCCATTCCGGGGCCGCGACCGTCCACTGCAAGGAGGGGAGCTTCCCAGGCGGGAGCGCTGCCAGTGGGAGCGCCCACTGCCAGCCCAGCAGGGAATGCTCGCCCGCGCGCGACATCCACGACGCCTCCCCATTGAGTGCGCCATGCGTCTCGTCGCGATCGTGCAACATCGCGAGGCAGGCGCCGATCGAGCGGAGGCGCGTCATCGCGTGCTCGATCGAGTCGGGTCCCCGCGTCCGGAGCTGCTTCGCCAACGACACCCCATCGATCCAGTGTCGCACGTATCCTGGGCCGCGCGGGGCGACTTCGTTGCGCGGCCAGTACACGTATGTGGTCGGGATGACCTTGTGTCGCCGATTGCCGAGGGCCCGCGCCTCCGCCGTCAGCCACTCCCAGTGCGCCGGGTCAGGGGCGGTCACCAGCGACAGCGTCCGACCGAGCGGGTCAATGACCTGCTGCGTGTGCCGGTGGTACCCGATCCAGACCCCGTCCGTCCCCCACGTCCATTCCCGAGGGAGCTCCCAGTCCTCGAGGTGCGGCGGGCGCTCGGTAGTGGTGCGGTACGGGGAAGGATCGGTGGTGCCGAAGTCAGCCGTTCCATCCAGCGCAGGAAGCTGGATCGGGAGCGGCGGTGTCGGGAAATCTGGTTGGTGCGGAACAGTCATCACCTGATGAGACGAGCCGGGTGCGCGGACGTTACGTCGGGGACCGGGTGCGTGTCGCCGGAATGTGACGACGGAATGTGTCGACGGAACGTGTGGATGTGGAGGCTGCCGTTGCAGGCGCGCGCCTACCTCACGCACAGGAACTCTCTGCCCCCGCCTGCTCAGCGCCGGCCACGGGGAGGGTGGTCACGACGAGTGCATTGGAGCCATCGCATCAGCGAATCGATGGTTACGGGAGCCGCGCTTGGACCGTCGTTCTGCGGACCCTCCTCTCCTCGCTGCTGGCTGCCGATGCGTCGCGTTCCGTTCAAACACTTCCGTTCTCCCTCCCTTCGCTGGACCGCCGCCGCGCTCCTCGTCGTCGCCGTCCTCGCGGTCTCCGCCCGACTGCAGCCATCGCGATCGCCGCAGTCGCCGATCGCGATGCGCTACAGCGACCTACTCTCGGCGATGGCCGCACAGCAGGTGGATTCGATCGTGATCCAGCCGGGCGAAGCGCTGCGGGGGTGGCTGGCGACACCGAACGCGGCGGGGACGCGCGAGCTCCGAGTCGAGTTCGGGGCTGGGGAGGGGAGCGCTTTGGTGAAGGCGGCGACGGAGTCGAGGGTCGCGGTGGCCTTCGCCGCCGCCCGGCCAGATCGCTCGCAGCTGATCACGCTTGTCGTCACACTGATCGCGGTAGCACTCGTTGGTCTCGTGCTCTACGCGCAATATCTGCGACAGTCGCCCGGTTCCGGGGGCGACTTCGAGGTCGGCACCGGCAAGTTCACCGGCGCTCGCACGACCTTCGCCGACGTGGCAGGCAACTCGGCGGCGCTCGCCGACCTGCGTGAGGTGGTCGATTTCCTGCGTGACTCGAAGCGCTTCGTCGGGATGGGGGCCAAGGTGCCGAAGGGAATCCTGCTCGAGGGACCACCCGGGACCGGGAAGACGCTGATGGCGCGGGCGCTGGCCGGGGAGGCGGGGACCAACTTCTTCGCGATGTCGGGGCCTGATTTCTCGGGGATGTTCGTCGGGGTCGGGACCATGCGGGTGAAGGCGCTGTTCCGCAAGGCGCGCAAGGCGGGGGGCGGGGTGATCTTCATCGACGAGATCGATTCGTTAGGCGGGCGTCGAGGGCGCACGGGCGGGCACCCGGAAGACGATCGCACCCTCAACCAGTTCCTCGTCGAGCTCGACGGCTTCAGCGCGACCTCGGGGATCGTCGTGGTGGCGGCGACGAATCGTGCGTCCGACCTCGACCCGGCGCTCCTCCGCAAGGGACGCTTCGATCGTTCGGTCACGGTAGCGCTGCCGAGTGTTGGGGAACGCACGGAGATCCTGTCTTTACACGCCTCGAAGCGGCAGATGCCGCTGGCCGCCGATGTCGAGATGGGACGCATGGCGCGCTTGATGCCAGGGGCAAGCGGTGCTGACCTGGAAGGGCTGCTCAACGAGGCGGCGCTGCTCGCCGTGAAGACGGGCGCGTCATCCGTCGCGTGGTCGCATATGGAGGAGGCGCGGGACCGCGTCCTGCTCGGGCGCGCGCGCGAAGGCTTCGTCGTCTCCCGCGTTGAGCAGCGCCTGGTGGCATTGCACGAAGCAGGTCACGCGCTGGCCGGCCTGGTATTCTGTCCCTCGGACCCGCTGCACAAGGTGACGATCCAGCCGCGCGGCGCGGCGATGGGGGTCGCCTTCTTCCAGCCCGACCACGAGTTGCACCTGCACGCGCGCCACTATCTCGAGGGGCAGATCTGCAAGGCACTCGGCGGGCGCGCCGCGGAGGAGCTGATCTACGGAAGCGCAGCGGTCACCAGTGGGGCAAGCAGCGACCTGCAACAGGCTACGCGCATCGCGAAGCAGATGGTCTACAAGCTCGGGATGGGGCGGTCGACCGGGCTCATCACCTTCGATCCCGACTCCGGACCGGTGAGCGGCGCGATGCACGCGAACATGGACACCGACGTGCGCGCGATCCTCGAGTCAGGGTATGACGACGTCCTGCAGACCTTCCGCGAACATCGGCCGGCGTTGGAGGCGTTGGCCAAGGCGTTGCTCGAACACGAGACGCTCTCGGGGGATGAGGCGTCGGCGGTCCTGCGTGCGGCGGGAATGACGCCGCGGGACGTCGCGGCCTAGGCAGGGGGCTCGACGATCTTCCAGTAGGAGTCCTTCCGGATGACCAGACCGTCGCGAAACTCCCAGTGATCGCAGCCACGCACGCGCACCGCGCGACCCTCCGGCGTGGTGCCAGTGAGCAGCCACTCGGAGACGCCAAGGTTGCCGGTGACCCAGTGTCGGTCCTCGCGATACTGGACGTCGGGGAGCCCCGCGAAGCGCCTCGCCAGCGCGCGCCTAACGGCTGGTTTACCGCTGACGCGCGCTCCCCACGGCTCCGGCCCGCGCGGCATGTCGAGCGAGCAGTCGTCGGCGAAGAAACCCATGATCGCGTCGAGATCGTGGGCATTGAAGGCGTTGAGTATTGCCTGCAGCGTGTCAGCGGAGGGTGCGAGCTGGGGCATGGACGACCTCGAATCCTGAATGTGTGTCCTACTGCACGACCACCTTCCACACCGTGACCTTCCCCTCGATCGTCACGCTGACGTCGACAGCATCCCCCGCCACCGCCGCCGCCGTCAGCGTCACCACAAACTCGCCCTTTCCTGCCGTATCGGTGAGGGGGGAGCCAACAACGGCGACGGTCGCCAGCGAAGGGGCGCTGGAGCTCACGGCGAAGGCACGACCGACGAGGTTGCCGGCCGTGAGCGAGCGCGCCCGGAACATCTCCCGCGAGTTTGTACCAGCACCGGCCTGCAACGTCACACCAGGCGCTGCTCTCGGCGGAATGGACTCCACGGTGTCGACCGGGACGAGCGAAATCGTGATCGTCGCCGTCCCGGTCTTTCCTTCGCTCAGGGCGCTCAGCACCACCGTACCGGAGTCCAGGGCCGAGAGCGTGGTGGAGGCGCCGCTCGTCGGCGCGATGGAAGCCTTCGGATTGTCGACGCTCCAGGAGATTGCCCGGTTCGTGAGCGCATTGCCGGCGGCATCGCGTGGCGTGGCGCTCGCGCTCAGCGTCTCACCCACCTGCAGGTTCGCGGTTGTCGGCGCGACGTCCACATGGTCGACTGGTACCTGGATGACGGTGAAGGTGAACGATGCAGGTCCGACGCCGTCGACGGTCACCCGGACGGTTGTGCTCCCGACCCCAATCGCGGTCACGACTCCGGACGACGACACCGTGGCGACCAGCGTGTTGGCGCTGCTCCACGCGACGGTTCGTCCGGTCAATGCGAGCAGATTCCCGGAGCCATCGCGTGCCTGCACGCTCGCCTGAACAGGCGGATCGCCGACGGCGACGGACGAGTCGGTCGCCGAGACCGTGACGGATGCAACCGGGATGTTGGAAACGGTCAACGGGAAGCTCGCGGGTCCGATTCCATCGACCGTCACTCCGATGTTGCTCGCGCCGGCGACGATGGCCGTGATGACTCCGGTGGACGATACCGTTGCGATTCCGCTAGCACTACTCGTCCACGCGACCGTTCGTCCAGTGAGCGACAGCAGGTTGCCGCCGGCATCCCTCGCCTCGGCGACGGCGGTCACCACATCACCGATGACTAGGCTGGAGTCGGGGGCCGCGACGGTCACGCTCGCCACAGGGACAGCTGCAACGGTCACCTGAATCGTCGCCGGGCCGACGCCGTCCACCGTGACACCGATGGTGGAACTCCCAGGCCCGACCGCGCTCACCAGTCCAACGCTCGTCACCGTCGCGATGCCCGTCGCGCTCGAGCTCCAGTTCACCGTACGACCAGCAAGGGCCAGGATCGCCCCATTGGCGTCGCGCGCGACGACCGTTCCCTGGGTGGCGTCGCCGACGGAAAGGCTCGAGTCGGTGGTGGTCACGCTGACCGTGGCGACCGGAATTGCCGAGACGCTTACCGGGAGCGAGGCCGGTCCGACGCCGTCGACCGTGACCGAGATCGTCGCGTTGCCGACGGTTAGGGCGCCGACTTGACCGGTGCTGGACACGCTGGCCACGCCGCCGGCGCTACTCGACCAGACGATCGTCCGACCGGTGAGCGAGAGGGTGTTCCCCGCGCCGTCGCGCGCGACGACAGTCGCTTGCACCGCATCGCCGACGTTCAGACTCGAGTCTGGCGCCGAGACGCTCACGGTCGCCACGGCGGCCGACGCAACCGTGAGGGTGAGGGAGGCCGGGCCGACGCCGTCGACGGTGACGCTGATGGTCGTCGTTCCAGCGCTGAGCGCGGTCATGAGGCCAGCAGGGGAAACCGAGGCCACCGACGGGATGCTGCTCGACCAGACGACGGTGCGTCCGGGAAGGGACAGCACGTTGTTCGCGGCATCGCGCGCCTCGACGACGGCTTGTGTCGCGCTGCCGACGACGACGCTCGAGTCCGGGGCCGCGATCGTGACCGAGGCGACGGCGGGAGGAGCGACGGTCAGGGTGAAGGTGGCGGGGCCGATACCGTCGACGGTGACGCCGATCGTCGTGCTTCCCGCCGCGACGGCGCTGATCGTCCCGCTCGTAGAGATTGTGGCGATTCCGGTCGCACTGCTCGACCACGCGACGGTGTGCCCGGCGAGCGACAGGACGTTGTTCGCAGCGTCCCTCGCCACGACGGTGGTCTGCGCAGTCGCCCCGATCGTGAGGCTCGAGTCGGTCGCACTGATGCTCACGCTCGCCACCGGTGCCGCGCTCACGTCGAGCGTGAAGGTCGCCGGACCGATTCCGTCGACCGTGACGCCGATCGTGGTCGTACCAGCTGCTACACCTGTGATTACACCGCTGGATGTGATCGTCGCGATGCTGGTGGCGCTGCTGCTCCACGCGACCGCGCGTCCACCGAGCGAGAGGACGTTGTTCGAGGCGTCCCGGGCGACGACCGTCGCTTGTGTGGTCGTACCAATGGTCAGGCTGGAGTCGTTCGCACTAACCGATACCGATGCGACCGCCGGTGCCGCCACCGTCAGGGAGAAGGTAGCCGGTCCCACGCCATCGACGGTGACGCCGATCGTGGTGCTCCCCGGAGTGAGCGTGGTGATCAGCCCGGCGTTAGTGATCGATGCGATCGCTGTCGCACTGCTCGTCCACACGATCGTGCGCCCGGTCAGCGGCAGGACGGCGCCGCTCGCGTCACGGGCGACGACACTGGCCTGTAACGCGTCACCGGCGGTGACGTTCGAATCCGGGGCCGCGATGCTGACCGTTGCGACTGACGGTGGCGCGACGGAGAGGGAGAAGCTCGCAGGGCCGATGCCGTCCACCGTCACGCTGATAATGGCGGTCCCGGCGCTCACAGCCGACACGAGGCCGGTCGCGTCCACGGACGCGATCCCGTTCGCGCCACTCGACCAGACGACCGAGCGGCCACTGAGCGACAGGACGTTGTTCGCCGCGTCGCGCGCCACCACGGTCGCCTGGGTGGTCTGCCCCGTCGTGATGCTGGAGTCGGTCGCCGTGACGCTCACCGCCGCTACCGATGCCGGCGCTACTACGAGGGTGAATGCGGCGGGCCCGACGCCGTCGACGGTGACGCTGATGGTAGTGGAGCCCTGACTCGTCGCCGAGATCAGCCCCGTGCCGGAGATCGATGCGACGCCGGTAGCGCTGCTGGCCCAGAGAATGGTCCGGCCCGTGAGCGGCAGCGGGTTGTTGGACGCGTCCCGTGCGACGACCGTGGCCTGCAGGAAGGTCCCGGCCGCGATGGCGGAGTCGGGAGCGGAGATGCCGACCGTTGCGACTGACGGGGGCGCGACAGTGAGGACGAACGTCGCCGGGCCGGCGCCATCGACGGTAACGCTGATCGTCGTCGTGCCGGCGCTCACCGCAGTGACGAG
>JBDTUA010000145.1:0-11672 GCA_040007995.1 Gemmatimonadota bacterium | reverse complement strand
ACGCGCCGTGCACGACGAATCTCGCCGCGCGCGCGGGCCAATCGCCCGCGTGCGTATCAACCGGGGGCGCCGCAACGACCGTCGCAGCCGCGAGGTGCGTGGCTGCACTGCACAGGACGCAGTGGTCGCGATGCGCGAACGTATGCGGCGAGCCCGGCTCATCGACGTGCGCGATCGCCCGTTCGCTGACCGCGCGCGCGGCCGGACGCGCGTCGATGAGTGACGCCGCCCCTGGGGCAAAGCCCTGCACCACCGCGACGAGAGCGGCAAGCAGGCGGAGGGCGAGGGGACGCATACGCATACCTGTACTCTAGCGAGGTGCTGCGGTACAGACAATCGCGCTCGCCCCGCGAACCGAGGCGTCGCGCGACCGTGCGCGTGCCGGCAACGGGCGCGACAACGCTTCCTCGGCCCCGCTGGCTGCATCGCTCCACCGATCGCGCGCGCCTGACCTCATACCTCGAGGTGGTCGCCCCGACGTGCGACCATCTGGTAGAGGACCGGCATCAGGAAGCTGCTGATCAGCAGCCGGGAGAAGAGCCCGCCGACGATGACCATCGCGAAGGGCTTCTGCGAGTCCGAGCCCACGCCGGTCGAGAGCGCCGCCGGGAGCAGGCCCAGGGCGGCAACGAGCGCCGTCATCATGATGGGGCGGAGGCGCAGGACCGCTGCGGTGCGCGTCGCCTCGAGGATCTCCCGCCCTTCCAGCCGCAACTCGTTGGCATAGGAGATGAAGACGACCGCCGTCTGTACCGACACTCCGAAGAGGGCGAGGAATCCGATGCTCGACGAGACCGAGAACGGTGTCCCGGTGATCGTCAGCGCCAGCAACCCGCCTAACGGCGCGGAGAGCGCCACGCCGAGCAGGGTGATGAGCGGGAACTTGAAGTTCCCGTAGAGGGAGAAGAGGATCAGGAAGATGAGGGCGAGCGTCAGCGGGAGGACGATGCGGAGTTGCGAGCGCGAGTTGGTGTACTCCTCGTATTCGCCGCCCCACGCCACGCGGTAGCCGGTCGGCAGCGTGACCTGTCGGGTCACCGCGTCCTGCGCTTCGCGCACCGCGCTGGCGAGGTCGCGCCCCTCCACCGAGTACTGCACGCCGATGTACCGCGCATTGTTCTGCCGGTAGATGAACGAGGCCCCCGACGTGACCTCGAGCGTCGCCAGTTCATGCAACGGCACCTGCCCGCCAGTCCCGGTCCGGAGCAGGATGTTGCCGATCGCTTCGGGTGTCTCGCGGTACTCAGGCGACAGCCGGACCACGAGGTCGTAGACGCGCTCGCCCTGCACCACCTGCGTGGCGACCGCCCCGCCGACCGCCGCCTCGATCAGCGCATTCACGTCATCGACGTTCACGCCGTAGCGGGCGAGTCGCGCGCGGTCGGGAGTTATGCTGAGCGTCGGTTGTCCGAGCTCCTGCACCAGCGTCACGTGCGTAATGCCGGGAATCGCCTCGATCGTGCGCTTGATCTGCGTCCCCTTCTCCTGCAGGACAGTCAAGTCGGTCCCGAACAGCTTCACGTCGAGCGCGCTCTTGAGACCGGTGAGCGCCTCATCGACCGCGTCCTCCGCGGGCTGCGTGAAGTTGAAGGTGATCCCCGGGAGCGACGACAGCTTCCGGTCGATGCGCTCGATGAGCTCGGCCTTGGTATGATACGGGCCGACCCAGTCGCCATATGGCTTGAGGCCGACGTAGAACTCGGCGTTGAAGAAGCCCGTCGGGTCCACGCCATCGTCCGGTCGACCATGCTCCGAGGCAACCACCGTCACCTCGGGAAACGACCGCAGGACGTCGCGGACCTGCGGGACGATCTTGGCCGACTCCTCGAGCGAGATCGTGTACGGCATCGTGGCGCGCACCCAGAGCGCGCCCTCGTCGAGGTGCGGCATGAACTCCGCACCGGTTCGCATCGCCAGCACCACGGCGACGCCGAAGAGGAGCACGCTGCCAAGCAACACCCCACGTCCGTGGCCGAGGCTCCAGTCGAGGCCACGGCTGTACCAGGCCTTGATCGCCTCGAAAATCGGATTGCGACGCTCGCGCACGCCGCCGCGCAGCACCCAGACGCAAAGCACGGGCAGAAGCGTGAGGGCGAGAACGAGGGCGCCGAAGAGGGCGAAGATCGTGGTGTCGGCCATCGGGGCGAACAACTTCCCCGACGGCCCCGACAGGACGTAGATCGGGAGGAAGCCCGCAACGATGACCGCCACGGCATACACAATGGGACGGTCAACCTCCGACGCCGCGGCCGCGATGACTGTCTTGATCGAGTACTCGGTGCCGTGTCGCTCCGCGAGCTGACGGAAGATGTTCTCCACCATCACCACTCCACCGTCGACGAGGATGCCGAAATCGATGGCCCCGATCGAGAGCAGGTTGGCCGGGATGTTCTTCAGGTCGAGACAAATGAAGGCGAACAACAGGGCGAGCGGGATTGTGGCCGCGACGATCAGGCCGGCACGAATGTCGTACAGGAAGAAGATCAGGACGACCACGACGAGGAGAATCCCCCGCACGAGGTTCTCCTCCACCGTCTTGGTCGTGAGCGCGATCAGGTCGCTCCGATCGTAGTACGTGTGCAGCGTGACGTCCTTGGGAAGGACGCTCTCGTTCATCTCGCGCGCCTTCTCCTGCACCCGCTTGAGCACCGTCTGTGCCTGCTCGCCGGTGCGCATCAGCACGACGCCTTCCACGGCGTCGTTGCGGTCGTTGAAGCCGAACTGACCGAGCCGTGGTGCATGGCCGATCTCGACGCGTCCGATGTCCTTCACCGTCACTGGCGTCCCGTTCTGCACGGCCAGCACCACGTTGCCGATGTCCTCGAGCGTCGCGAGACGTCCCAGACCGCGCACGTAGAAGAACTGCCCTCCCGACGTGTAGAAACCACCACCAGCATTCGAATTGTTCTTCCCGAGCGCATCGCTCACGTCGCCCACGCCGAGTCCGGCGCCCGCCAGGCGGATCGGGTCGACGACGATGTGGTACTCCATCGATTCGCCGCCGAGTCCGGACATATCGGCCACGCCCGGCACCGACTTGAACGCGCGCTCGAGCACCCAATCGTTCAGGATCTTCAGTTCCATCGCCGAACGATCCGGCGATTCAAGGACGTACCGGTAGATCAGCCCGTTCGGCGAATACAGCGGCGAGACGTCGGGGGCGACGCCGTCCGGGAGCGAGGCACCAGCGATGCGCTCGAAGACGCGCTGCCGCGCGAAGTAGTTGTCGGTCCCATCGACGAAGGTGAGCTTGATGTTCGAGAGGCCATAGAGTGAGACCGATCGTTCGACCTTCACGCGCTCGACGCCGTTCATCTCGGTCTCGAGCGGCACGGTGATCAGGCGCTCCACCTCCTCGGCGGCGTGCCCCGGCCACTGCGTGACCAGCTCCACCCGGGTGGGCGACAAGTCTGGGTATGCATCAACGGGCAGGCGGCTGAACGACCAGATGCCGGCGACGACGACCGCGCTGGACAGCAGGACGACGAGCAGCGGCTGGTCGAGCGACGCGTGTACGATACGGTGAATGAACGACCGCTCGACGCGCGCCTCGTGCACTGGCGCGGGATCCCTGGCGTCGCTCATCACTGCGACTCCGAGAAGTCGACGAAGATCGCCCCGTCGGCCACGACCTTGTCGCCGATGGCGAGGCCGGAGCGAATCTCGTAGCGGTTGCCGAGGTGACTGCCGAGTTCCACGCGCTTGCGGACGAACCGCCCGTCGCCAGCCGCAATGAAGACGAAGGGGAGATTCTCGGCGTCGCGCAGGACCGCCGCATCGGGGAGCAGGAGGCCGGTCGTTTCACGCAGGCCATGCAGGACGACGCGCACCAGCATGTCCTTCTTGAGCAGCGGCGGGGTGTTCGTGGCGACGACGCGCACCGCGGTCGCCTTCGACCCAGGGTCGACGAGTGCCGCGACGTAGTCGACGCGCCCATGGAGCGGGGTCACCGAGGCGCCGGTGTAGATGTCGGCCCGCTCTCCCGCACCCACCGCGGCCAGGTCGCTTTCGAAGACGTTGGCGAAGACCCACATCGACGAGAGGTCGGCGACGGTGAAGGCCACCGTCGCCCCTGCCTCCACCACCATCCCCGGCGTCACGAGACGTTCCACCACCGTCCCGCTCAATGGGGCGCGAATCGTCCCTTGCAGCACCCCGGTCTCCTTCCCGTCGCGTACCGCATCGATCGTCGCCTGCGCCACGCCTAACGCTCGCAGCTGCTGCGTGGATGCCTCGAGGTCGGCCGCCGCCGCCGAGAGGTCGCTGCGCGCCTGGTCGAGGTCCGTTCGCGCCAGCGCGTCGGCCGCGAAGAGCTGCTCGTTCCGGTCCGCGATGCGCTTGGCATTGCGCCACGCCGCATCGGCCTTGCGGTAGTCGGCGATGGCGGTCGCGAAGTCGGGCGAGGAAACGTAGGCAAGCGCGTCACCTTCCTTCACCCGCGCGCCCGGCTGCACCAGGATGCGCGTCACCGGTCCCGACACCTGTGCGATCACCTGCGTTGAGTGGTCACCATTGAAGGCAACGTTCCCCGTCACCTCGAGTTGCGGGACATACGAAGACGACGCCACCTCGACGATTGTCAGGCGCGCACGCTGCGAGTCGCTGAGGGTGACACCGCGACCGGTGGAGTCGTGTTGCGCTGCGACGCCGTGGCGCGGATCGGAATCATCGGGCTTCGCCGCACAGGCCGCCGCGGTGGCGGCGGCAAGACACGCCACGACGACGAGCAGGTTCGACGACTTGGCGCGGCTACTCACGGGAGCCTCCAGGGAGGAACGAGTCGAGGGGACGACCGACCGCGAATTCGAGGTCGGCGCGTGCCGAGTTGGCGTTGGCGAGTGCTTCGGAGTACTGGGTCTGGGCGTCGAGCAGGGTGCGGCGCGCGTCGATCACCTCGAGCGACGAGGCGCCGCCGAGCGAATACGCGACCGAGACGGCGCGATACGACTCTCGGGCCGCGGGGAGGAGCTCGTCGCGGATGAAGACCGCCTGCAGCAAGGCTGTCGCTGCCGACGCGTAGGCCGCACGCACGTCCTGCCCGACCGCAGCGCTCAAGTCACGATATGTCGCCTCCAGCTCGCGCTCGCGATGCTGGGACTCGGCGACGTCACCCTTGGTGTGCTGCCAGAAGAAGAGCGGGAGCGACACGCCGACGCCGGCGCTGTAGCCCGGGCTCCCCGGCGCCTTGTAGTCGCGGGTCGCTCCCAGCGTGAAATCCGGCAGCCAGTATTCCTTGAGCAGGCTGGTGTTCGCGCGCTGCCCGGTTCGCTGCGCGTCGAGGTCTCCGAGGTCGGGACGCGACACGTAGGCCGCCGCTTCCAGCGCCGCGAGGCTCGGCAGGTCCAGCGGGATGCCGAGCGAGTCCTGCTGTGCGATCGGCATGCCTAACGGCGTGCCCATCAGCCGGTTCAGCGCGGTCTCGGCGTTGGCGAGGTCGCGGGAATTCGCGATCAGGTCGTTGTCGGCCTGGGCCAGGTCGACGCGTGCCTTGATGACGTCGAGGCGCGGGACAAAGCCGGCGTTGAAGCGCGCTTGCGCCCGCTGCACGACGGAGTCGGCGAGGGCGCGCCCTTCCGTGAGGTCGCGTCCGCGCCTCCGCGTGGCCAGCAGCGCGTCGTACGCCTTGGACGCCCCGGCCGCGACCTGCTGCTTGATCTGCGTGTAGCGGAAGTCGGCGGAGCGGACATCGGACGCGGCGATGTTCCCGCGCAGGCGGAGCTTGTCGGGGAACGGTATCGCGAATCCGAGCTCCGCGTTCTTCGATCCGGCCCTCCCCAGCTGCAACGGCCGTGGCTCGTCGTCGAGCGAATACGTCAGGCTCGGATCGGGAAGGGCGATGGCCGACACGCGGCGGGCGCGTGCCTGGAGCCACTGCTCCTTCAGGATCTCGAGTTGCGGATTGGCCTTGAGCGCGGCGCCGATGGCGTCCACCCTCGTGAGGCGCAACGAGTCGCCGCTCGGTACCGGCGCGAGCGCGGCGGTCCGTTGCTGTGCAGGCAAGCCGCCGGCGCACAGCGCCAGCGCACCCATGATATATGTCGTTCGCATGCTCTCCCCAGGAGGCGTCGCAATGTCACGCGCGACCCTCCGATGGGGATCGCGCTACAGCATCGGCCCGACCGCCAACCTGGGGGGGGCGCGCGAGGCGTGGATCGACACTCCGCCGGTCGCTGGAGGCATGGCCCGCTGCACGATCCGCACTTGGTGCGGCGAGCGCCGAACGTGGAGCGCGCGCGGCAGCAGGGGGGCGCTGGCATGGATCGAGCGCCCGGCACACGACGGACATTCCGCCTCGTCGTGGGCGTGATGCGTCGTGCCACCCTGCGCCTCGACGTGGGCGCCGAATCCGATCCCCTGCACGCCTTCCATGACCCACGTGCCCGCCAGCACGCCCTGCACCAACAGCAGGGCGAGTGCAAACGCCCTGAACCAGGGCGGGAGCGAGCGGGAGGGTGTGGTCATTCCAGAATGCGTACGCGCGATCGCAAGAATTCGTTTGCCAGTGAAACGCATCTCTGGAGAAATAATCGATCGCCTCGCGCGACGCGAATCGGCCGCCGCGGGTCACTCGTGTCACGATCGCGAGCTTGGCGGAGCTCTCGCGCGTGCCCGGGCTCACGCCCCATGTTTAACGTGCACGGGCTCGGGAGCGACCGCATGGTCGCCGCTTGCGTGTTTCCTGTCATTGTCCACGATGCCACGACGTCCGTTGATCACCGTACGCGAGGTGCTGCGCGCCCGCCGCGAAGGACGCAGCGCGATCGACGCTGCCGGGGCGGTGGTGACCCCGGCGGCGCGTGATGCAGCGGCCAGGCACGGTATCACGCTCGGTGCCGATCATGGAGGGGTCCCGCTCAAGGACGCGCTCCTCCCCTGGTCGCGCGGGCGAGGGGTGCAGGTGCACGATCTGGGGACATTCGGCACCGACCCTGTCGACTATCCCGACTTCGCGGTGGCCATCGCACGAGCGGTCGCGACGGGTGTCGCCGAACTCGGCCTCGTGATCGATGGCGCCGGCATCGGCAGCTGCATGGCCGCGACCACGGTTGTCGGCGTGCGCGCTGCGATGTGCCACGACGTCACGACCGCCTCGAACGCCCGCGAGCACAAGAACGCCAACGTGCTTACGCTTGGAGGGACGCTCATCGGGGCGCGCCTTGCGCAGGACATCCTGCGGACCTTTCTCGACACATCCTTCGCCGGTGGTCGCCACGCGGCGCGCGTGGCCAAAATCGATGCGCTCGACGAGTCGCACGGGTCGCGATGACGTGGCAGCAGTCCCCGTCGCACATGCGCCTGCGCCGTGACGCCACGTGGCGTCGTGCGCGCCCATACTCCATCGCAGGCGCGGACATCGCCGCAGTCGTCCACTTGCTCGACCGACCGTTCCCACTGACCAACGCCAATGCTGCGACTCCGCCCCGACGTCCTGCTGCTCGCCACCGCCCTCGCCGCTGCGCGCCCGCCCCTCGCCCTGGCGCAGGAGACGCCCACGCAGCGCGCGGCCGCGAGCGACGTCGTGCGGCGACAGGGGGAACTCCAGCAGCGCATCAACGCCGCCGCGCTCGCTGCGCGACTGACCGGCGCGCCTAACGCCAAGCGCGACGCCGTGGTGGCGCGGGCGCGCGCGCTGTGGGACGGCGAGCTGCAGGCGATGGCCGACGACATCACGCGACATCCCGAGGTCGGCTTCAAGGAGACGCGCTCGGTCCAACTCCTCACCGCCTGGCTCGCACAGCACGGGTTCACCATCGAGATGGGCGTGGCCGGGCTTCCGACGGCCTTCGTCGCCCGATATGCCAAGGGGACGCCCGGCCCCAACCTCGGCATTATTGTCGAATACGACGCGCTGCGCGGTACGCAGCGCGACTATCACGGCGATCAGCACTCCGCGCAGGGGCCGATCGGACTCGCCGTGGCGGTCGCGACGGCCGAGTTCCTGACCACGTCGAAGACAGCCGGAACTGTCACGGTGTATGGCACTCCCGCCGAAGAGATGATGCCGCCGCCGTCCAAGACGGTGATGCACAAGGCAGGGGTCTTCAACGGCGCCGACGTGATCATCCGCACGCACTCGTCGACCAGCACGCAGCGAGCGGCGCCGGGTTTCGGCACATGCTGCCTCAACATCGACGGTGTGCGCTACGTGTTCAGCGGCGCGCCGGCCCACCAGATGACCGCATGGGAGGGACGGGATGCGCTGACCGCAGTGGTCCACCTCTTCCAGAACATCGATGGGCTGCGCAAGAACATGCGTCCGGAGACGCGCATTCAGGGAATCATTCCCGAGGGCGGCAAGGCGCCGAATGTCGTCCCCGACCGCGCCGTCGCCGACTTCTACATCCGCTACCCCGACGAGGTCTACCTGGCGCAGGTGAAGGCGATGATCGACGACGCGGCGCGCGGCGCCGCGCTCGCGACCGGGACGAAGGTGACGATCGACGACTATGGCGCGATGCGCGACGGCATCTCGACGGCCGCACTCAACGAGGTCGCTTTTGCGTATCTGAAGAAGTATGGCGCCACGAAGGTAGTGAGCGAGCCGCAGAAGCCGCAGGGATACGAGGAGACAGGCTCGGTGTCGCGTGACATTCCCGGCGTCGGGTTCAGCGCCTACACGTCGAATGGCGGCTTTCACACGTACGAGATGGAGAGCGATGCGCTGCTCGACGACGTCGGGCACGCGGGCTTCCGCATCGACGCCATGGCCATGGCGGCGATGCTCGTCGACTTCGCTACCGACGCGGACTTCCGCGCCAAGGTGAAGGACGAGTTCGCAACGACAAAGTCGCTCTTCGGCGACTACGTGTCGGCGCTCGCGAAGGCGTACCCACTCCCCGAGATCAAGTGACCCTCGGGCGCAACGCCCGCGCTCCCGCAACCGCACGCGGAAGCTAGAGCGTAACCTTGGCCGCGCCCCACGCCGCCGCGCTCGTATCCTGCTCGTACAAGGAGTCGAGGTTCACCACCACGGTCTCGCCGGCCCGGCGGAGGGCGAATCGATCCATCGCGCGGGTGGCGCGCCC
Organism: Gemmatimonadota bacterium; assembly: GCA_040007995.1. Taxonomy (GTDB): domain Bacteria; phylum Gemmatimonadota; class Gemmatimonadetes; order Gemmatimonadales; family Gemmatimonadaceae; genus SCN-70-22. The sequence continues at coordinate 2,646 of JBDTUA010000145.1, read as the reverse complement.
CGAGATGAAGGTCCCGTCGGCCTGGTAGCGTGACTTGTGCCGCGGGCATTGGAAGGTGGCGTTGGAATCATTCCACCGCAGGGCGGTATTCTGGTGTGGGCAGCTCAGGGAAAAAGCGTACACCACGCCGGCTCGGCGGGCAATGATCACGCCTTCGCCCTTGTCGAACTGTACACCGTCCGTCGCGGGGATGGGGTACGTCGCCTCCTGAAGCACGTTCGCTCCGTCAGTCGCAATCCGTCGCACCTCGCGTACCGGGAGCGCCTGCGAGGCCCTGGGAAAGAATCCCTCCATCGCGAGCACGGCCAGCGCCGACGCGACGCTGCCGATAAAGGTGCGGCGATCGGCATGTCCGATGCAGCCCTCGCACGCGCGCGCGTCGCCTGTGTCGGTCGCACCCGACGGGTCGGAGGCGGGAGAGTGAACGGGCAGTTCACGTTGGGTCATGACGGGGTGGCGATGAGGAAGATCGCGCGAGAGACGGCGGCGCAGCACGCGGAGGCGCACGGGACTGCGGCGACGGTGCACCGGGCGTGGCGCGTCATTCGCGGCGAAACGGCGGTAGCATCATCAGCCAGCTCACCGTCGCGACACTCATCGACGCAATCGCGACGTTGCGATGCGTCTTGAGATTCGATCGGTAGCTGCCGGCATCGGTCGATTCGTTATCGACGAAGGCCGGTGTGATCGCAAAACCTGCGTCGGCGACGAGCATGAGGACGGCGTGCGCGGTGCGCCATTTGCGCGCGCCCGGGTCCTTCCGCGCGTCCCACAGGTTCCAGCCGCCGGTCAGCGTATTCACGCCGAACAGGACGCCAATGGTGGTGGCAAGCGGTGCGTGCGAGTTCCGCGCCCAGGCCGGCGCGCCGAAGCGCCCCTTATCGATCAGCTGCTGTCCCGCCGCGTACTGTACCGCGAACAGGGGGAGCATCGTCCACGATGCGATCTGGTGGATCCTGAGACGGCGTCCATACCAGTCGCTGTACTCGATCGCGACGGGGCGCCGCCGAGTGGTGTCGGCTGGCGCGGCCGACGTCGCGTCGACCGTATCGCTCGCGGAGGGCGCGGGGCGCTCGAGCACAGAGATCGTTCGCTGCTGCCCGCGCGCGGGGAGCGCGAGGCTCACCAGCAGGACGCCGGCACCGGCGCCTACGCGCAGGATCCGTCCCACCATCCGCCCACCTGTCCATCGAGTCATCCGCCTGCTCCCCTGCTGGAGATGGCCATCATCGCGCCCTGTCGGCAGTGTAGCGCCCCACCATAAACCGCTCATGAACTCCCTCGGGACTCACCGCTAGGAAGTGACACCGATGTCAGCACTTCCCCCGGTCACGTTTCGGAGAATCCGGTCGTAGATTGCATTCATGACTCGTAATGACGCTCTCGACTATCACGCGCTTCCCAAGCCCGGGAAGATCGCGGTCGTGCCCACGAAGCCGCTGAACAATGCGCGCGATCTGTCGCTGGCGTACTCGCCCGGCGTCGCCGAGCCGTGCCTCGAGATCCAGAAGAATCCCGAGGATGCCTACAAGTACACCGCGCGCGGGAACCTCGTGGCGGTCGTCACGAACGGCACCGCCGTGCTCGGACTGGGAAACATCGGCGCGCTCGCCGGCAAGCCGGTGATGGAGGGGAAGGGAAATCTCTTCAAGCAGTTCGCCGATCTCGACGTCTTCGATCTCGAAGTCGGCTCGGAGGATCCTGATGACGTCATCCGCTTCTGCCAGTTGCTGGAGCCGACGGTCGGCGGGATCAACCTCGAGGACATCAAGGCGCCCGACTGTTTCTACATCGAGGAGACGCTGCGGAAGACGATGAAGATCCCGGTCTTCCACGACGACCAGCACGGGACGGCGATCATTTCCGGCGCGGCGCTGCTGAATGCCCTCGACGTCGTGGAGAAGAAGATCGAGGAGGTGCGCGTGGTCTTCTCCGGTGCCGGGGCGTCGGCGATCGCGACGGCGACCCACTACGTGCGGCTGGGCGTGAAGCTCGAGCACATCATCATGTGCGACAGGGCCGGGGTCATCTGGTCGGGTCGTCCCGACCACATGGATCCGTACAAGTCACGCTTCGCGAACGACACACCGGCGCGCACACTGCTCGAGGCCCTTGCGGGCGCCGATGTCTTCGTCGGCCTGTCGGCGGCGGGCGCGATGACCGCGGACATGGTTGCGGCGATGGGACCGAACCCGATCATCTTCGCGCTCGCCAACCCGATGCCGGAGATCCTCCCCGAGCAGGTGCGGGCCGTGCGCGACGACGCCATCGTCGCGACAGGCCGCTCGGACTATCCGAACCAGGTCAACAACGTACTCGGGTTTCCTTTCATCTTTAGAGGCGCGCTCGATGCGCGGGCCACCGAGGTGAACGAGGAAATGAAGATGGCGGCCACGCGCGCGCTGGCGGCGCTCGCCCGTGAGGACGTTCCGGACTCGGTTTCCGCGCTCTACGGCCTGAGCCAGGTCAAGTTCGGCCGCGAGTACCTCATCCCCTTCCCCTTCGATCCGCGCGTCCTGCTCTGGGTCGCGCCGGCCGTCGCATGGGCCGCGGTCGCCAGTGGAGTGGCCGGCGCCTTCATCGAACTCGATGCCTATCGCGAGCAGCTCGAGGCACGCCTCGGAAAAGCGAAAGGGATCATGCGCG
>JBDTUA010000144.1:0-11706 GCA_040007995.1 Gemmatimonadota bacterium | reverse complement strand
AAGGACCGACGTGGCCAGCTCCACCGTGTTCCGCTCATGACTCTCTCGATCGGGGTGGTGACGAACGAGCGGCGGATCTTCACGTCGGCCGCGCAGGTCAGCGAACTCGCGACCGAGATGAAGGGATATGCCAAGACACTCGCCGGCTCGGTGTATACTGTGGATCGTCGAACGGAATCCGTACAGCCAGGCGGTGACCCGACGCCCCCACGTCCACCTCGTGCCATCAGCGTGATAGACGAGTCATGAACGTCTCGTGTCCGGAGTGCCATTCCGTCTTCCGCGTCGATCCCGCGAAGGTCACCGGGGCAAACCTGCGCGCCCGCTGCTCCATCTGCGCGGGATTGATTCCGGTCGGCGCGAGCGTCCGCTGGGCCGACGATTTTCCCAGTTCCCTTCTCGCAGGTGGAAGCGGCTCCCCGGCAGCGGGTTCGACGGGGATCGCGACGCCGGCGGTGAGTCCGGCGATTCAACCGCCCGGGATCGAGCGTATCGGAGTTTCGGTCCCGGCCCAACCGTCCGGCACCGGGAGCGCGCCGCCGACAGGAGGCACGGCTGCAGCTGACGGAGCGCTGCGGAGCGAACGGTCGCCGTCGGCGACTCCGATCCGCTTGGCTGCCGCGCACGAGAGTCATGCGGCATCGCCCGAACCTTCGCGCGGTCACACGCCGCTAACGCCGGCCTTCGGGACCCCGCTACATCAGCCCGTGACGACGTCTCCCTTCGGCGCACCGCTCGCACCGTCCACGGAGCCGTCGCCCGTGGGGTCCGCGAACATGCCGCGCATGGCGACGCCGGTTGCGCCGCCACTCCCGCCTCTCCCGCCACGCCCAGCGGGAGCGACGACGGATGAACGGTTTGCTCCGCCGTCGCGCGCGCTCGGCGCTGCACCCTTCAGTTCGCCGTCGGGGCAGCCGGCCGCGTCAACACCGGTCGCCGCTACCCCGGGAACGGTTGCGGGGACTGCGACGCCTGCGGCCAGCGGTCTGGTGTCGCCCAGCGTCCTGACGCCAGCGGCCTCCGCGCCGATCGACCGGCCGCCTTCGGCTGCGACGCCCGCGTCTGCCGCTCCCGTGGATGCCGCTCGCGTGGGTGCCGCTGCGTCTTTGCTTCCGGCATCCGTTCCAGCGACGTCGAACCCTGCGCCCTCCAGCGCACCGCGGTCGGTCCCTCCGGCGGGCAGTACTGCGGCGCCGACGCGACGGCCGATCAACCCGTTCCTCTCCAACGATCCGAACCAGAAGGCGCGCCGATTGGCGCGCGCCCTGGTGTCGGACATGGTGGCGTACCATCCACAGAAGCGGGAAGAGGGGGCGCGCACGGGCACGCTCAAGCCGCTCTTCCGCGAAGAAATCAAGAAGAGCTACGAGGAGTACGTCGAGCAGGTGGGGCGCGAGTTCGCCGAAAGCACCACGCATTTTCAGGAAGCGCTGAATGACATTCTCGCCGGCGGTAAGCGCATCTTCTGAGCGGGGTGGAACGCGCCGCGCGCCATCGCTAATTTGCCTCCCTCGCAACACGATATCGGGCGGGCCGTTCTCCAAGGCGGAGCGCGGCCCGCGTCACATGGGGCATGGCGGAGATACGCAAGCAATGGCGGACATGGAGCGGGCGCGCACCCTCGTGGGCTACGACGAGCGGCTGACGGAACTGCGGAGGTATCTTTGACCTCGCCGGCAAGCGCGAAAACCTAACAACGCTCGAGGAGCAGATGACCGGGGCCGGCTTCTGGGACAACCAGGAGCGGGCCCGCGAGGTGGTCCAGCGGGTTAAGGCCCTCAAGACGTGGCTGGAACCGTTCGAGAAGCTCGAGGGACGTGTGCGCAGTGCGTGCGAGCTCGACGAGCTGCTTGGCGAGGAGCCCGATACCGAGATGGCGAAGGAACTGGACGCCGAGACCTCGTCGATCGAGAGTGCATTGCGTACCTACGAACTCCGGTCGCTGCTCCAGGGACCGGACGACTGGCGCGACGCGCAGGTCGAGATCGCGGCCGGAGCAGGCGGCACCGAGGCGATGGACTGGGCGCAGATGATCATGCGCATGTACATGCGCTGGGCGGAGCGTCACGGCTTCGGCATCGAGGTGCTCGACCTGTCGGACGGCGAGGAGGCCGGGATCAAGGGCGCAGTGCTGGAGATCAAAGGACACTACGCGTTCGGGTTTTTGCGCCCGGAGACCGGGGTACATCGGTTGGTTCGCATTTCGCCGTTCGACTCGAATGCCCGTCGGCACACGAGCTTTGCTTCGGTCTTCGTATATCCTGTGGTCGACGACGAGATCAACATCGAGATCCGCGATGAGGACATCAAGATGGATGTCTTTCGCGCGAGCGGGGCCGGGGGACAGCACGTGAACAAGACGAGCTCCGCGGTGCGTCTCACGCACATCCCATCGGGCGTCGTCACCTCGTCGCAGCAGGAACGCTCGCAATTCAAGAACAAGGCGACGGCGATGAAGCAGCTCAAGAACCGCCTGTACCAGATTGAAGCCGACAAGCAGGCGGCAGCAAAGGCGAAGCTCGACGCGACCAAGTCCGACGTGTCGTTCGGCAGCCAGATCCGGAGCTATGTCTTCCAGCCGTACACGATGGTGAATGACCATCGCACCGAACTCAAGATTCCGGATGTGCAGCGGATCATGGACGGCGACATCGACGAATTCATCGAGGCCTACCTGAAGCAGTACGGCGCCGGCGCCGCGGTGACCCGGTGAGCGACGACCTGAACTTCGTGCTCAGGGCGCGGCGCGACAAGCTGGAGCAACTCGAGGCGTTAGGCGTACCGCCGTTCGCGTATGCGTTCGACGCGACCCACGACACTGTGGCGGCGCTACGGGCGCTGCCGGCGGGCGTCGACGAGGGCCCGCGCGTCACGGTGGCCGGTCGCCTGGTCGCCTGGCGCCCGCACGGGAAGACGATCTTCGGACACCTGGCCGACGCGTCATCGCGCATCCAGTTGTACTTCCGCCGCGACGAGCTTGGCGACGATGTCTTTGCGCAGCTGGCCCTGTACGACATCGGGGACGTGATCGGTGTCTCGGGTGCGCTCTTTCGCACGCGCACCGGCGAAACGACGATCAAGGTCGACGGCGCAACGCTGCTCGCCAAGTCGCTCCGTCCACTGCCCTACGGGAAGGACGAGATCGTCGACGGCGCCCTCGTTCGGCATTCGGGCTTTGCCGATCCGGAGATGCGATATCGTCAGCGCTACGCTGACCTTGCCGTGAACGCCGACGTGCGGCGTCGGTTCGTGGCGCGGTCGCGGATGATCGCCGAGATTCGACGCGCGCTCGACGCGCTCAACTATCTCGAGGTGGAGACGCCGGTGCTGCAGCCGCTGTACGGCGGCGCCGCCGCGCGGCCGTTCGAGACGCATCACAACGCGCTCGACATGCCGCTCTACCTGCGCATCGCGGATGAGCTGTATCTCAAGCGATTGGTGGTCGGCGGGCTGGATCGGGTCTACGAATTCGGGCATGACTTCCGCAACGAGGGCATCGACCGGACGCACAATCCGGAGTTCACGATGCTGGAGTTCTATGAGGCGTACGCCGACTACACGGTGATGATGGGACGCGTCGAGCAGCTGCTGATTCGCGCGTCGCAGGCCGTGCGCGGTGTGCTGGACCCGGCCTCGGCGAGCGCGGAGGAGCGTTTGCTGCTGACGGACGCGGCGTTCGTCGAGGTTCCAAGCTTTACGCCCCCGTTTCCGCGGATCGAGTGGGTGCCATCGCTGAACCGGGCACTGGGGGCCGACTGTATGACGGTCGAGCTGGCCGACTTGCGTCAGATGGCCCAAAGAGTAGGGGTCCATAAGGTCGAGACGCTGAGTCGTCCGAAGCTGCTGGACGAGATGTTTCAGGCGCTCGTCGAATCGACCATCGAGACCCCGACGTTCGTTGTCGACTATCCTGTGGAGCTCTCGCCTCTGGCAAAGCCGAAGCGCGGCGTTGACGGACTCACGGAGCGATTCGAACTCTTTGCACGGGGGAAGGAACTGGCGAACGCGTTCAGCGAACTCAACGACCCCCTCGACCAACGCCGGCGCTTCGAGGCACAGGCGCGCCTGAAGGCCGACGGAGACGACGAGGCGAGCGGAGTGGACGAGGACTACCTGCGCGCGATGGAATACGGAATGCCGCCGATGGGTGGCGTGGGGATCGGCATCGATCGATTGTTCATGTATCTCTCCAGTTCGGCCAACATTCGCGACGTGATCCTCTTTCCTACGCTGCGTCCGGAATGAGCGCCATCGAGTTCGATATCGCCTGGCGATACCTGCGGAGCCGTCGCGGCTCCAAGCTGCTGTCGTTCATCAGCGTCATCGCGATCGGCGGAGTCGTCGTCGGGGTGAGTGCGCTCATCGTGGTCATGGGCGTGATGAACGGATTGCAGCGCGACCTCCGGGAAAAGATCCTGATCGGTTCCCCCGACATCCGCGTCCTGAGCTATGGCGAGGACCTCAAGATTGTCGACTGGCGCAGCATCATGGCGCGCGTTCGCTCGGAAAAGGGGGTGGTGGCCGTCGCGCCATTCGTCCTGACGCAGGGGGTCATCAGCGCCGGGCACGACTACAGCGAAGGGGCGTACATCGCGGGGATCGAACCGCAGGCGCGCGACGCGGCCGCGGTCACGACGATCCGCGAGCACGCCATTCAGGGGGACTTCCGCTTCGCCAGTTCCGACGGGCTCCAGCGCGGCGTGGTGATCGGCAAGCTGCTGGCGGCGAAGCTCAACGCGTATCCCGGCGACACCATCGTCGTGATCACCATCGCGGGTACGCGAGTCAACCGTGTCACGGGGAGCATCGTCCCACGCCCGGTCCGCTTCGAGGTCACGGGCGTCTTCGAGACCGGGATGTACGAGTACGACAACGCGTACATCTACCTCTCGCTCGCCGCGGCGCAGGACATCGCAGGACTGGATTCTGCCGTCACCGGGCTGGAAGTGAAGACCACCGATCGATGGAATGCTCCAGAGGTCGCTCCCGCGCTGGCAGAGCGACTCGGCTTTCCCTACCGGACCGTGGACTGGCAGGAGCAGAACTCGTCGCTCTTTCAGGCGCTCAAACTGGAGAAGCTCGGGATGGGAGTCATCCTGCTGCTCATCGTCGTGGTGGCAGCATTCAACATCGTCAGCAACCTGACCATGGTGGTGGCCGACAAGACGAAAGAGATCGGAATTCTCAAGGCGATGGGAATGACCGCCCGGAGCGTTCGAAAGGTCTTCCTCACGCAGGGACTCGTCATAGGGTTGACGGGGACGATGCTCGGGTTGGCGCTGGGACTTATCGTCTCGGTGGCGCTCGGTACCTTCAAACTCATCAAGCTCGATCCGTCGGTGTACTTCATCGACCACCTGCCGGTTGCGACGGAGTGGACCGACGTGGTGCTGACGGTCGTGGCGTCGGTCGCTATTGCGGCACTGGCGACGCTGTATCCGGCTCAGCAGGCGGCCAAACTGTATCCTATTGAAGCGATCCGGCACGAGTAGCGGCACGAGGAGCGGGATGAGGAGCGGGACGAGGTCGTGTGGGACGTAAGAGCGCGATTGGCGAAGGTTGGCGGGAACCCTTCGTCGCCCATTCGGGCTAGTTGTCTGGGGAGTGTCCTCAGGTCAACGTGTTTCCGTACAGCCGCCGCGTTGGAGCCGATCCAGGATGTTCGTTCTGACAGCTGAGGAGATCGTCAAGTCCTATCGCGGAGGCGATGGCGGAATTCTGCACATACTCAACGGTGTGGAACTACGCGTGTCTCGTGGCGAGATGATTGCGGTGGTGGGAACGAGTGGCGCGGGGAAGAGCACACTGCTGCATGTGCTCGGGGCCTTGGATCGGCCGAACAAGGGGCGGGTCGCGGTGGATGGCGAGTCGCTGGAGGGGCGGTCGGACGAGGAACTGGCGCGCATTCGCAACCACAAGGTGGGCTTCGTGTTCCAGTTCCATCACCTCTTGCGAGAGTTCACGGCGCTGGAGAATGTCATGATGCCCGCGCGGATCGCCGGGCGGGATCTTCGGGCGGCACGAAGCCGAGCGGAGGAGCTGCTTTCGCTCGTGGGCCTGAGCGGCAGAATGCACCATCGACCGTCCGAGTTATCCGGCGGCGAGCAGCAACGCACCGCGGTGGCGCGCTCGCTGGCCATGGACCCGGTGCTCCTGCTCGCCGACGAGCCTTCCGGGAATCTGGATCACGCGAACGCGGAACGGCTGCACGATTTGTTGGCGGCGTTGGCGCGCGACCTCGAGATTGGCATGGTTGTCGTGACGCACAATCGTTCGCTGGCGGCCCGAGCGGACCGGGTCCTCCTGTTGGAGGATGGGGTGCTTGCCGACACTGATGTGAGAGGAGTGGTAGCCTGATGCTCTGTGACGTCTGCCGAGAACAGGACGCGAGTGTCCACTTGACCCAGGCGGTCGAGGGGGAGGTCCGGCAACGCCATTTGTGCACCAAATGCGCAGCGGAGCAGGGGATCGAGACGACGGTTAGCTCGCCGCCGAAGAACGTGCTCGGGGAATTCCTGCAGGCGGTACAGGAGCAGGCAGGGACGTCCCGCGCCGACGCGAAGCAGTGCACCTATTGTTCGATGACGCTGGACGACTTTCGGACGACGGGGCGGCTGGGCTGTTCCCGCTGCTATACGACCTTCGAGCCTCGCCTGCGGGAGTTGCTGCGGCAGGTGCAGGGGAGCGCGAAGCACGTCGGGCGGCGATATGTGCCACCGGAGCCAGAGGTGCTGGAGCGGGCCACGACGATTGGGGAACTCCGCGACCGGCTGCGGCGGGCGATCGAGGTCGAGGATTTCGAGGTCGCGGCGACACTGCGCGACAAGATCCGGGACGTGGAATGACGTTGGACCTGACGCTGCTTCCCGATGGGGGGATGGGGTGGCTGGACGGCTCGGGCGAGCATGCCGATGTCGTACTGTCGACTCGCATCCGGCTGGCGCGGAACGTCGAGGGGTATGCCTTCACCGGACGCGCGCGGGAAGGAGAGCGGCTCCGGGTGCTACAGCAGGTACGAGACGCAATGCCGCACGTGAGCAGTCTGCGTGGCGGTGTGGTGCTGCGAGTGGACGAGATGGCGCCTAACGACCGACAATTGCTGCATGAGCGGCATCTGGTGAGCAAGGAACTCGCCGGATTGGAGAGTGCTCAGCCGTTACGCGGCGGTGCGGCGGTCGTGCTGGGAGAGGGGGTAGGCGTGATGGTGAACGAGGAAGACCACCTTCGGCTACAGTCGCTGCGTTCGGGCCTTGAGGTACGTGGGGCGCTGGGGGCGGTGGAGCGGTTGGATCGGGAGCTTGGGGGGCGGCTCCCGTACGCCTACCACGAGGATTTCGGCTTCCTGACCGCTTGTCCGACGAACACGGGAACGGGAATGCGGGCGTCGGTGCTGATCCATCTGCCGGGGCTCGTGCTGACGAAGGAGATCGCGAAGGTGCTGGCGGGGCTGCAGGCGATGGGCTTGACGTACCGGGGGTTGTACGGTGAGGGGAGTGAGGTGGTGGGGAACTTCTTCCAGATCTCCAACCAGACGACACTGGGGCGAACGGAGGAAGAGCTGGCGGACCATCTGGTGCGAGTGGTGCGGCACGTGATCCAGCGGGAGCATGAGGCACGGCGCGTGCTCTGGCGGGATGCCGGGTATATTATTGAGGACAAGCTGTGGCGGGCCTACGGGACGCTTCGCTTCGCGCGAAGCCTCACGTTCGATGAGGCGATGAACTATCTCAGCGGCGTGCGGCTGGCGGTGGGGCTGAAACTGATCAGTGGGCTCAGTGTATATACGCTCAACAAGCTCCTGATCTTTTGCCAGAGCGCCCACCTCGCATATGCCGAGGGGCGCGCGTTGACCGAGAGCGAGGCCAGCGTGGCGCGCGCGCGCTACGTGCGACAGGCGCTCGAAGCTGAGTCGGACCCGATTGCCTAACGGTAGAGCGGGAACTGATCCGAGGGATTCATGAACGGCTATAATTTCACCGAGCGGGTGCGAAAGGTCCTCCAGATGGCGCGGGAGGAAGCGCAGCGTCTGCACCACGAGTACGTGGGAACGGAGCACATCCTGCTCGGGCTCATTCGCGAAGGCGAGGGAGTGGCGGCAGCCGTCCTGCAGAACCTCAACGTCGACCTGGACGAGATCCAGCAGAAGATCGAGGAGACGGTCAAGAAGGGGAAAGCCGCTCAGACGACCGGGCCGGATCTCCCCTACACGTCGCGTGCGAAGAAGGTGCTGGAGCTGGCGATGAGCGAGGCGCGGGAACTGAACCACTCCTATGTCGGGACCGAGCACCTGCTGCTCGGACTGCTGCGCGAGGAGAAGGGGATCGCAGCGCAGGTGCTGTCCGATGCGGGGGTGAACCTCGACGCGGCGCGCGCGGAGACGCTGCGCCTCCTGGGCACCGAGATGCCGCCGCAGGGCAGCAACAACCCGCCGCAGCCCGGAAGCACGCCGCCAGCCGCAACACCGCCCAAGGGCGAGAAGAAGTCCAAGACGCCAGCGCTCGATCACTTCTGTCGTGACCTCACGCAGCTCGCCTCCGAGCAGCAGCTCGACCCGACGATCGGTCGGGCCAAGGAGATCGAGCGCGTCATGGAGATCCTCACGCGCCGCAAGAAGAACAACCCGGTCCTGATCGGGGAGCCGGGCGTGGGGAAGACCGCCATCGTCGAAGGTCTCGCGCAACTCATCGCGACCGGCGAGTGTCCGGATGCGCTCCGTGAGCACCGCGTCCTGTCGCTCGACATGGCGGCGGTCATCGCCGGCACGAAGTACCGCGGCCAGTTCGAGGAACGACTCAAGGCCGTCATGAACGAGATTGCCCAGAACAAGAACGTGATCCTGTTCATCGACGAGCTGCACACGCTCGTCGGTGCCGGCGCGGCCGAGGGGGCGATTGATGCTTCCAACATGCTCAAGCCAGCGCTCGCGCGCGGCGAGCTGCAATGCGTCGGTGCGTCGACCCTGAACGAGTACCGCAAGTACATCGAGAAGGACGGAGCGCTCGAGCGCCGCTTTCAGACGGTCATCGTGGACCCGCCGTCGATTGACGAGACGGTGGAGATCCTGAAGGGCTTGAAGAAGAAGTACGAGGACCACCATCGGGTGGTGATCCCTGACGAAACGCTGGTCTCGTCGGCCAAGCTGTCGGAGCGCTACATCACCGATCGCTTCCTCCCCGACAAGGCGATCGACGTGATCGACGAGGCGGGGGCGCGCGCACGGCTGGCGGCGCAGGCGCCGCCGCCGGAGGTCGCCCAGCTCAAGGAGAATCTGGAGAAGGTCAACACCGAGAAGGAAACGGCGGTGCGTGACCAGAACTTCGAGCGCGCCGCGGCGCTGCGCGACACCGAGCGCGAGCTTCAGGGCGAAATCCGCACGAAGCAGGATGAGTGGGAGAAGCGCCGGCAGTCGCATCGCCCGGTGCTCGGCGAAGAGGAGGTTGCCTTCATCGTCAGTCGCTGGACCGGCATTCCGGTCACGCGGTTGCAGGAGGCGGAGAGCTCACGTCTGCTCCGCATGGAAGACGAACTCCACGAGTCGGTTGTCGCGCAGGACGAGGCGATCCGGGCGATCTCTCGCTCTATTCGTCGCAGTCGCGCGGGACTCAAGGATCCCAAGCGTCCGATCGGGTCATTCATCTTCTGCGGACCCACGGGCGTCGGGAAGACGGAGCTCGCGCGGTCGCTGGCCCGCTTCCTCTTCGCGGATGCGTCGGCCCTGATCCGCGTCGACATGAGCGAGTACATGGAGAAGTTCTCGGTGTCACGCCTGATCGGCGCGCCGCCGGGGTACGTCGGGTACGAGGATTCCGGAACGCTGACGAAGGCGATTCGGCGGAAGCCGTACAGCGTCGTCCTGCTCGACGAGATCGAAAAGGCACACCCTGACGTCTTCAACATCCTGCTGCAGGTCCTCGACGAGGGGCACCTGACCGACAACTACGGGCGAGTGATCGACTTCAAGAACACGGTCGTGATCATGACGTCGAACGTTGGGGCGAAGGATGTGGCCAAGAACAAGTCGCTCGGCTTCACGGCGCCGGACTTCAAGGCCTCGTTCGAGCGGATGGCGGAGAAGGTGCGCGAGGAGCTCCAGCACGTATTCAACCCGGAGTTCCTTAACCGGCTCGACGACGTCATCGTCTTCCACCCCCTCCAGAAGGAGCACATTTCCCAGATCGTGGGGATCATGCTCAAGGAGGTCCAGAAACGGATGTCTGAGGGCGAGCTCTCGCTGAAGCTGAGCGACGCGGCCTCGGAATTTCTGGCCACGAATGGCTACGACCAGCAGTACGGGGCCCGGCCCCTGAAGCGGGCGATCCAGAAGTACATCGAGGATCCGCTGAGCGAAAAGATCCTTATCGGCGAATTCGCGAAGGGCGACGAGATCGACGTGGACGTGGCCGAGGACGGCCAGAAGCTCGCATTTCGCGTTCTGAGCAATTCTGCACCCAAGTCGTAAGCCGAATTGGTTGCTACGGTGTCAAAAGAACGACCGGGTTCACACTGAACCCGGTCGTTCTCATTGTGTATATTAGTCGGCTATGTCGCGTAAGCTGTTAGCGCTCCTGGCGCTGGGTCTGATCGCGCACCGCGCGTCGGCCCAGGATGCCAATACCCAAGGTCGTTGTACCACCCCGGATTCAATTTCTGTCCGGGGCAACAAGCGCGTCACCACCGCTGATGTGCTGGGCGATGCTGGACTCATCGCCGGGACACAACTCAACTATAAGGCCGTTCAGCGCGCGATTCGTGCGCTGTATGCGACCGGACAGTTCGGGCGGGTCGATGTCGTCTGCGACTTTGAGGAGGCGCGGAACTTCGCCGTCCTCGGCATCGTGGTGACCGAGCGTCCGCTTCTGGTCGAGACGGATGTGCAGGGGGTCGATCGCCTCTCTGGTCGCGGCGTACGCGACAAGATCGACCTCCCGTACAATGCGCCCCTTGATCCAGCGAAGCTGGCGCAGTCTGTTCACCGCATCGACTCGTTGTACGAGAAGAACGGCTACTACCTCGCGCGGGTCTCGGTCGATACGACCACGATCGGCGAAGACGCGGTGAAGCTGCTTTTCCGGATCGAGGAGGGGCGGCGACTCGCTGTCTCGGGAGTGCGAGTCGACGGGAACCGCTTCGTGAAGGACGGCGATGTCGTGGGCGCGATGAAGACGCGTCCCGAGGGATTCCTGTTCTGGCACCGCGGTGAGTTTGACGACGACAACTACGCTGGCGATCTTTCCGAACGCATTCCGGAGTTGTACGCGAAGCGCGGTTTCATCGACTTCCGCGTGGCGCGCGACACATTGATGATCGACCGGGAGCGCGGCAAGGCGCTCGTCGACATCGCGGTCGATGAGGGACCGCGCTACAAGGTTGGCGAGTTCGAGGTCACGGGAAATAAGCACTTCTCCAGCGAAGACCTGGCGCGCTTCTATCCATTCGGCGACCAGTCGCGCCCCGTCATGTCGCGGGTGACCGACTTCCTGAAGCGTCGTTCGCCGACCCCCAAGGGGATATTCGATCAGTCCGCGTGGGACGACGCCAAGCAGAAGATCTCTTCGGCGTACGCCACCGAAGGCTACATCTACGCAAACGTACGGCCGATCGTCGAGCGGCGGGTGACCGCAGACTCTACGCACTACGTCGACCTGCGGTGGGAAGTCGAGGAGCGCTCGCCGGCGGTCATCAATCGCATCGATATCTTCGGCAACG
>JBDTUA010000143.1:0-11729 GCA_040007995.1 Gemmatimonadota bacterium | reverse complement strand
GCGCTCCTGCTCGAGCTTCATCCAGTCCGACGTGGCGTGCCGCGCGGCTCGCCGCGACTTGACCGCCCCGGCGAGATGGATCGCCCCGCCGTACAGGAGGAGCTTTTCGGTCAGCGTCGTCTTGCCGGCGTCGGGATGACTGATGATCGCGAACGTACGCCGGCGGGCGACCTGAACAGAAAGTTCGGAGGGTGGGGCGCTGGTCATGGAGGAAAGTTAAACGACCGGCGGCGGAGCTGGTGCCGCGTTTCGCCCCGGTCGTGCGTAGAGGAGCAGCAGTGTGCGTTACGATGTCCTCCCCCCGATCCCCGGAGTTACCATGCCTGGCGCTTCAACCGTCATTCGTCGCGCGACGTGGCCAACGGCCCTCGTGATCCTACTCGTGGGCTCCAGCGGCCTTGTCGCGCAGCAGAATGGCGACGCCACTTGGCAGCCGCGGGAGATCCTGATCAAGGAGACGTACGTGACCCCGCCCTCGGGGATCGCCCGGCTGGTCACCGCTCCCCGGCAGAACCAGTCCACCCTCTCGGACCTGAGTCCCGACCGGAAATACTTCCTGAAGACGATCTCCGACGGCCTCCCGTCGGTGCAGCTCTTCGGCAAGCCGCACTACTACTTCGCCGGCCTTCAGGTGGACTATCAGGCGAATCGCGCGCGCGTCCTGACCAACCGGAGCGCCTCCTCGCTCGCCCTGGTCGACGCCATGACCGGGAAAACGCGCACCATCGAGCCTCCGAAGGGGGCGACGATCTCGTCGGCCTCGTGGTCGCCCGATGGCTCCCGGGTCGCCTACCTCGCCAACTTCGTCGATGCGACCAAACTGTATGTAGCGGACGTCGCGACCGGGAAGTCGCGCCCGGTGACGAACACGTCGCTGCTCGCCACGCTGGTCACCTCACCGGAGTGGAGCGGCGACGGCTCGAAGGTCGTCGCCGTGTTCGTTCCCGACGGCCGCAAGGCGGAGCCTGTCCGCCCCGCCATCGAGACCGGACCGCTCGTGCGGCTGACGGACTCGGAGAAGAACAAGACCCGCGTCTACGCCTCGCTCCTGCGCGATCCGTTCGAGAAGGACCTGATGGAGTACTACATCACCGGGCAGCTCGCCATGGTCGATGTGAAGACCGGCGCGATGACCAAGCTCGGCGCACCGACGATGGTCTCGGCGATCGACCCGTCGCCCGATGGCAAGTATATCCGCGTCACCCGACTCGCCGAACCGTTCTCGTACATCGTGCAGTACTCCAACTTCGCTCAGCGAGAGGAGTTGTGGGACGCGACGGGGAAGATGATCACCACCCTCGCCGAGCGCCCGCTGCGCGAGGGCGACGGCCCGGTCGCCGACGGCCCCCCGGGCACCGAGCCCGCGGACACCGCGCGCCGCAACATCGGCTGGCTCCCGAACGGCGCCGGCTTGTACTTCCTCAAGCAGGACCCGGCCCCGCCGCGCGCCGCGGGCTACGACACGAGTGAGACCCCACGTGGCCCGGGCACCAGCGGCCCCCGTCGCAAGGACCATCTCATGACCTGGGCGCCGCCGTTCGCGGCGGGGAGCGAGAAGACGCTGCTCGAGAGCGACGCGCGTGTCAGCGGTGTCGCCTTCAGCGAGGATGCGAAGATCGCCTTCGTCGCCGAGAACACCGGCGGGTTGGGGCACCTGTACGCGGTCTACGCGGACGAACCCGGGAAGCGCTACACGCTCTGGCGCCTGCGCGGCATCAATGCCAACCTCGGACGCCGCGGCGGCTTCTTCGGCGGTGGCGGCGGGCGCGGGGGCACGGGCGCCGATTCGGTCACCTTCTTCCAGAACCCCGGCGACCTGGTGACCCGCCGCGGCAAGAGGGGCGTCGACGTGGTCCAGCTCTCGAGTGATGGCAGCAGCGCCTTCCTCAGCGGCACGCGCTACTTCAAGGACTGGGAGAAGCAGGGACCGCACGGCTTCCTCGACAAGGTCGACATCAAGACCGGGAAGAAGACGCGCCTGTTCGAAGGGGCGAGCGATGTCTACGAGTCGGTCGAGACCTCGCTGGACGACGACTTCACCAAGGCGATCATCACCCGCGAATCGCCGACGATGATTCCCAACAGCTTCGTCCGTGAGATGGGGAGCGGGACGGTCACGCCGATCACCAGCAATACCGATCTCACCCCCGAGTTCACCAACGCCATTCGCAAGCGGGTGCTTGTCACCCGGGCCGACGGCATCACCTTCGTGGTCAACGTCACCCTGCCGCAGGACTACACCGCCGGCACGCGCCTCCCGGCGATGCTCTGGCTGTATCCGTTCGAGTTCACCGATCAGGCGGGCTACGACCGCACGCTGCGCACGGAAAACATCAACCGCTTCCCGCAGGCCGGACCGCGCACGATCGAGTACCTCGTCACGCAGGGTTATTTGGTCGCCAACTTCTCGCCGCCGGTCATCGGTGAGGAGGGACGCATGAACGACAACTACATCACCGACCTGCAGAAGAACCTCATCGCGGTCATCGACGAACTCGACAAGCAGGGGTGGATCGACCGCACCAAGCTCGCCATCGGCGGCCACAGTTACGGCGCCTTCACCACGGTGAACGCCCTGGTCCACACCCCCTACTTCAAAGCGGGGATTGCCGGCGACGGGATGTACAACCGCTCACTCACACCGAGCGGCTTCCAGTACGAGCGCCGCGACTTCTGGGAGGGACAGAAGACCTACCTCGAGATGTCCCCGTTCTTCGACGCCGATAAGATGACCGGCGCCCTCCTGATGTATCACTCGATCGAGGACCAGAACGTCGGCACCGCGCTGCTGTCGTCGGAGCGCATGATGCACGCCCTCGAAGGGCTGGGCAAGACTGCCTCACTCTACATGTACCCGTACGAGGACCACGGCCCCGCGACGAAGGAGACGCTGCTCGACCAGTGGGCCCGCTGGACCGCCTGGCTCGACGTCTATGTCAAGCAGGGAGAGAAGAAGCCGCTGAAGGATCCCAAGACGATCTCTAACTGAGAGGACGAGTCTCGAGAAGACGAGAAGACGAGGGTGTTTCTCGTCTTCTCGTCTTCTCGTCTTCTCCCAACTCGCTTTCCACCAGCTGCATGATCTCCCCCGCCGACATCGCGCGGGCGAAGCGCGAACCCTGGCCCATGCCGCAACCGAGCGCCTGCAGGCTCGCACGCTCCTGCTCGTGATCGACCCCCTTCGCCACCGTCTCCAGGACGAGTGCCTCGCCTAACGCGAGGATCGTGCGGGCGAGCGCCGTCTGCGTCCCGCCGCGCGCCGCACCGCGCGTGAAGGAACGGTCGATCTTGAGCATGTCCACCGGCAAGCCCTGCAGGTACCCCAGCGACGACGATCCAGTGCCGAAGTCGTCGATCGCGATGCGGACGCCGAGGGCGTGCAACCGCTGCAGCTGCTCCCGCGCCGCGACCGGCGCCCGCAGGAGCGTCGTCTCCGACAGCTCGACGACCAGCGTCTCCGGGGGGAGGCTGCCGTCGGCGAGCAGGGTCGCCACCTCGTCTACGAAGCCGGGATCGTCGAGCTGCCGCACGCTCACCGGGACTGCCACGCTCAGCGGATCGCCGGTACGGTCGTGGCCGCGCTGCCAGGCCTGCCACTCGGTCGCCGCCCGGCACGCCGAGGTCATCGCCCACCGCCCGATCTCGACGATGATCCCCGTCTCTTCCGCCAGTGGGAGCCAGACGGCCGGCGATATGGTTCCGCGCACCGGATGCTCCCAGCGCAACTGCGCCTCCACCCCGCGCAGCGCCCCGCCGTCGAGCGCATGGATCGGCTGGAAGAGTACTTGTATTTCGTGGTTGGCCACTGCCTCCCGCATCTCCCCTTCCAGGTGGCGACGGGCGCGCTCCTCGTCGTGCATCGACGCCTCGAAGATCACCCAGCACGACTTTCCTGCCGTCTTCGCCCGGTAGAGCGCAACGTCTGCCTCGTGCAGCACGAGGTCGACCGGGTCCCGACCGTGACCGCCCATCTTTCCGCGCTGCGTGGGACCGTCAGGTGCAGCCTCTGTCGGCGCCGTGCCGAAGGCGATCCCGATACTGGTGCCGAGCGAGACGAGACGGTTGGCGACCGAGAACGGCGAGGAGATCGCCCGCAGCAGGCGATCGGCCACCACCACGGCGTGCGCCTCGTCCGGGACGTGCGACAGCACCACGGCGAACTCGTCTCCCCCCAGTCGCGCCACCAGGTCGCTCCCGCGCGTCGCGTTCAGCAGGCGTTCGCCGACCTGATGCAACACCCGATCGCCGGCCGCATGCCCGAGCGAGTCATTGATCGACTTGAAGCCATCGAGATCGAGCGCGAGCAGCGCCACCTGCTCCGGCGGCGAATCGCTGAAGGCCTGCACCACGCGCTCGCGGAATCGGCGTCGATTGGGGAGGCCGGTCAGCCCGTCATGATGCGCCTGGTGCGAGAGCGCCTCGCGCGAGGCGCGCAACCCGTCGACGAGCTGCATGTTCCGCAACGCCGTCGCCGCCAGCGCGGCGAGCGCCTCGAAGACGGCGACATCTGCCGCCGTGTAGGCCTCTGCGCGGTCGGTGCGCACCGACAGGATCGCCACCACGTCGATTCCGAGCAGGACCGGCGTCCGCATCACCGTTCCCGACTCCGAGGGGAGGTCGCCAGCAAAGTCGGTGTAGCACTCGGGCGCGACGACGGTGCGTCGATGCGTAAGGAGCCGATCGAGCTCTCCATCCGCCGGGAAGGGAATCGACGGATGTTCAACGCCCCGTTCCCCAGGCGTGCGCAGTGACCCCGTCCGCACGTCGTACAGCGCGAGCGCGAACTCCTGGAGGTCGAGCACGTGCTCGCACGACTCGCGCAGGACTTCCTGCAGCGCCGGAGCCGACTCCGCCGCGATCACCCCCCCCGCGGCCTCCGCGACCGCCGCCATGCGCCCGGCCATGCGCGTCGCCTCGTGGCGCGCCGCGCGCATCGACTCTTCGGCGTGCGCGCGCTCCGTCACCTCGTCCTCGAGCGTGCGGATCGCCGTCCCCATCGCCGCCGCCGTGGCGTTGAAGCTGACGCCGAGAAAGCCGACGTCATCCAGCGCACGCGTCGGGAGGCGCGCCTCGAAGTCGCCGCGCTCCAGCGCGGCCAGCGCCTGCCGCGCGCGCCGCACACGCCGGGTGTAGCGCAGCGGCGCTTGCATCGACAGCCAGCCGATCGCCGCAAAACACAACGTCTCCATCACGATCGGCCACGCCGACACTCCACCCCCTAACACGTGCAGCCCGATCACCCGCCCCACCGGATAGATCAGGAGTCCCATTACGTACTGGATCCTCGCGGCGCGCGGGTGCCCCATGGCATAAGCAGTAGCCGCGAAGATCAGGAAGGGGAAGCCGAGGTAGCCCTGGGGCCCGAAGGAGACGACGAGCACGCCTATCATGATCGAGTCGAGGAGCTGCATCCCCCACAGGTGACGCTCGTCGGCCGAACCGCGCCGATTCAGCCGAGAGATCAGCTCGTTGACCAGCAGCATCCCCAGCGAGGCGCCGACCAGAAGCTGCCAGCGCCCCGGCAGCACGTCGAACGCGACATCGATCAGCCCCATCGCCACGCAGACCGCGGCGATCCGGACACGCAAGTGAATCGCCCGGGCGAGCAGCGCGCGCTGAAAGAGCGCGCGCTCGCGCGCGAGTTGCTCGAACGGGAGGTTCAACTGCTGCGATGGCGAGAGGCGACTCACGGGGGTCCGGCGAATGGCGGCGGACGGCTGCCCGGCGATGAGCAGCGAAACGTGCGGGGAACGGAGGCTCCTCCGAGTATCGGCCCCGGCCGAGAAGCTCTGTAAGGATTTTGCCAATAGCAGGGGCGACCGATCGCCACAGGTGCCCCGGTACGGGAGCTGGGCAACGCTCCCCGCCTCCTTCGCGTAGCACGCCAGAGCCCTCCTGGCGTCGGAACCCGCCCGGAACACCGGGGCGCGGCATCCAGACCCTCTCAGCAGTCACATGCGGCTCCCTGTCTCACCCGTCCCCTCACTGGCGCGCGTGTCCCTTCGCTGCGCCGCGCTCGTGCTGGTGACGTCCTGCGCCTCAGCGCCGACTCGCCGAGCCGGTGGTGCGCCCTCAGCGAGCGGTGCGCCGGGCGTCGCATGGACGCCGCCCCCAGGGGCGGATGCCCCCTTCACGCCTCCCGAGCGCCTGCTAGCAGCGAGGGGCGCCACGATCCCGCCAGACCTCGCCGCAAGGATGGGTGCACTGACGCTCAACGAGGTGGTGGACGTCGCGCTCGGCAACAGCCCGGTGACCCGCGCCAGTTGGGCACAGGCGCGCGCTGCGGCGGCGACCTACGGGTCGTCGAACGGACGATATTTCCCGACCGTGACCGCCGATATCAATGGAGGACCGTCGCGTGCGATCAGCGCCAACCCGGCGCGCCTTCCCGCCAATCGCACGACGCTCGTTCCGACCGTCTCCCTTCAGTACCTCCTCTTCGACTTCGGCGCTCGCAGCGGGACGTCGAGTGCGGCGCGCGAAGCGCTCTACGCCGCCGACTTCTCGCACAATGCCACCGTTCAGGAGGTGATCCTGCAAACGCAGCAGGCGTACTTCTCCTTCCAGTCCGCGAGAGGCGTCCTCTCCGGCGCCCGGGCTACCGTCGAGACGGCCCAAGGGAATCTCGCAGCCGCCGAGCGACGCCACGAGGTCGGGTTGGCCACGATCGCCGATGTCCTGCAGGCCCGCACGGCGTTGGCCCAGTCTCAGCTGGCGGCGCAGTCGGCAGACGGAGCGATGCAGGGGGCGCGTGCGACCCTCGCGCTCGCCATGGGGCTGCGGGCGAATCTTCCCTTTGATGTGGTCCCCGACACCGCGCAACCGCCACTGCGCGCGCTCGCCGAGAGCGTTGACTCACTGATCGAGCGCGCCGAGCGTGACCGACCGGATCTCGCCGCCGCGCGCGCACTGGTGCGTCAGGGTGAAGCGCAGGTCAGGGTGGCCCGATCCGCCACGCTGCCGAGCCTGACGATGGGGTCCACGGCCGGGCGCAACTTCTCGAATGCTTCGGCGCTCGAGGGACAGACTTACGCCCTCACCTTCGGGATCCAGATCCCGATCTTCAGCGGATGGGCGCGACAGTACGACATCGTGACCGCCCGTGAGAACGTCGCCGCGACGGCCGCGCGTGCCGAGTCGGCGCGCCTTCAGGCGGCAGCGCAGGTGTATACGTCGTATCACGCACTCCGCACGGCGACCCAGCGCGTCACCACCTCTGTCGAACTCCTGACCAGCGCAACGCAGTCGGAGCAGGTGGCACGCGGTCGGTACGCCGAAGGGGTCGGCAACATCCTCGATGTCCTCACGGCGCAGGGCGCCCTCGCCGACGCGCGTGCGCAGTCGGTGCAGGCGCGATGGGCCTGGTACGCAGCCATAGCGCAGCTCGCGCGCGACGCCGGCTCCCTTGCGCCTGGCGGACCTGCTGCCCTCCGATTCACGTCAGATTCCACTGGTGGATTGCCCCGATGAAGTCGTCCCAGCTCTCGTCTGTCCGCCACTGGGCCGCGCTGGTAGCGGCGTGCGGTGCGTTCGCCGGATGCAAGAAGGCCGTGGTGCCCACGCACCCGCCGGTCGCGGTTACCGTCGCGACGTCGGAGCGCGGCGAGGCACCCTACCTCGTAACAGCGAACGGGATCGTCGAGCCGCTGCAGTCGGTCTCGCTGCAGTCGCAGGTCGGCGGCGTTTTGGCGCGCGTGCACTTCCGCGAGGGTGACGATGTCCAGCGCGGACAGGTGCTCTTCACGATCGATCCGCAGCCGTACCTGGCAGCGCTCCGCCAGGCCGAGGCGGTGCTTGCCCGCGACGTCGCACAGTCGGAGAATGCCCGTCGCGACGCCACGCGCTTCGCCGCCCTCGTCGAGAAGGATTACGTCACGCGTTCGCAGGCGGATCAGGCGTCCGCCAACGCGGCCGCCCTCGGCTCCGTGGTCGACGCCGATCGCGCGGCCGTCGAGACTGCGAAGTTCAATCTCGATAACGCCACCATTCGCGCTCCGATCGCCGGGAAGACGGGGAGCCTCCTCGTCCACGAAGGCAACCTCGTACGGCCAGGGGCCGAGCCTCCGCTGGTGGTCATCAACCAGCTCCGCCCGATCCTGGTGCGCTTTGCTGTCGCCGAGCGGGAATTTCCCCAGGTGCAGAAGTATGCGGCGCGCGGAACGCTTCCCGTGCGCGCTGTGCAGGCGGCGACCGCGAGTCGTCCACTGACGGGGACACTGAGCTTCCTCGACAACGGCGTCGACACGACAACAGGAACCGTCACCCTGAAGGCGAAATTCGCTAATGACGAGCGGCAACTCTGGCCCGGGCAGTTCGTGCGCGTCGAGCTCGAGCTCTTCCGCGAGGCGAGCGCGGTGCTGGTGCCAAGCCAGGCGATCCAGACCGGGCAGGACGGGACCTTCGTCTTCGTCATCGATGACAAGGGGCTCGCCCAGATGCACCCGGTGACGGCGGGGCGCACGATCGGCGACAAGACCGTGGTCGATACCGGCCTCGAGGCCGGCGAGCGCATCGTGATCGATGGACAGGCGAAGCTGGCCCCGGGATCCAAGGTGGAAATCAAGGGCGAAGGCGCGCCCGCGCCCGGCGATACCGTGAGGAAGAAACCATGAACTTCACCGCGCTCTTCATCAAGCGACCGGTCATGACCACCCTGGTCATGATCGCGATTCTCGCGTTCGGGACGATGGCCTACCGGCAGTTGGCGGTTAGCGACCTCCCCAACGTCGACTATCCGACGATCACCGTCACGGCATCGCTCCCCGGCGCGAGCCCCGAGACGATGGCGTCGTCGGTCGCCACGCCGCTCGAGAAGCAATTCACCACCATCGCCGGCATCGACAACATGGTGAGCTCCAGTTCCCTTGGAGGGACGAGCATCACCATCCAGTTCTCGTTGGAACGCAACATCGACGCGGCCGCGCAGGACGTGCAGGCGGCGATCTCGAAGACGCTGCGCCAGCTCCCGCCGGGGATCGTCCCGCCGTCGCTGCAGAAGACCAACCCGGCCGACGATCCCTTCCTCTACCTGAACCTGCGCTCGAAGTCGCTCCCGCTCTCCGCGCTCGACGAGTACGGACAGACAGTCCTCGGCCAGCGCATCTCGACGATCAGCGGCGTGGCCCAGGTGACCGTCTTCGGGTCGCAGAAGTACGCCACCCGCATCCAGCTCGATCCACGCGCGCTCGCCTCGCGCGGGATCGGGATCGATGAGGTCGCGAACGCGGTGGAGCAGGGGAACGCCAACCTCCCGACCGGCGTGCTCTGGGGACCGAACCGGGCCTACACGGTGAAGGCAGACGGGCAGCTCAGCAGCGCGAAGGAGTTCTCCGACCTGGTAGTGGCCTACCGCAATGGATCGCCGGTGCGCCTCCAGGACCTTGGCCGTGTCCTCGACGACGTGCAGAGCAACCGCGTCGCCGCCTGGTTCAACGACACGCGCTCCATCACCCTCGCCGTGCAGAAGCAGCCGGGGACCAATACCGTGCAGGTGGCGGGGGCGGTGAACGCCCTCCTCCCGACGCTGCGCGCGCAGATGCCCCCGTCGGTCGAGATCGAGACCTTCTTCGATCGCTCGGAAGGGATCCGGAACTCGGTGGCGGACGTGAAGTTCACCCTCGTCCTCACGCTCTGCCTGGTCGTGATGGTGATCTTCCTCTTCCTGCGCAACGTCTCGGCGACCGTGATCCCGAGCCTCGCGCTCCCGATGTCACTCGTCGGCACGTTCGGGGTGATGTGGGCGCTCGACTACAGCCTGGACAACCTGTCATTGATGGCGTTGACGCTGGCGGTGGGCTTCGTCGTCGATGATGCCATCGTGATGCTGGAGAACATCGTCCGCCATCAGGAGATGGGAAAGGCGCCGCGACAGGCGGCGCTCGACGGCGCGAAGGAGATCGGTTTCACGATCCTGTCGATGACCGTCTCGCTCACGGCGGTCTTCATTCCGCTCCTCTTCATGAGCGGGATCGTCGGTCGTCTCTTTCACGAGTTTGCCGTCACGATCGCCGCCGCCATCCTCGTCTCGGGCTTCGTCTCCCTCACGCTGACGCCGATGCTGTGTGCGCGCTATCTCCGGGGCGGCCACCACAGCGATCAGGAGATCCACAACCGCCTCTTCGATGCCTTCGAGCGCGGCTACGAACACGTGCTCGCCTTCTATGCGCGCACGTTGCGCTGGGCGATGGGACACCGCCGCTCGGTGATGGCCTTCTCGCTGGTGACGCTGATCGCGACCGTCTTCCTCTTCCAGATCGTCCCGAAGGGGTTCATTCCGAGCGAGGACACTGGTCGCATTCGCGCCTCGACCGAGACCGCGCAGGGGACCTCGTTCGACGACATGCTGCAGCACCAGAAGGCGGTCGTCGAGCGCGTGCGGGAGAATCCGTACGTGGAGGCGGTGCTGTCGAACGTCGGGACCGGATCGGGGAACTCGACCGGCCTGTCGAACCAGGGACGGCTGACGATTCGCCTCAAGGAGCGCAGGGAGCGCCCGAGCGCCGACGAGATGGTGCGCATCCTGTCGAAGGAAACGTCGGACATCCCGGGCATCTCGGTCTACTGGCAGAATACCCCGATCATCCAGCTCGGTGGACGCACCGCGAAGGCGCTGTACCAGTACACGCTGCAGGGTGCCGACCTCGAAACGCTCTATCCGGCGGCGCAGGCGATGGAGGCCAAGATGAAGACGCTCTCCGCGCTGACCGACATCTCCACCGACCTGCAGATCCGAAACCCGCAGGCGACGATCACGCTCGACCGCGACCGCTCGGCGCGCCTGGGGATCTCCGCTGAACAGATCGAGCAGGCGCTCTACAACGCGTATGGATCACGGCAGGTGTCGACGATCTTTACGCCGAACAACCAGTACTGGGTGATCATGGAGCTCCTTCCCGAGTTCCAGACCGATCTCTCGGCGCTCGATCTCCTCTTCGTGCGCTCGCGCTCCGGCGTCCTCGTTCCGCTCTCCACCCTGACCCGCGTCGACCAGACGATCGGGCCGCAGCTGGTGAACCACACCGGCCAGATCCCCTCGGTGACGCTGTCGTTCAACCTGCAGGAAGGGGCGTCGCTGGGAGAGGCGGTGAGCGAAGTGCAGGCCGCCGCGCGCCAGGTACTGCCGGACGGTATCACGACCGGCTTCGCCGGGGCCGCGCAGGCGTTCCAGGATACGCAGCGCGGGCTCGGGACGCTCTTCATCGTGGCGATCTTCGTGATCTACGTGGTGCTGGGGATCCTGTACGAGAGCTTCATCCACCCGATCACGATCCTCTCCGGCATCCCGTTCGCTGCGTTCGGCGCCTTCCTCGCGTTGCTCCTGACGGGAACGGAATTGAGCGTCTATGCCTGGGTCGGCGTCATCCTGCTCGTCGGCCTGGTGAAGAAGAACGCCATCATGATGATCGACTTCGCCCAGGAAGCCGAGCGCGTCCACGGCAAGAACGCCTTCGACGCGATATTCGAGGCGTGCATGGTCCGCTTCCGGCCGATCAGCATGACGACCATGGCCGCGCTGGTCGGGACGCTGCCGATTGCGTTAGGCGCCGGCGCCGGCGCCGAGTCGCGCCGCCCGCTGGGGATCGCGGTTGTTGGCGGCCTCGCCTTCTCGCAGCTCGTCACCCTGTACGTGACGCCGGTCGTGTACACGTATTTCGACCAGCTCGTGGCGCGCGTGCAGCGCGGGCGGCGCGGCGCCGTGGAGACGATGGTGCCGGTGTCGTCGTCCCCGC